>NZ_JAFCTI010000002.1:174946-540311 GCF_049895945.1 Pseudarthrobacter sp. DSP2-3-2b1 | reverse complement strand
CCTTGTTATCAACAGGCATCGCCGGCTCCTTAAATCAACAGGTAATGAATGACTCACAACCAGCCTGACGGAGAGGGGCTCTCTCACTTTCTTGAGGCGAGTGAGAGAGCGCTGGTGGAAAAGGCGCATCTAGTGAGAGAGCGTGCGTGGAAAAGGCGCATCTAGTGAGAGAGCGTCCGACGGCGGCGGGCCGGGTTTGCGGGGCGCGGCGCCCGGGGGACGGGGGTGGGGGAGTGGCGCAGGAACTGCCGGAGCGTCTTGGGGGAGTGGCGCCAGCAGGTTGGGCAGGGGCCGCTGCTCTGTGATATGGGGTGGGCCCGGCTGTGCTAGGATATTGAGTTTGTATGGCGCCGTTCGTGCGCCGTCATTTACCTCGTAAACAATCGTGCCACGGCATAGTGCCCCCTAAGGCTTCGGACCTGTCCGGATCCGTCTGGGAAGCAAATGTTTTTGGCACGGGAGTTTAGGCCTGGTCTGGCAAAATCCAGGCAGGTCAAGAGACACCCCGATCAACCGTTCCGCAAGGCTCATTCCGTAGGAAGATTTTCGGTCTGAGAACCCGCGCGACGCAAGGAGTAGACAGTGATTCAGCAGGAGTCGCGACTCAAGGTCGCCGACAACACGGGTGCTAAGGAAATCCTTACCATTCGCGTTCTCGGTGGATCTGGCCGTCGCTACGCAGGCATTGGCGACGTCATCGTCGCTACCGTCAAGGATGCAATTCCGGGCGGCAACGTAAAGAAGGGCGATGTTGTTAAGGCAGTCATCGTCCGTACCAAGAAGGAACGCCGCCGTGCGGATGGTTCCTATATCAAGTTTGACGAGAACGCAGCTGTGATCCTGAAGGCTGACGGTGACCCCCGCGGTACCCGCATCTTCGGACCGGTTGGTCGTGAACTCCGTGACAAGAAGTTCATGAAGATCGTTTCTCTGGCTCCGGAGGTGCTTTAGTCCATGGCTAAGATCAAAAAGGGTGACCTGGTTCAGGTCATCACTGGCGCCAAGGCTGAGCGCGGCGGCGACAAAGGCAAGCAGGGCAAGGTTCTGCGCGTATTCCCCGAGACCAACCGCGTGTTGGTTGAAGGCATTAACCGCGTAACCAAGCACACCAAGGTCGGTCAGTCGCAGCGCGGCACCAAGACCGGTGGCATCGAGGTTGTTGAAGCCACGATCCACATCTCCAACGTGGCTCTGGTTGACCCGTCCACCAAGAAGCCCACCCGCGTCGGTTTCCGCACCGAGACCGTTGAGCGCAATGGCGTGAAGCGGGACGTGCGTGTCCGCGTGGCTAAGAGCTCCGGGAAGGACATCTAATGACTGAGACTCTCGAGACTCCGGCAGCGAAGATCGTTCCTCGTCTGAAGACCAAGTACGCCGATTCCATCAAGAGCACGCTCGTTGAGGAATTCAAGTACAGCAACGTCAACCAGGTTCCCCGCCTGGTGAAGGTCGTTGTGAACATGGGTGTTGGAGATGCCGCCAAGGACTCCAAGCTGATCGACGGCGCTGTCCGCGATCTGACCCTGATCACCGGCCAGAAGCCGCAGGTAACCAAGGCCCGCAAGTCGATCGCACAGTTCAAGCTGCGCGAAGGCATGCCCATCGGCGCACACGCTACCCTGCGTGGAGACCGCATGTGGGAATTCCTGGACCGTCTGGTCACGCTGGCTCTGCCCCGTATCCGCGACTTCCGCGGCCTCAGTGGCAAGCAGTTCGATGGCAACGGCAACTACACCTTCGGTCTGACCGAGCAGGTTATGTTCCACGAAATCGACCAGGACTCCATTGACCGCGTTCGTGGCATGGACATCACCGTCGTAACCACTGCCAAGACCGATGACGAAGGCCGCGCGCTGCTTAAGGCGCTTGGTTTCCCGTTCAAGGCCGAAGACTAATCTAACTACGTAACAGGTCCTTCGGGGCTGCCGCGCGCAGGCAACTGCGCCAGGTGCACCGAGGAAACCGTTATGAGGAAGGGCAAGAGCCCACCATGACAATGACAGATCCTGTCGCAGACATGCTTACGCGTCTGCGCAATGCAAACTCGGCATACCACGATTCCGTGTCCATGCCGTACAGCAAGCTCAAGGCACGCGTTGCCGACATCCTGAAGGCTGAAGGTTACATCGCCTCCTGGAAAGAAGAAGACGCGGAGGTTGGCAAGAAGCTGACCCTCGAGCTCAAGTTCGGACCGAACCGCGAGCGTTCAATCGCTGGCGTTCGCCGTATTTCCAAGCCGGGACTGCGCGTTTACGCAAAGTCCACCAACCTCCCGCACGTGCTCGGTGGCCTGGGTGTCGCAATCCTGTCCACCTCTTCCGGCCTCTTGACTGATAAGCAAGCCGGCAAGAAGGGCGTGGGCGGCGAAGTCCTCGCCTACGTCTGGTAACGGGAAAGGAAGAGAATAATGTCACGTATTGGACGTCTCCCCATCACCGTTCCCGCCGGCGTTGAGGTCAAGGTTGACGGCTCTGTCGTCAGCGTCAAGGGCACCAAAGGCGAGCTGAACCACACTGTGGCCAGCCCGATCGAGGTTTCCCTGGATGCAGACACCCTGACTGTCGCCCGCCCGAACGACGAGCGCGCCTCCCGTTCACTCCACGGCCTGACCCGCACCCTGATCTCCAACATGATCGAGGGCGTAACCACGGGCTACGAGAAGAAGCTTGAAATCGTTGGTACTGGTTACCGCGTTCAGGCCAAGGGATCTGACCTTGAGTTCGCTCTCGGCTACAGCCACCCGGTAAACGTTTCAGCACCGGACGGCATCACCTTTGCAGTTGAGACCCCGACCAAGCTCTCTGTTTCAGGTATCAACAAGCAGCAGGTCGGCGAGGTTGCTGCCAACATTCGCAAGCTGCGGAAGCCTGACCCGTACAAGGGCAAGGGCATCCGCTACGCAGGCGAAGTCATCCGCCGCAAGGTCGGAAAGGCTGGTAAGTAACCATGGCCATCTCAATTAACAAGAAGCGTACGAACAAGAGCAAGTCTGCTTCGCGCAGCCGCCGCCAGCTTCGTATCCGCAAGCGCATCTCCGGTACGGCTGTACGTCCTCGTCTGGTCGTCAACCGTTCCGCACGCCACGTATTCGTCCAGGTTGTCGATGACACCAAGGGCCTGACCGTAGCGAGCGCGTCCACACTGGAAGCCGATCTTCGTGCATTCGAAGGCGACAAGAAAGCCAAAGCCAAGCGCGTTGGCGAGCTCGTTGCCGAGCGTGCGAAGGCTGCCGGTATCGAAGCTGTTGTCTTCGACCGCGGTGGTAACAAGTACCACGGCCGGATCGCCGCCGTCGCTGACGGTGCACGTGAAGGTGGGCTGTCACTGTGACGGAAGCAAACAAGGAAAAGGACACTGTGTCTGCAGATCAGAAGGCGACTGAAGCCGTAGCTGCTCCGGCCACTGAGACCACTGCTCCCGCTGCCGCAGACGACCGCCGTGGTGGCGCTCGTCGTGGCGAGCGTGGAGACCGTGGCCAGGGCCGCGGCGACCGTGGTGGCCGTGGCGGCCGCGACGGCGGCCGTGAAGCTGAGAAGAGCCAGTTCATTGAGCGCGTTGTCACCATCAACCGCGTTTCCAAGGTGGTCAAGGGTGGTCGTCGCTTCAGCTTCACCGCCCTGGTCGTCGTTGGTGACGGCAACGGTATGGTCGGCGTTGGCTATGGCAAGGCTAAGGAAGTTCCCGCCGCAATCGCGAAGGGCGTTGAAGAAGCTAAGAAGTCCTTCTTCCGCGTTCCCCGCATCGGCAACACCATTCCGCACCGCGTTCAGGGTGAGGCTGCTGCCGGCGTCGTAATGCTGCGTCCGGCTTCCGCCGGTACCGGTGTTATCGCCGGTGGTCCGGTCCGTGCAGTACTGGAGTGCGTGGGCATCCACGACATCCTCTCCAAGTCGCTCGGTTCCTCAAACGCCATCAACATCGTTCACGCGACCGTTGATGCCCTGAAGCGCCTCGAAGAGCCGGCAGCAGTGGCAGCACGCCGCGGCCTGCCCCTCGACGAGGTTGCTCCGCCGGCAATGGTGAAGGCTCTCCTGAACCAGAAGGCAGGTGTCTAAGTCATGGCTAAGAACCTGTTTCCCTCCGACCTGCAGTTGGAGATCACACAGATCAAGTCCGCCATTGGCGGCAAGCAGAACCAGCGCGACACCCTCCGGTCACTCGGCCTGAAGCGGATCGGACACACCGTTGTCCGCACCGCCGACGCCGTGACTGTTGGAATGCTCAACACGGTTCCGCACCTGGTAAAGGTAGAGGAGGCGAAGTAAATGGCAGAGAAGAACACTGCTGAGAAGGCACAGGGCGCCAACGCTGAAAAGCAGAACGCCCTGAAGGTTCACCACCTGCGTCCCGCCCCGGGTGCCAAGACCGCCAAGACCCGCGTTGGTCGTGGTGAAGGTTCCAAGGGTAAGACCGCCGGCCGCGGTACCAAGGGTACGAAGGCCCGCTACCAGATCAAGGCTGGCTTTGCCGGCGGCCAGCTGCCGCTGCACATGCGCCTGCCGAAGCTGCGCGGCTTCAAGAACCCGTTCCGGGTTGAGTTCCAGGTTGTAAACCTGGACAAGCTCAACGAGCTGTTCCCGGAAGGTGGCGCAGTCACCGTGGAGAACCTGGTCGAAAAGGGTGCCGTTCGCAAGAACCAGCCCGTCAAGGTGCTTGGCACCGGCGACATCACCGTCAAGGTTGACGTCACCGCCCACGCATTCTCGGCCAGCGCCGCAGAAAAGATTGCAGCAGCAGGCGGAAGCACCACCGCTCTCTAGGAGACGGTGGGCTGAAGCCCGTTGTGGAACTCCCGGGATGCGGGGCCCCAAAGGCCCTGTGTCCCGGGAGTTTTTTCACATCCCCGCACTATGAATTCCCGGCCGACGCGCGCGCGGGACGGCCTGCGGATTATTCGCAGGACACATCCACCCGTTAGACTCGGTTGTTGGGATTATTGATCCCCATCACACCACGCTTATTTACAACTCAGGAGGACGCGTGCTTAGCGCATTTGGCCGGGCCTTTCGCACGCCTGATCTACGACGCAAGTTGTTGTTCACGCTGGGAATCATCACCATCTTCCGCTTGGGTGCCTTCATCCCCTCGCCTGGGGTGAATTACCAGAATGTCCAGCAATGCTTGTCCAGCGGTCAGACGGCAGGCGGGCTCTACCAGCTCGTCAACCTGTTCAGCGGCGGTGCGTTGCTTCAGGTGTCCATCTTCGCCCTGGGCATCATGCCGTACATCACGGCCAGCATCATTGTGCAGCTGCTCCGGGTGGTCATTCCCCGGTTCCAGCAGCTGTACGAGGAGGGCGCCTCCGGGCAGTCCAAGCTCACCCAGTACACTCGGTACCTCACCATCGCACTGGGGCTGCTGAACGCAACGACGCTGGTGTCGCTGGCCCGTTCAGGACAGCTGCTGCCGGGCTGTGCGCTGCCGATCATCCCTGACAGCAGCGTGATCACCACCATCCTGCTGATCATCACTCTCACTGCAGGCACTGGGCTCATCATGTGGATGGGCGAACTCGTCACCGAGAAGGGTGTGGGCAACGGCATGTCGCTGCTCATCTTCACCTCCATCGCGGCGACCTTCCCCACCTCCCTGGGCGCCATCTGGAGCTCGCAGGGTCCGGGTACCTTCTTCATGGTCCTGGCCATCGGCCTGGTGACCGTGGGCCTCGTGGTGTTCGTGGAGCAGTCCCAGCGCCGTGTCCCGGTGCAGTATGCCAAGCGCATGATCGGACGCCGCACCGTGGGCGGCACCAGCACCTACATCCCCATCAAGGTGAACATGGCAGGCGTGATCCCCGTGATCTTCGCATCCTCCATGCTTTACCTGCCGGGGCTGATCTCACAGTTCAACCAGCCCAGGGCCGGCGAGCCGCTGCAGCCCTGGGTTGAGTGGATCAACAACAACCTGACCCGAGGAGACCACCCGATATACATGGCGCTGTACTTCGCCATGATCGTGTTCTTCACCTACTTCTACGTCGCGATCACCTTCAACCCTGAAGAGGTCTCGGACAACATGAAGAAGTACGGCGGTTTCATCCCGGGTATCCGTGCCGGCAAACCGACGGCGGATTACCTGCAGTACGTGCTCTCCCGGATCACGCTCCCCGGCGCCCTGTACCTGGGCTTCGTGGCGCTGATTCCGCTGGTGGCACTGGTACTTATCAACGCGAACCAGAACTTCCCGTTCGGTGGCACCTCGATCCTGATCATGGTGGGCGTTGGCCTTGAAACCGTCAAGCAAATAGACGCGCAACTACAGCAACGTCACTACGAAGGGCTTTTGCGATGACGAAAATGTTGATTATTGGACCTCCCGGCTCGGGAAAAGGAACGCAGGCGGAACGCATTTCCGAACGCCTCGGCGTCGTGGCCATCTCCACCGGTGACATCTTCCGCGCCAACGTCAAGGGCGAGACGCCCCTTGGCATCGAAGCGAAGAAATACATGGACGCCGGCGACTTCGTTCCGGACAGCGTGACCAACAAGATGGTCCGCGACCGCCTCAGCGAGTCCGACGTCGAAACCGGCTTCCTCCTGGACGGCTACCCGCGCACCACTGCGCAGGTTGACTACCTCGACGGGATTCTCGCCAACAGCGAAGAGAAGCTCGACGTCGTCCTGCAGCTGACAGCCGACGACGAGGAACTGGTCCACCGCCTTCTGGGCCGTGCGAAGGAAACCGGCCGGAGCGACGACAATGAAGCCGTCATCAGGCACCGGCTGGACCTCTACCACGAGCAGACCGAAGCCGTTGTGGCCAAGTACGCCGAGCGCGGCATCCTCACCCAGGTGGATGGGATCGGCGCCATCGACGAGGTCACCGACCGCGTCATGAACGCCATCAAGTCGGCCCAGGCCGCCTGACCCAGGCAAAGATCTTCGAGGCTCCTCCCGGCATTTGGGAGGAGCCTCAGCCATTTGAAAGAAGGACGCACCATGGCATTCGGCCAGCCCCGTATCGAATACAAGACCAACGCCCAGATGCGCACCATGCACGAGGCAGGCCTGGTCCTGAGCCGCGCGCTGGACGCCGCCCAGGCAGCGGCGGCGCCCGGAGTGACCACCAAGCAGCTGGACGAGGCCTTCGCCGCCGTGCTGAACGAGGCAGGCGCCAAATCCAACTTCCTGGGCTACCACGGCTTCCCCGCCACGATCTGCACGTCAGTGAACGAGGAAGTTGTGCACGGCATCCCGGGCGGCAAGGTCCTGAACGACGGCGACATCATCTCGATCGACGGCGGCGCCATTGTGGACGGCTGGCATTCGGACTCGGCGCGGACTGTCATTGTGGGCACGGTTGACCCCGAGGACCAGCGGCTCTCCGACGTCACCCAGGCGGCCATGTGGCACGGCATCGCGGCGCTGGCCACCGGAACCCATGTGGGCGATATCGGCGCGGCCATCGACGACTACGTGTCCTCGGTGCCGGGCAAGCCGTTGGGCATCCTGGAGGATTACGTGGGCCACGGTATCGGCTCCGAAATGCACATGGCCCCGGATGTCTTGAACTACCGCACCAGCCACCGCGGCCCCAGGATCAAGCCCGGACTTTGCCTCGCCATTGAGCCCATGCTGGTCCGCGGCAGCATCGAAACGGCAGTGCTCGACGACGACTGGACCGTGGTGACCACCGACGGCAAGCGTTCCTGCCAGTGGGAGCACTCAGTGGCCGTCCATGAAAAGGGGATCTGGGTACTGTCAGCCCCCGACGGCGGTGCGGAGCACCTGGTGCCGCTCGGCGTCGTGCCTGTGCCGATTCCGTAGGTCCTGGTTCCTTAGGCCACACCGGCGCCCTGCGCAGGTCCCACCGGCGCGCTGTCGATGCGCAAACACCCCAGCCACACAGAAAATCCCTGGCGTCACCCGAATCCGGGTGACGCCAGGGATTTTTCGTGTCCCGGCTGACTTTGCGCGTCGAGTCGAAGCGGCGGGAAGATCAGGCCTTGAGCTTGGGCTTGACGTCCTTCGTGTACAGGCCCTCAAGGGTGGTCTTCAGCTCGGTCATGGTGGATTTGACGTCGCCCTGCTGGGTGAGGATCTTGGCGGCGGCCTTGGCCATCTCCTGATCGGCGCCGGGCAGGAACGCGCGGGCGTTGTCCTGGACCTTGGTGACGGCGAGCTGGTCCATGGCGGTCTTGATCTGCGGGGTCTTGGCCAGCACGGCGGTCATGTCCGCGGACTTGCGGGTGGGCATGTAGCCGGTGGCGGCCGAGAACGCGGCGGTGTTTTCCGGCTCCGTGGCGAACTGCAGGTACATCGCGGCGGCCAGCTGCTGTTCCTTGCTGACTCCGCTGGGGATGCCAAGGCCGGCGCCGCCGGTGGGGCAGACTCCGGTGGTTTCCTTGGAGCCGCCCGGGAGGAATCCGACGCCTACGTTGAACGAGGCGGACTTCAGGATGCCGATCAGGGACCCGGTGGAGGACAGGGTTGCCGAGGCGAGTCCTGCAGCGAAGTCGTCAGCGGACTCCTTGGAGGAAACGCCGGCCCACGCATCCTTGTACACCGAGTCCTGCGCCGCCTGGAGTGCCTTGACGGATTCGGGGGAGTCGCAGGTGATTTCCCAGTCCTTGGACCAGCCGCCGCCTTCGCCCCAGAGGTTGTTCTGCAGGGTCCAGCCTGCGTAGCCGGCCAGGGCGGGATACATAAACGCGTACTGTGCTCCGGAGCTTGCCTTCAGCTTGGGTGCCCACTCGGCGAATTCCTGCCACGTGGCGGGTGCACGGTCCGGCAGGCCGGCGGCGGCGAAGTGGTCCTTGTTGTAGTAGAACAGCGGGGTGGACCGGCCGTAGGGGAGGGCCCACTGCTTGTTGTCGTACTTGTAGTCATCCACCAGCGAGGTCCGGAAATCATCCAGCTTGACGTCCAGCTTCTTGATCAGCGAATCCAGCGGAATGATGTTCTCGTTCAGGTAGTAGCGGAACCACCACACGTCTGAGAGGACAACCAGGGCCGGGAGGCCGGACTTGGCGGCCTGCGCGGTCTGGAACTTCTGGGCGATTTCCTCGTAGTTGGCACCGGCGGTGACGAGGTTGACCTTGATGTCAGGGTATTTGGCGTGGAACTTCTCGATGGTGGCCTTTTCCACTTCCTGGGACTTGCCCGGGTGGTTGGACCAGAAATCGATGGAAGCGGCCGGTGTGACGCCCTCAAAGTCGATGGCGGCGGCGGCTGTGGTGGCGGTGCCGCCGCCCGTGGATGGCCCGCCGCAGGCGCTGAGTGCTGCCGCACCTGCGCCGGCCCCGGCGAGCGAGAGGAAGAGCCTGCGGTCAAGATTCATTGCCATGGTGGTGCCTTTCGGTTGGTACCTCGGTGGTGCTGGATGCGGTGAAAAAAATCAGTGGAGGGCCGGCGATGCCTAGCCCGTGACGCTGCCCTGGGTCAGGCCGGCCACGATGTAGCGCTGCAGCATGGCGAACACCACGAGGATGGGCAGGATCACCAGGACGGCACCGGCCATCATGATGCCCCAGCCCGCGCCGTTACCCTCGGAGTTCTGCAGCAGGGTCAGGCCGACAGGAAGGGTCATGCTTTCCGGTTTGTCCGTGATGATCAGCGGCCAGATGTATTCGTTCCACTCGCTGACCACGGTCACCAGCGCCACCGTGGCGATGGAGGGCAGGGATACGGGCACCACAATTTGCCACAGGCGGCGCCAATGCCCTGCGCCGTCAATCTCGGCGGATTCCAGGATGGAGGCCGGCAGGGTCAGGAAGTGTTGCCGCAGCAGGAACGTGCCAAACGCTGTGCCCAGGCCAGGGAGGATGATTCCCCAGAGGGTGTTTTTGCCGCCCATCCCCGCGATGAGGATGTAGTTGGGCAGGATGGAAAGCTGCGCGGGCACCATCAGGGCCACCAGGATCAGGATGAAGATCAGGTTCTTGAACGGGAACCGGACAAACACCAGGGCGTACGCGGTGAGGATGGCCAGCAGGACCTTGATGCCGCCGCCAACGATGGTGACGATGGTGCTGTTCAGGAAGAACTGGCCGAACGGCACGGTGGTCATGGCCACCTTGTAGTTCTCCGGGTTGAGGGTCTCCGGCAGCACGTTGAGGTCCAGGGTGACGATCTCGCCGGGCTGCTTGAAGGAGCTCAGCACCATCCACAGCAGCGGCAGGAAGACCACCAGGACCGCGACGGCCAGCGGCAGGTAGCCGCCCACAAGGGTGGCCGTCAGGTTGGCGCGGCTGAACGCCCGAGGCGGGCGCCCGCCGTCGGACGCGTCAACGGGCGACGGCGGCGGGCCGGTGAGGGGCGCGGGCGGAAGCAAGGGAGCGCTCATGAGTAGTGCACCTTCCGTTCCACAAAGCGGAGCTGCAGCACCGTGATGACCAGCAGGATCGCGAAGAGGATCACCGAGATCGCGGCCGAGTAACCGGCACGGTTGTACGCGCCGAAGGCCTGCAGGTAGGCCTCGTAGATCAGCGTGCTGGTGCCGTTGCCCAGCGGGGTCATGATGCGGATCAGGTCGAACGCCTGGAGTGAGCTGAGCATGGTGGTGATCAGCAGGAAGAACGTGGTGGGCGAGAGCAGCGGCAGGGAGATGCTGAGGAACCGCCGGTAGTTTCCGGCACCGTCCAGCGATGCCGCTTCCAGCACATCCTGCGGCAGCGACTGCAGCCCGGCCAGGAACACCACGGCGCAGTAGCCGAGGTTCTTCCAGACGTACACCACAATGACCATCACCAGCGAGAGCTCCGGATCATTGATCCACTGCGGGCTTGTCTGCCCCAGCCCGCGCAGGATCCAGGACAGCACGCCGTAGCCGGGGTCGAAGATGAACAGCCAGACCAGGCCGACGCCGACTCCGGAGAGGACATACGGGGCGAACACGGCGGCGCGGGCGAAGGTAGTTCCCCGGCCCCGGCTGTTCAGCGCCAGCGCCACGAGCAGGCCCAGCACCATGGACCCGCCCACGGTGAAGAGGGTGAAGATCGCCGTGGTGCCAAGGACCCGCGGGGCATCCGTGCTGGTGAAGAACGTGACGTAGTTTTCCAGCCCGACGACGGTGGCCGAGGCGGAGCCCAGCGTCCAGTTCAGCGTGGAGTAGTAGATGTTGTTGATCAGCGGAAGGTACGTGAACACCGCGATCAGCAGCAGGTTGGGCAGGGCAAGCGCCAGGAAAACCACAAAGTCCCGGCGCGATCTGTTGGACCATCTGGGCCGCGGCGGCGGGGTGGCGCCGGCGTCCGTGATGGCGGGTGGCCTGTTGGCCAGTTGTCTTGTCATTCGGTCTCTAACGGATCCGGGCCTGGATAGTGCAGGCAGATGGGCGTGGGGATCTGGCTTCACTTCACCACAAGGTTGGTGGGCAGAATCCCGTACAAGCCCTCGTCAGAGGATTGTTCGCCGAGGCTTCCTTGCCCGTTAACGCCGTGTTGCCTGCAGTATTACACGGTGTTTGTTTGGCGGGCCGGAGTTGCTCCCGCGGGTCGCCGAACGAGTGGGAGCCGGCCCTCAGTTATCCGCAGGGCACAATGGGAGCCATGGGAGCAATCACGGACGTGCAGGGGATACGCGTAGGCCACGCCGGCAGAACCGGGGACGGCTGGCTGACCGGCGTGACGGTGGTGCTGCCGCCGCCTGGCACGGTGGGCTCGGTGGACGTAGCCGGGGGAGGGCCCGCCACCCACGAGACCGATGCCCTGGACCCCAGCACCCTCGTGGCCACGGTGGACGCCGTTGTCCTCACCGGCGGCAGCGCCTACGGACTGGCCTCCGCCGGTGGAGCCCAGCAGTGGTGCGAGGAAAACGGCCGGGGCTTCGCTGTGCCCGGGGGAGTGGTGCCCATCGTTCCGGCTGCCGCCATCTTCGACCTGGGCCGCGGCGGCGACTTCTCAGCGCGCCCGACGGCGGACATGGGCTACGCGGCAACCGCCGCCGCCGCTGCGCAAGAGGAAGGGGCCGACGTCGAACGCGGCAACGTGGGAGCCGGCACCGGGGCGCTCATCGCCAGGACCTACAAAGGCGGCGTGGGCACGGCCTCGGTCACGCTTGAGAACGGCGTGGTTGTTGGGGCGCTGGCTGTGGTCAATGCTCTTGGCCTTCCTGTCGCGGACGGTCGGCAGGAGCCGCAGCCCTCCGCGCGCTCGGTCGTGCCTCCCTTAGACGCGCGCTTCCGGGCTCCGGAACCTGCCGACCGGGAGGCGGCACCAGGGCTGAACACCACGCTTGTTGTAGTTGCTACAAACGCCGTCCTTGATGTGGCGGAGTGCAAGCGGACGGCGTCCGCGGCTCAGGCTGGTATTGCGCGGGCTCTGAATCCGAGCCATACGTTGGCGGATGGGGACGTGGTCTTTTGCCTGGCGACGGGCACCGTCACTCTTGACCGGAGTAGTGAAACTGCGCGGCAGGTGAGTCTGATTACCCTGCAGAGCGCGGCAGCCGACGTCGTACGCCTGGCCATCCTTGACGGGGTGGCGAGTGCGGAGGCGGTGAGCACTCCTGCGGGCGAATATGGTGCGTTCGGCGGGATGTAGGTTACCATTCTCGATTTAACATTTCCGCGGATAAAGGGTAATGTTGCTTGTTGGTTGTCTGCCCTGCTGTGCCCTGTTTGGGGCCAGAGGTGACAACCGATCCAACAAAAACGTTCGTGGTCATGTCCGGTGCAATCCGGCTGGGCCGCGGCAACAACAGTTAGCGGAGGGTATGGCCAAGAAGGACGGGGTCATTGAGATCGAGGGCGTTGTGACTGAGGCGCTGCCTAACGCGATGTTTCGCGTTGAGCTGACCAACAAGCACATCGTACTTGCGCACATCTCAGGCAAGATGCGCCAGCACTACATCAGGATTCTCCCTGAGGACCGGGTAGTGGTGGAACTGAGCCCGTATGACCTCACTCGGGGTCGTATCGTCTACCGCTACAAGTAAATTCTGGGCAGCCTCAGCATGAGCTGAAGGCCGCTCCAGTTGACCAACTGCCACACGCAAAGGAATGCCATGAAGGTCAAGCCGAGCGTCAAGCAGATCTGCGAAAAGTGCAAAGTGATCCGCCGTAATGGCCGGGTCATGGTGATCTGCGAGAACCCGCGCCACAAGCAGCGCCAGGGCTAATTTCCCTCCCGAGGGAAATCCTGGGTTGCTAACCCACGCAAGTAAATAAAAGGCAGCACAAGCTGAATTGGGACGCATGAGCCCGGACAGCTAACCCCCGGTCGGAGGCTGGGGCCGCACAGAACGTGCGGGTGTACTGCCTACGACCTCCGGTTTATTCAAGGAGCACTGCCTCTATGGCTCGTCTCGCTGGCGTAGACATTCCCCGCGAAAAGCGGTTGGAAATTGCGCTTACTTACATCTACGGCGTGGGCAAGACCCGTGCACACGAAACCCTGGCTGCCACTGGCATCAGTGCTGACGTCCGCGTCAAGGACCTCACTGACTCCCAGCTGGTGGAACTTCGTGACTACATTGAAGGCAACTACAAGGTTGAGGGTGACCTTCGCCGCGAAGTAGCAGCAGATATCCGCCGCAAGGTTGAAATCGGCAGCTACGAAGGTATCCGCCATCGCAAGGGCCTGCCAGTACGCGGACAGCGTACGAAGACGAACGCACGTACCCGCAAGGGCCCGAAGCGTACCGTGGCCGGCAAGAAGAAGGCCCGTTAAATCCCTCGGGATTAACCGGCTCCCCAATAACTTTCTGTAGGAGAAAAAATGCCCCCGAAGACTCGTGGCGCGGTTCGCAAGCCGCGTAAGAAGGACAAAAAGAATATCGCGCTGGGCCAGGCGCACATCAAGAGCACGTTTAACAACACCATCGTGTCCATCACGGACCCGAACGGCGCTGTTATCTCTTGGGCTTCCTCAGGTGAGGTCGGCTTCAAGGGCTCGCGTAAATCCACCCCGTTCGCTGCCCAGATGGCTGCCGAAGCTGCTGCCAAGCGTGCCCAGGAGCACGGCATGCGCAAGGTTGACGTCTTCGTCAAGGGACCGGGTTCAGGCCGCGAGACCGCAATCCGCTCGCTGCAGGCCGCTGGCCTGGAGGTTGGCTCCATCCAGGACGTCACCCCCGCAGCGCACAACGGCTGCCGCCCGCCGAAGCGCCGCCGCGTCTAAGGCTTTACCCGCAGCTGCGAGCTTGCCCGGACCGTCGACGGTCCGGGCAAGCCCAGCCGCGTTAAGTCTTCAGACCGCTTTTCCACCACCTGTGTTGCGTCATATAGCGGATGCTCGCCGAAAGGAAACCTAAGTGCTCATTGCACAGCGCCCCACCCTCTCCGAAGAGGTCGTCTCCGAAAACCGCTCGCGTTTCATCATTGAACCGCTGGAACCGGGCTTCGGCTACACACTCGGAAACTCCCTCCGCCGTACCCTGCTCTCCTCCATCCCCGGCGCTGCTGTCACCAGCATCCGAATCGATGGCGTGCTGCACGAGTTCACCACGGTTCCCGGTGTCAAGGAAGATGTCACTGAGATCATCCTGAACATCAAGAGCCTGTCGGTCTCCTCCGAGCACGATGAGCCGGTTGTTGCTTACCTGCGCAAGCAGGGCCCCGGAGTCGTCACCGCCGCGGACATCGCTCCGCCGGCCGGCGTCGAATTCCACAACCCGGATCTGCACATTGCCACCCTGAACTCGAAGGGCAAGTTCGAACTCGAACTGACCATCGAGCGCGGCCGCGGCTACGTTTCGGCAGCTCAGAACAAGTCCGGCGATTCCGAGATCGGCCGTATCCCGGTCGACTCGATCTACTCGCCGGTGCTGAAGGTTACTTTCCGCGTGGAAGCAACCCGTGTTGAGCAGCGCACTGACTTCGACAAGCTCATTGTCGACGTCGAGACCAAGCAGGCCATCGCCCCGCGCGATGCCGTTGCTTCGGCAGGTACCACCCTGGTGGAACTGTTCGGTCTGGCCCGCGAGCTGAACACCGCAGCTGAAGGTATCGAGATTGGCCCGTCGCCGACGGACGCTGCCCTGGCAGCGGACATGGCACTGCCGATCGAGGATCTGGACCTCACAGTCCGTTCCTACAACTGCCTCAAGCGTGAGGGCATCCACACCGTGGGTGAACTCGTAGCCCGCTCCGAGGCTGACCTGATGGACATCCGTAACTTCGGTGCGAAGTCCATTGACGAGGTCAAGGCAAAGCTGGTTGAACTGGGCCTGTCCCTCAAGGACTCGCCTCCCGGTTTTGACCTCGCAGCACGCGCCGCAGCAATTGAAGAGAACGACGCCGACTTCGGCGACGACGAACTCTAAAACAGATCTTGGCCGGCGGGCACCATGGTGTGCCCACCACCGGCTTCCAAATGAGGAGAAACAATTATGCCTACCCCCACTAAGGGTCCGCGCCTCGGAGGCGGCCCGGCTCACGAGCGTCTTATGCTCGCGAACCTGGCAGCAGCACTGTTCGAGCACAAGCGGATCACCACCACGGTGACCAAGGCCAAGCGGCTCAAGCCGTACGCCGAGCGCCTCGTGACCTTCGCCAAGCGCGGCGACCTGGCTTCACGCCGTCGCGTGCTCGGCCTGATCAGCAACAAGGGCATCGTCCACGAGCTGTTCACCGACATTGCCACGGCCGTGGAGAACCGCGACGGCGGCTACACCCGCATCACCAAGATCGGCAACCGTAAGGGCGACAACGCTCCCATGGCTGTCATCGAACTGGTCCTCGAGCCGGTTTCCGCCAAGCAGGCCGTTGTAGCCGAGGCTACAACTGCTGCAAAGCGCGACGCCGACAAGAAGGAAGCTGCTGCTGCCGCTCCGGTTGCAGAAGAGGCTCCCGAGGCTGAGGTTGCTGAGACCGAAGCTGCTGAGGCTCCTGCCGAGACCGAAGCTGCTACCGAAGAGGCTCCGGCCGCTGAGGAAGCACCGGCCGAGGAAGCTGCTGAGGCTCCCGCTGCCAAGGAGAAGGACGCGAAGTAGTTCGCTGATTCCTTCGCATAGACTTGTTCTATGAACGACCAAAAACCCGCTGCCCCCTTTACCAGGGGCGGCGGGTTTTTGCGTGTCCGGCTTGATTTGTCGTACGACGGCGGACCCTTCAGCGGGTGGGCAGTGCAGCCGGGCCTGCGGACCGTTCAGGGCGTGCTGGAGGAGGCGCTGGCTCTCCTGCTGCGCCGGCCGATCCGGGTGACGGTGGCAGGGCGGACCGACGCCGGAGTGCACGCCCGCGGCCAGGTGGTCCACGTGGACCTGAGCGAGGCCGAGTGGCTGGGACTGCCGCGCGGGCACGAACTCGATCCCGCCGTCGCGCTGTTACGCCGTCTGCGGGGTGCGTTGAGCAGGGGGCTGGGGGAGTTGACCGGTGCCATCGAGGTGCACATGGTGTCCCTGGCACCTGTTGGCTTCGACGCCCGGTTCTCCGCGTTGTGGCGGCGCTACAGTTACCGCATCGCGGACGGCCCCGCCCTGTGGGACCCACTGGAACGCTACTTCACGCTGTGGCACCCGAACCCGCTGGACGTCTCGTTGCTGAACGAGGGCGCCTCCCAGCTGCTGGGCCTGCAGAACTTCCTTTCGTTCTGCAAGCCGCGTGAAGGCGCCACCACCATCCGCGAGCTGCAGCGTTTCGAGTTTTCCCGCAGCGAGGACGGGGTCATTGTGGCCACCGTCCAGGCCGACGCCTTCTGCCACAACATGGTCCGGGCCCTGGTGGGTTCCGCCCTGTATGTGGGGGAGGGCATCGAGGAGCCCGGGTGGCTGCACGAGCGGCTGCTGGCCCAAAAGCGGGACGCCAAGTCCATCCTGGCCGCACCCCATCCGCTGGTGCTGGAGGAAGTGGCTTACCCGTCCGAGGGCGAGATGCTGGCAAGGGCCGAGCTGACCAGGGCCGTGCGGCAGCACTAAGCGTGGTCAGGCGGCGCGTACTGATTCTGGCTGAGGCGCATGACGATGTCCTGCGTCATGCCGGGAATGAAGTCCCCTGATTGCCTTTCCGTCCAGCGTTTGGCAACAGCATTGGCGGGATACACCAGAAGATCACTCCGGTCATCGTGAACGGCCAGTTCGGTAGCCAGTTCGTCGGAGGCCACTACCCATCGCAGGGAAGTTTGCCTCACCAAGCATTCGCCGAAAGCCGTGCCGAGAAGGTTGATGAAGTCGCTCGGGTCCGTCCGTGATTCCTCCGGGTCGCTCAACCAGGAGTTCAGGACCCGCTCGTAGAACTCACCTATTTGACTTGAGTCATTGAGGTCGACCTGTTGGGCGGCGATGAACTGGAGATGCCCTTCCATCCAGCGGACCTCGGCTTCATTCGGCTCGGTAAAGGTAGGTCCGGCCGTTTCAGGCGGCGCGGCGGTCACTGATGCATTCTTTCGGAAGAGTCCCATTGCCTTAGACAACCACATCTTGTGCGTGGCGTCAGTGAATTCCTGGGAAGGGGCTTCGAGATCCGGCCATCGATTCCCAATGTGTAACCCGTGTCATAGTTATTGACTTTTCACACCCAAACACAAATAGAAGTGTCATCTCCCGTTTTGCCTTGTACGGTATACAGAGTTGGAGTGGTTGAGGGGATTAGCGCTGGGCTGATGGGGGCCTCTTCCACCTGGCACACAGGGAACGTAATGGAAGATCTTGGGGTAGCAGTAGTAATTGAAGACGACGCGGACATCCGTAACCTCCTTGAGGGAGTATTGCGGCAGTCCGGATTCGAGGTCCATACCGCGGCCGATGGGCGGGAAGGCGTGCAGGTTGTCAGGGACAACAAGGCACAGGTGGTCACTCTCGATATCGGCCTTCCGGACATTGACGGTTTTGAGGTCCTGCGTCGTATCCGGTCATTCAGTGATGCCTACGTGGTGATGCTGACGGGCAGGACCGAGGAGCCGGATCTGCTCTCGGCGCTGAACGCGGGCGCCGATGACTACATCGCCAAACCCTTCAGGCCGCGTGAACTCCGGGCGAGGGTCGCCGCCATGATGCGCAGGCCGCGCCACGACATCGGCCGGCCGCACCAGCCCGCTGCAGCATGGGCTGTGGCTCCGGCCGCGCCGGCCTCGTTGGTTCAGACCGGCGTCCTGCACCACAACGGCCTCGAGCTGAACTACCGGACCCGCACAGTAGTGATCGGTGAGGCGAACCTTGGGCTCACGCGCAGCGAATTCGATCTGCTTCATACCTTGCTCCGCGGCGAGGGTGCCGTGTCTACCAGGTCAGATCTGGTGCGGGCTGTGCGCGGTGATATGTATGAGCCCGATGCCTACATCAGCGAAGCCGACGAGCGGGCGGTGGAAGTGCATATCGGGAACCTCCGCCGCAAGCTCCGGGAGGATCCGCAGTCGCCGCGCTGGCTGCAGACAGTGCGGGGCGTGGGCTACCGGCTTGCACCGAAGCGGACGGATCTGCCGGACTGGCCCTAACTGTCTTTCAGGATGTAGCTGCTCTGGAGTTCTGAAACGGTGTGCACGCCGTGCTCGCCCACGCGCTCCAGGAGGGCCTGGCCCTGGCGGAAGTCGCCGCTACGGACGGCGTCCTCCAGGGCCTGGGCCAGGACAGCTAACCGGATTCCCCCCACCATGGCGGAGGCGATGCGCAGGCTGATGACGGCATCCAGGGACGCGGGGCGGTCCTGAATGTCCACCGCGGCCGAGAGTTTGTTGAAGCGCTGGTCCCAGAGGGCGGCGTAGTCGCGGGCGAATGCCTGGGCGAGCTGGGCGCCGTCGAGTTCTTCTTCCAGCTCTGCCAGGATCTCCGGTTCCACCCACCGTGATTCCGGGGCAGCCGGTGCGGGGAGGCCTGCAACCGGGTCCGCAACGTTGCCCGCTGCCAATGGCTGGGCGGGAACACCCCCGCTGCTGGAGGTGAGTCTTGGACTGTCCATGCTTCAAGGCTACTTCCTGTAGTTAGTCCAGAGTCTGCTTTTAGTAGATCCTGTGGAAACCTTGAGTCATCCTTGCCGCCTTGCGTTTGGGCAATCACTGGCCACTGAATGTGACAACGGTGTTGATAACCGCAGGGCCAAGAATTGCGATGAACAGGACAGGGAAGATAAAGAACAGCAGTGGAAAGAGGATCATAACCGGGAGTTTCATCGCTTTTTCTTCGGCCCGCTGGCGGCGCTTTACCCTCATGACCTTTGCTTGGATGCGCAGCACCCTGCTGATGGCGATGCCGTAAGTGTCCGCCTGAACCACGGCTTGGACGAAGCTTCGCAGCTCGGGGATGTTGGTCCGCTCCGCCAGTGCCTGGTACGACTCGCGGCGGCTGCGGCCCACCTGCATGTCCTGCAGGGTGCGGACCAGTTCCTCCGCCAGGGGCCCCTTGCCGTTTTCGCCGGCGCGGGCCATGGCCCCCTCGAAACCCAGGCCGGCCTCAACCGAGATCAGCATCTGGTCGAGCGTGTTGGCCAGTTCCAGCTGCATGGCCTTCTGGCGCTCCATGCCTTTGCTGTAGAGCATCAGGTCCGGGATGAAGTAGCCGAGGAAGAGCAGGAAAATGCCGGCGAGCTTCATCATGGGCGTGCTGCCGATGGCTGTCAGGTAGATCCCGAGCGCGCCGCCCGCCAGGCCGAGGACGATCTTGCTTCCAAGGACCTTTTCCAAGGGCATGGACAGCGGCCTGCCGGCGAGCGACAGCAGGCGGTCCAGTTTCCGGACGTATGCCGGGGGAGTCAGCCGGTAGCCGATCCCGGCCACGAAGCCTGCAGATTTCTTTTCCTGTGCTTCGGTCTTGTGCTGTCCGCGGGTCAGGATGGCAACAGTGGCAGTGCGTCCTCTCCGGTCGACGGACAGAATGGACCACGCCAGGTAGCCGATGGGTACTGAAACCAGCAGGAGCGAGGAAACTACTAGGGGACTCAGCATCTCAGAACTTCAGATCGATGATTTTGCGCATCCACAGGCTGCCGATGGTCATAAGAACAACCGATGCCCCGATCATGCCCCAACCCAGCGGGTGGGTAAACATCGAGTCCATGTAGCCGGGGTTGACGGTCATCAGCATCAACACGATGCCGATTGGCATGGCAATGAGGATGTAGGCCGAGAACTTGCCTTCGGCCGCGAGCGACTTGATGTGGCCCTTGATCTCGCTGCGCTCCCGGATGGTTTCGCCCACCTGGTCCAGTACTTCGGCCAGATTTCCGCCCACCTCGCGGTTGATCTGGATGGCCTGGGCAATCCACACGAAGTCTTCGTTCCGCATGCGCTCCGACGTGTCCGTCAGGGAGGCGAGCAGATCCCGGCCCAGGCTGGTCTCGGTGATGACTCGGCGCATCTCTTCGGACGTGGGGCTCTGGGACTCGGCCGCGGCCGCATCTATGGCCCGCAGGATGCTGTGGCCTGCCCGCAGGCCGCCGGACAGCAACTGAAGGGTATCGCCGAGTTGCGTATCGAACTTGGCACGCCGTTTGCCGGAAAGAAATCCGAGCACAAGGTGTCCCACGAACGGTGCCAGGATGACCAGGAGCACGGAGACTGCAGGGAGGCCGATCACTATTCCCATCAGCGCCCCCACGATGGCGCCGGCAATGACCAGCACCATGTATTCCGTCTGGCTGAACCGGAGGCCTGCGTTTTCCAGTGCCTCCCGGTTGTAGAGGCGCACGTTCCGGGTTGCCAGAAATCGGTCCAGGCCTCCTACTGTTGCATCGGCGAGCCGGGTCAGGCGCGACGGCGGATCCGCCTCGTAGGGCCGGCGCCGGTCCCGCGCAATCTCCGGAGTCCGGGGCAGGACCAGCACAAAGCCCAGCATGATGGGGGCAAGGAAAAGGAGCGCGGCTCCAACCATGATCAGCATCGTGTCCTAGGCCTTTCCAGCGCCGGCCGGGCTCGCACCAGCCGGAGCAGCACTGGCCGGTGTGGCGAACACGGCAGGTGAGACGTGGATGCCCAGGTCCTCGAAGCGGTCAATGAAACGCGGCCGGATGCCGGTGGCTACAGGCTTGCCCAGGAAGCGTCCGTGTTCGTCAACACCGGCCGAGTAGTCGAACACGAAGGCGTCCTGAAGGGTAACGATGTCCCCTTCCATGCCCTGGACTTCGGTCACATGGGTGATTCGCCGGGAGCCGTCACGCAGCCGCGAAATCTGCACAATGAGGTTCACGGCTGAAGCGATCTGCTCACGGATGGCCCGCAGCGGCAGATCCATGCCGGCCATGAGCACCAGTGTTTCGAGACGTGCCACAGCATCGCGCGGTGAGTTGGAGTGGACAGTGGAGAGTGAACCGTCGTGGCCGGTGTTCATGGCCTGCAGCATGTCCAGGGATTCGCCGCCGCGGACTTCACCCACCACAATGCGGTCCGGCCGCATACGCAGTGAATTGCGGAGGAGTTCGCGGATGGTCACCTCGCCTTTGCCCTCCGTGTTGGGAGGCCGGCTTTCCAGCCGGACCACGTGGTCCTGCTGGATCTGAAGCTCCACCGCATCCTCGATGGTGACGATCCGCTCGTTGGCCGGCAGGAAGGATGACAGCACGTTCAAAAGCGTGGTCTTTCCGGTTCCTGTTCCGCCGGAGACGATGATGTTGAGCTTGGCCTTTACGCAGGCATTGAGCAGTTCCGCCATCTCGGGGGTGAGGGTGCCGAAGTCGATGAGATTCCGGACGGTGAGGGGTACCTTGCTGAACTTTCGGATTGTCAGTGAGGACCCGCCCACGGCGAGCGGCGGGATGACGGCGTTGACACGCGATCCATCCTCCAGGCGGGCATCCACCAATGGCGATGACTCATCAATGCGGCGGCCCACCTTGGACACGATGCGCTCGATCACCTTGCGCAGGTGCTCCTCGGAGCTGAAACGCGAGTCCGCCAGGGTGAGATGGCCTTTGCGCTCCACATATATCTGGTCCATGCGGTTAACCATGATTTCGGTGACATCCGGATCGTCCAGCAGGCGCTGCAGCGGGCCGTAACCGAGTACGTCGTCGGCCACGTCCTGGACCAGCCGGGTGCGTTCCTCCGCGGAGAGGGGTACCTGCTCTGCATCGATGATCCGCGTCAGCTCATCACGGGCAGCGGATTTCAGCTCCTGTTCGGTGATGGCCGAATCGTTGAAACGGGCTCCCATGTGCTCGAACAGAGCGGTGGCTGCCCGTTCCTTGAGTGCGGCGAACACGTCCACGGACTGCGTGGGTTTTGGCCTCGTCTCTTCAGCATGAGTGTGGGAGGTGACGACGGCGGCAGGCGGTGCCGCCGTCGTCGGTCGTTGTTCGGTGGTCTGTTCAAACCACTGCACCCGCTGGGCTGGAACGTCCTGGCGCTGTTTGGTGAGGGCCGGCGTTGACGCTTTCGCTGGCGTTGCTTGGGCAGCCGGCTGGGTTTTCGCCTGGGCGGCGCTGATGCGCTCTGAAAGTTTCATTTAGACCACTACCCTTCGGTGCAGTTTGCGCTGGGATTTGGCCCGCCACGCAGGGTTGAAGCGCTCCACGAGCTGGTTCAGCCCCTTGGTTGCGGGATCCTTGACGGGCTCCTGAAGCACAGGGATGCCGCGGTTTGTGGACAGGGCTACGGCACGGGACCGAGGGATGCTGACATCAACGGGCGCACCCACGGTCGATTCGATGTCCTGGACCGTTAGGCCGTTTTTGGCGTCCGCCATGTTCAGAACCACATGCCGGGTCTCGGGGAGGATGTCCAGCTGGCGGAGGACGTCGAGGCCGGACCGCAGGCCCCGCACGCTGGGGATGTCCATGCCGCTTACCCACACCACGTCGGTGCACTTTTCCATTGCCGCCAGGCCGATTTCCGGCAGGCCCGGAGCGGTGTCCACCACAACGTATTGGAACTGCTCGGACAGTTGCTCGAGCAGCCGGCTGATCTGGTCCGGGGTGATCTCGTCCGCGTCCACCGGGGTGGGGGGAGCGCAGAGCGCGTAGATGCTCCCCGGGTGGACGGCGAGGAAGGCTTTGAGGACCAGGGAGTCCTGGCTTGCTGCGGGGGATACGGCGTCCGTCACGGTGTGCTCGGGATCCAGGTAAAGCCCGGAAGCGACGTCCCCGAACTGGAGGTCCAGGTCCACGATGACCACGCTCATGGGCGCGATCTTTCCCAGCCCGATGGCGATGTTGGTGGCAATGGTGGTTTTGCCCACCCCTCCCTTGGGTGAGAAGACGCCGATGACCAGGCCCTTGTTACTTTCGGCTGCCTGCTGGGGTGCAGCTGTGCGGTGGCGGCTTGCAAAGGACTGGCTGGCGCGTTCGAGGAGGACCCGCAACTGTGCGGCGTCCGCATCGGGGGAGACGATGTCCTTGATACCGGCCCGCATGGCGTGGAGAAGGAAATCGGGCTCGGGTTCGGCGGTCACAATCACGCTGAGCTCCGGGAAGCTGACGTTCAGCACGGTAGCGAAACGGAGTGCCTCGTCCAGCGGAACTTCAGGTCCCAGGATCAGGACCTCGGGCTGCTCCTGGTCCAGGCTGGCGAAAAGCTGGTGCGGGTCAGCGGGCAGCAGGCTGGTGGAGAAAGTTTGCACGCCGCCTGGCAGCCCGCCGGCGACGGCCTGGCGAAGGCGGGCATCGAAGTGGACGTCCGGGGTGATCAGGACGAAGCGGCTCATTTGTAGAGGTCCGTCCGGGTCATGATCCGGGGGCCGCTGTCCGTTGCGTCGAGGGGTTCGCGGCTTAGCCAGAGGGATGCGTACTCCGCGGCAAACACGATCTTGCCGGCGTTGATGTCATTGACGGCCACGGTGACCATCAGCAGGCCGGTGGGAAGGTTCACGTCGCGGGGATCAGGTTCTGCCGCTGCGCTCGCGGTGGGTGCCGGTTTTGCGGTTGCTCCCTCGGGAGCGCGCTGGACGGCTGTGACCAGGGCTTTGTGAATGGAGAGCTGGACGGTTTCCTTGTCCGCCTTCGCCTCGATGCCGCCGGTGGCCATGGAGATGAATATGCCAACGTTGTCGCCGGGTGCCAGGCGGCCGCCCACAACGCGCTGTGGTTCAAGCTGGAAAGTGACTTCCTGAAGGCCCGCAGGCACAGGCACCGAGCCGGATGTCTTGAGTTCCTCGGGGGAGACGAGGCGCTCGGCCAACAGTTGCTCGCCCGGGACCAGATCTGCAGCAGTGACTTTTCCGGTGGCTCCATCCAAGGTGTTCAGTGCTGTCTTGGCGACGGCGGTACCTGGCAGTTGTTGAACTGCCACGGCCGTCCTGAGCGTGTCAACGGATGAGCCTGCGGGCACAGCCTTGCTGACGACCAGCACTCCAACGGGGTCCAGGCCACTGACCGCCCGCTGGTCAGCGCCCTGGGCGTAGGACACAACAATGACCGCCCCGACGATGGCCAGCAGGACTGCCACCACTCCTGCCAACAAACGTGACTTCACTGAATGCTCCTTTATGTTTCTAAAATCACGGGGTTATTGGGACTGGTGACTGAAACGCGACGACGGTTGCCCCGTCCGGGTTGATGGGCCCCAGCTTGAACCCGTTGGCCAGGGAAACGTATTCGACGAAGGTGCCGATGATGCCGCGGCACGGTTCCTTGCACTCAAAGGCCGCCGGTACGTCCGGGGCCCGGTTGCGGAAGGTGTAGGGAAGTCCCGTGTTTCCGACTTTCCACCCTTCGACATTGAACGCGGCGAAGGTGGTGAGCCCGAAGACGGCATTTGTTCCGGTGCCGGTCACTGTGTTGAAGATGGGCAGCAGGATAATGACGTCCTTGCCTGCATTTATGTCCGCTGCCCACGAGTTCAGCGTGGCCTGGCAGTTTGGCGGGGCATTGTTTCCCGTGTCGCCGCCTGCGGTGCTGGTGGCAATGTTGACGATCGCGCCGCACTGGCCGGAATCCTGTTTGAGTTCGCCGAACCCTCCTTCCACTGCAGCGCCGGACGGCCCGTAGTGACAATCCGGGTTGGCGTTCTTCCCGTGTAATTGGAGGAGCTGCATGATGTCAGTCTTGTTGCGGACCTGACAGACCGAAACTGTGATGGGGAAGGGGGCGGGTCCTTTTTCAGGGCTGCCCCACTGGACGAAGGCCGGCGCGTTGACCTCCGCCGAATTTATTCCCAGGGCACGGGCGAAGAAGAGCGACACTTCATTGGGGCTGTGCCCAGCCTCCTGTGCTCCCGCGGTGACCTTGACCGTGCGGTCTCCCGTGCTGAGGGCAACTGATTTGAGGTTGCTGAGCCCGTCAGTCGCATTCCCATTGGCAAGCCCGGCTGCCAAGGGGGACGTAGCAGAGCAATTGGGATCGGCGGCGCTTACGGCGCAGCGTTGGGCAACTGCCAGCGCGGCGGCGTCGGCGCCGTTGCGGAGCTGGGCACGTTCGGCGTACATCATCCCTACGTCCACGGCGATGGCACCAAAGCCCAGAAGCGCCACGAGCATGAAGGCGACAATGACGCTCACGGCGCCGCGTTCGCCGTCGTTTTTAGCGCTGGTTCGATTCAGCCGCCGCACAGCATGGCCCCTTTCCCCGTCATGGGGAACGGACCTGCAATGCCCGTCATGGAGTTCAGGCTGTAGGTGATGGTGACGGACATGCGGTGGCCGGGGGAACATGCGGCTGTTCCGGAATCGAGGTTCTTGAATGTGATGTTGGAGTCCGCCAGCTGTGGCTGAAGCGAGACCGCTGTGTCCTTGGCTGCCTTGCGTGCCGCAATTACGTCATTGGAGATGGCCAAGACCCGGACGCCTTCGCGGGCGGCGGCCGCGAGGGAAGCCTGCGCGTTGTAGGCCCGGCTGAACTCCATGATCCCCAGTAGAAGCATCACAAGGACGGGCGCCACGATCGCAAACTCGACCGCAACGGCCCCGCGCTCGGATGTCCTGGACATGGTGGCGCCTCTCAGTACCTCAGATCGTGATTGGGAAAGCAGAGTGGCGGCGGCTTAGCCGCCGCCGCCACTCCTTGGCCCTTGTGGCGCGCCGGGTGTCTCTAATGAGATTGCGTGAGGGGACTCACGGGGTGGTGCAAGCGCCGTCTGCTCCGCCGACGCCTGGGACGAAAGCGCCCTTGCCTGCCACCTGGCACTGGATGTTGCTGAAGGCTTCATTAAGCGTGCCGCCCAAAAGACCTACGGCGACGATGATGACGACGGCGATAAGGGCGACCATGATGCCGTATTCGACGGCCGTGGCGCCCTTTTCGTTGCGCTGGAGGCGGACTGAGAGGTTCGTGTAGAGAGAAAGCATTTGAGACTCCTGAGCGAGTGGGGGAAGCTGGCCCTGCACCAGCTCAATCACGAAGTTAGCAAGGCTTGATGCCCTGTTGACGGAATCTTGCAGCACCCTGCGTAAAGGCTCACTTGGCCGTCCATTTCCTGCGCTTTTCCTTTGCTTACCCTTTGCCAGCGCTGTGAATAGGTGCGCCGGGCACACAAACGGACCCCCTCGGTTCTGGGTGCCGAGGGGGTCCGGTATTTGGGGCGCCGGGTGGCGCTGTCAGTGTGTTCTAGGTGAAGGCCTCAAGAATCTTTATGGCGGCGGGGCCGAGGAGGACCATGAACAGGACCGGGAATATGCATAGGAGGAGGGGGAAAAGTACCTTGACTGGCAGTTTCATTGCCTTTTCCTCGGCTCGCTGACGCCGCTTTACCCTGGCCTGTTTGGCCTGCGCTCGGAGTACTCTGGCTATTCCGATTCCGTATTTATCTGCCTGTACCACTGCTCTGACGAAGCTGCGGAGATCTTGAACGGATGAACGATCCGCCATCGCTTGGTATGCTTCTTGGCGCGGGCGACCCACCTGAATATCTTGGAGCGTTCGCACGAGTTCCTGCGCCAGCGGGCCACCACCGTTGCCTCCAGCTCTTGCCATGGCGGCTTCAAAGCCGAGCCCGGCCTCCACCGAGATCAACATCTGATCCAGAGTATTGGGCAGCTCCTGCTCCATCTCTTTTTGGCGCTTAGTCCCTTTGTTGTAGATCAACAGGTCGGGTAGAAAGTATAAGAGTGCTGTGAGGAAGAGTCCCAGGGCAATGTTTTGGGCCGTTGGAGATTTGGAAAAGAGGATCAGGCCGAAAATCACCCCAGCCAGTGCCAGGAGAGGCTTTGCAATGACCACCCTTTCCAGCGGCATCGAAGTCGGCCGCCCGGCCAGTGACAGCCATCTGTCGAGTTTGGCTTCATAACCGGTCGGCGTGAGTCTCTTGGAAAAGTCCAGAAGGAGTGGGGCGCGCCGTGCCGCGACGCTCCCTTCCTGGGCGAATCCTTGGGACAGGTTGTTTTGAACGGCCAGAAGTGCTTTCCGGTCTGAACTAACAAACGCCCAGATGAGATAAGACGAAGGCACTACGACGAGTGAAATGAGTAGCCAGGCAATTGGAGTCATGACGATTCCCTTAGAACTTGATCTTTACGGTGCGGCTCATCCAGAACCCGCCAACCGCGAACATTAGCAGGCCTCCCACGAGCATCAAGAGGCCGATTGGATGCTCCACGAAGACGTTGAGGTAGCCCGGATTGATGATTGCGAGGATGAACGCGACCCCAACTGGCATGGCCATCAATACGTAGGCCGACATCTTTCCTTCGGCACTCAAGGATCGAATCTGGCCCTTAATCTCATTGCGTTCACGAATGGTTCCTGCTACTTGGTCAAGTACTTCAGCGAGATCACCGCCGACTTCGCGGTTGATCTGGATCGCCTGCGAAATCCACCGAAAGTCTTCGCTGTCCATGCGATCGGCAACGTCTTCGAATGCTTGATTTGCGTCTTTGCCGATCCGCGTTTCGTTGACGATGCGCAAGAGTTCCTCTGAAGTAGGGGCATCAGCTTCTTGGGCTGCTGCTTCGACTGATCGCAGAACACTATGCCCGACGCGCAGACCACCAATGAGCATCTGGATCGTGTCTGTCAACTGAGCTTCAAACTTGGCCCGCCGCCTGTCCCTCAGCGCACTGAGCCCGACTTTTACTAGGAATGGCGTCGCGCCGCCTAGCATGATGCCGATTATGGGATGTGTCAGCAAGGCGCCAAAGGCGCCAAAAAGGATGGATGAAACGGCAACAGCTACTGTGAAGTCGGCAGGCGCCATCTTCACGCCCGCATTGTAGAGCACTTCTCGGTTGTATGGTCCTCCGGAATCACCGATGACACTGTCCACTGCCGTGACGGCAGTTTGCGACATTTTCGACATGGTGGACTTGTCCGTTTGCGTAGTCGGGCGCCTGCGCTCGGCGGGAATTGACCCGTACTGGGGCCTGAAGACGACAAAGATGACTAAAACAAGGGCAACGAGGCAAAGCGCAACAGCCACGATAAATACCAGAGGTGTGTCCACCGTTATCGCCTCCCCAAAGACACTGATGCAGCCCCGAATATCGTGGGAGAGACCCCAATCCCAAGCTCAGAGAATCGGTCAAGGAATCGTGGGCGGATGCCCGTGGGAACTGGCTTCCCCAGGAAACGACCCTGAGCGTCCACTCCCGCGGAGTAGTCGAACAGAAACGCATCCTGCAGTGTTACGACCTCGCCTTCCATCCCTTGCACTTCCGTGACATGGGTGACCCGGCGGCTTCCGTCGCGCAGACGGGTGACCTGGACGATCAGGTCCACGGCTGAGGAAACTTGCTCGCGAATGGCGCGAAGCGGCAGGTCCATCCCAGCCATTAGGACGAGGGTTTCCAGACGTGCAATAGCATCTCTGGGCGAGTTGGCGTGGACCGTCGACAACGATCCGTCGTGGCCGGTGTTCATTGCCTGGAGCATGTCCAGACACTCTCCACCACGAACCTCACCGACGATGATCCGGTCCGGCCTCATGCGAAGGGAGTTGCGGACAAGATCGCGTATGGCGATGGCGCCTTTGCCCTCAATATTGGGCGGGCGACTTTCCAAGCGGACCACATGTTCTTGTTGCATCTGCAGTTCGACGGCGTCTTCTATGGTCACAATGCGGTCATCCTCAGGGATGAAGGAGGACAGTACGTTCAGCAGGGTCGTTTTGCCCGTGCCCGTTCCGCCCGAAACGATGACGTTCAGGCGCGCCCGCACACACGCGCTGAGTAACTCGGCCATTTCCGGGGTGAGAGAACCCCAATCAATCAGATTCTGAACAGTCAAGGGCACATGACTGAACTTTCTTATGGTGAGAGAAGGTCCGTTAACAGCAAGCGGGGGAATGATCGCGTTGACGCGAGAACCGTCCTCCAGACGGGCATCCACCAAGGGCGAGCTTTCGTCGATTCGGCGACCCACGCGGGACACAATTCGCTCGATGACGGTCCTGAGGTGATCATCTGAGCTGAACCGCCCGCCGGTCAGTGTGAGACGCCCGTTGCGTTCTACGTAGATTTGATCAAATCTGTTGACCATAATTTCTGTGACGGACGGATCTTCTAGGAGCCGCTGCAGCGGACCATACCCCATTACCTCGTCCGCAATTTCGCGGATAAGCCGCCGGCGTTCTTCCGGTGATAATGGAACTTGTTCCTGGTCGATGACTGTGGAGAGTTCTTCAACGGCAGTGGCGCGGAGACTTTCTTCCGAGGACGCCGTATCACCAAAACGGGTACCCATACGTTCGAACAGGGCTTGAGCAGCCCGCTGCTTGAGCCCTGCAAGGGCGTCGACAGCAGGCGATGCAGGGGCGCTGCCTGAGGACAACGGCGTCGAGAGCACGGCACGAACCGGAGAAGGTGACAGGGGTGCTGCCCCCGGCGGTGCTATCGAAGGCTCCGGGTCGGAGCCCACTTGTGGTGAATCCGCGACCCTGCTGTTTGACCTGGAAAGACGATCTGAAAGTTTCACGAGACAACCACCCGTCGGTGCAGTTTATTGTGCGCGGAAGCAACCCATTGGGGATCGAATCGATCCACCAACTTCTTCAGCCCTTTCGTAGATGAATCTCTCATACCGCTCTGGAGTACAGGGACGCCACGGTTGGTCGAGAAAGGAAGGGTACGAGAACGGGGGATTACTGCGTCAATCGGTACGCCAATTGTTGCCTCAACGTCCTGTACAGAAATCCCGCTCTTGCGATCTGCAAAATTCAGCACGGTGTGACGGCCTTGCGGCAGGAGCTGAAGTTCCCTTAAGACACCGAAACACTTGTGGAGGCCGCGAATAGATGGCACGTCCATTCCGCATACCCAAACTCCGTCAGTAGCCTGCTCCAGGGTGGCCAGACAATGTTCGCCGAGTCCAGGTGCCGTGTCTACGATTACGTACTTGAATTCACTGGCGAGTTGAGTGAGGAGTCGGCTGACGTGGTCCGCAGTTATGTAGTCTGACTCGGCTGGCGTCCTGGGTCCACACAATGCATAGATCCCTGCAGGATGAACCGTAAGGAAAGCCTTCAACACCATGGAGTCCTGTGCCGCAGCGCCGTGGACTGCATCAGTGATCGAGTGCTCTGGCTCCAGCAGGAGACCCGAAGCTACATCCCCGAACTGAAGATCCAAGTCGACGATCACTACGCTCATCGGGGCTACTTTGCCCAAGCCGATGGCCAAGTTCGTCGCTATGGTGGTCTTGCCGACGCCTCCCTTCGGCGACATCACCGCTATCACCCTTCCCCGGTCCTGGCCCCCTTCTGCTGCTGGACTCATTCCGCGGCGCCGGCTCGCAGATGCAAGGCAGGCCCGTTCCAGAAGCACACGAAGGTCGTTAACCCCGATCTCGGACGTGACTACGTCCCTAATTCCCGAATGCATGGCACGTAGCACCAACTCCGGACTAGGCTCTGCTATGAGTAGCAGACTGATCTCGGGATACTGCAGATCGAAAACAGTTGCTAGTTTCAAGGCTTCGTCAGGGGCGACTCCCGGGCCCAGGATAAGTACTTCCGGCGGTGCCCCGCTGAGTTGCTTGAACACATCGTCGGGTCCACCTGACAGTATCTCGGGAGAAAGCGTCTGCAGCTCACCATGAAGCGCCCCCACGACGGCTTGACGAACACGTCCCTCAAAGTCACGTACGGCCGTGATGGCTACGAAGCGGCTCATCAGTACAGCCCACCGAAGGTTGTAACAGGCGGATCACTTTTTGCCGTGGTGTCGGTTTGCTTGGCGAGCCAGAGGGTACCAAACTCAGCGCCAAAGACCATCTTGGCGGCGTCCGCATCACTCCTAGCGACCGTTATAAATGCTGAGCCGTTCGGCATCTCGACGGACTTATCCGTGGAGCTTGAGCCTGAGTTACTTGTTGTTTCAGGGGCAGCCTTCTGGACGGCGGTAACAAGGACGTCGTGGAAAAGCAGTCCGGTGGACTGACTCCAGCCCCTGATCTCGGCGGGTACTGTCGAATCGGCGGGGAGCGCGGCGTCGCTCTCAAATGATGAGTAGACAGTGACGGTATCACCGGCCTCAATCCGGCCTCCCATGATTCGCTCTGGGCTGAGGAGGAACGTTAGCTCTTCCAGGCCGTCCGGTACAGGGACAGTTCCCGGCTGCAGATCGCGCGGATCGACGAGACGGACGGCGAGCAGTTGCTCTCCAGGCTCAAGGCCGGCCGCAGTGACTTTCCCGTCCTGCCCATCCAAACTTTGAAGAGCGCCGTCAGGCACTGCCGACTTCGGCAACGCCTCCGCGCGTACCTTGCCCGCCAGATCCGCGGTCTTTGTCCCTGCAGGAACGCGTTCCGTGACTACAAGAACATTCACGGGTTCGAGCCCAGCCTGAGCGCGGGCTGCCGCGCCTTGTACATAAACGAAGAGGAGAATCGCTCCAACTACTGCTAAGAGTAATGCAGCTAGGCCTCCCAGTAGGCGTGATTTCACTTCAGTTGCTCCTTAGTTAGTGACGGGTGAAGTGGTTACTGCTATTTCGATAGCGACACCGACAGTGCACCGAAGTTGGGGCCTCCCGATGGGGCGACTCCTTCCGCGAGGGAAACGTAACGGACGAAGTGGCCCTGGAGCCCGCGGCAGTTCTTGTCGCAGTCGGGCGCAAGATCATCGTCAATTTCAAGCGAGCCGCCGAACTTATAGCCGGTAACCTGAAATGCTGCGAATCCGACGAGGGTATATATGGTCTTGTCACCATTTCCAACTGCTGTGTCGTAGAGGGGGATAAGCGCAGGTTTCTCGAGGATGCCATCGAGGATGGCGTCGCACTCCGCGGCCGTCGGGAAGTGGTTGCCGGGTTGGCCTTTGACTTCAGCGCTTATGTCTATTTCGGCCGAACAGTCACTCGCGATCTGGAGCCAACCGAAGCCACCTGGCATGTATCCGTTGTCGTCGCCGCAGCCCGGGACTTCAGGCGCCTTCTCCTCGTATCTGAGGAGGATACGCGTCCCACTAGGATCGCCGCTGAAGTCGCCTGTTGTATCTAAGTCATGAAGTTGCGCAGGAGTCAGTGACTGCCTGAAGACACATTCACTGACTGTCCAGGGCAATGTGGAACCTTCATCCGGTGGTCCCCAGATGGCCTCCGCCACAGCACCGACGTCTGCGGTGTCTATGCCCAATGCCCTGGCGAAGAAGAGTGAAAAGTGATCCTTTCCCGATCCAGCCTCTCGGGTTTTCGTCTCAACCCGGACGGTATTTGCGTTCGGGAATGTAATTGATGCGATTCCGGTGGAATTATCGTTTGCGTTGCCATTGGCCAGTCCGTTTCCGGTTGCCAGATAGTCGCCGCAGTCGTCTTTTGCGCAATCGCCGGCGATGGCTAGAGCAGAAAAGTCAGCACCATTTTGCACTTGGGCTTTCTCCGAGTACACGGCGCCGACATCGACCGCCAGAGCTGCCATACCAAGGAGCGCCACCATCAGCACGGCGACCATGATGGTTGCCGCGCCCTCTTGGGAGTCTGCACCCTTGCTTGAAGACACTATGTTCGATAGATAACGCCGGGTCAGCCGCCGCATCTCATCACCCCTACGCCGGTCAATTTCAGTGGGAAGATGCCAGGGGCACCGAAGAAACCGGCGTCAAGAAATCCGGTCATGGAAGGCAACTTGACGGTCGTCGTTACACGGACGTCGGAGCCTGAGGAACAGCTGCTTGCATTGTCCGATACTGCAACACCTAGGCCGGCGAGAGAGGGCGCTGCTCCGAGTGCCGTTCCCGGTACGTCCAGGCCTGATTTGTGGTGGTAGATGGCTGCGTGGCGCGCGCCTTCACGGGCCGCCTGAGTCAGGGAGATCTGGACATTAAAGACCCGGCCGAACTCGATGATTCCCATGAGGATCAGCAACAGTAGCGGGAGAAGAATTGCCATCTCGACCGCTACAGCGCCCTTTTCTTTCATACCTGACTTCACGACGGTCTCCCAAGCATATCCAGTAAGAATTTGAGTAGCCCACTTGTGGCTCCGCAGTCGCTGATGGCCCGAGGCAATGGAAGTGATTGGTCGAAGGTTAAGTCCAGAATGAGGACTTCGCCACAGCGCCGACATCGATTACTCCCCAAACCAGGAGTGAATTAGAACGGCGAGAGCGTTGGTAGCGGATTTTCCGCCACCAACGCTCCCGGTGGATTGGTTAGCCGGCGGCAGGGACGGCCGGCAGTTTAGCGGATACACCAGTGAACAGGGCAGCAATCTGCGGGCCGAGGATGATAACCGCACCCATCACGACAACGGCGATGAAAGCGACCATGATGCCGTACTCCACCATCGTTGCGCCCTTCTCCTCACCCTTGAGGCGGCTCTTTACTCCGGAGACAAATGCGATCATTGAGACCATGAGAGAAGTCATTGTATTTTCCTTAATTCGATGAAAGTGATTTTTGTGATGTTTCAACGAATTTCCAGCTGCCCCCATATTTCTTAGCGGTTGCTGGACTTCGCTAAGAAGAGATTGGCATTGCCGGTTCTAGGCAACAATGCGTAGTTGTACTCGACTTTATTGCTGCCTGGTTCAGTGCGTACTTGGAACCCTGGCCTGAGTACTCAGGCGGATCGACTGAAGCACAAGGGACTACTTGGTTTTGCCATAAAGAGTGTGGCTGAAGGTGGCACTTTCGCGTAGGCAGAGCGCTAAACAAAAAGCAGGACGACGCCAATTGCTGCACCGAGCATCGACGGGCCATGAGCTACTTCAGCCTTGCGGTCCCTGCGTCCTATTGCCAGCACAAGCACTGTGACTACGCCGTTGAGTATGAAACCCAGAAGCCCGCCGTAAAGCAGTTGGCCCCAACCTAAGTACCCCAAGTAGAGGCCCACTGGAGCGGCGAGCTTAGCGTCGCCCATTCCAAGGCCAGCCGGGGAAATTAACGCCAAAATCAGGTAGATGACGAAGAGAATTACGGCGCCGGCGATTGCCCGCAAGAGAGTGGACCACCCTTGCCCGCCGACTGCGGCTGCGAAGAGGCAGGTCAGCCCTCCTGCTAACAGGGACAGAACCAGGGGATTGGGCAATAAATGGAGCAATATGTCAATTCGGGCCAGCTGCACGCTGAGGACGGCCAGGAGTATGAACGCTGGCAGGGAAGGCTCGGCGCCGAACCGGAGTGCGAAGGCGGCGAAGAGAATGGCGGTGACCGCCGCCGTCGTGATTCTGACTCGCATGGTCGGCAACGGACCGACGCGGGGTAGGAGCCTGGCGATGAGGAGCTCGGTTAAGGGTGAAAAAATTACACCCACGAGCCCGACGATAGTTACGAACAGTGGTCCGGCTGAGTCAACGTTGTCCCATGAAGTCACTGCGTCCCCCTGCATCGTCAGGCCGGCTTACCCGCGAAAGACTGTCCGGCTCACCCATTTTGACCCTGGGGCCCGGTTCAAGCTAGCATTGGTAGTCGTTGTGCGTGTCCTTTCTCGATGATGCGTGCCCGCTTGAGAATCCGGTTGCAGGATAACTACTCAACGTGCACATTCGGGACTCTAGGATGACTGGTTACATAGAGCCCTCACCTCTGTTCCGGTAGCGCATAGATAGTAGGTGCACACCTTAAGTGACGCCTAAACAAGAACGCCAGAACAAGAACGAGGCAAAAACCGTGCGTACGTACACCCCGAAGCCCGGCGATATCAACCGCCAGTGGCACGTCATTGACGCCACAGACGTTGTCCTTGGTCGTCTCGCGAGCCAGACCGCAATCCTGCTGCGCGGCAAGCACAAGGCCACCTTTGCGTCCCACATGGACATGGGCGACTTCGTCATCATCATCAACGCCGAGAAGGTAGCCCTGACCGGCGCCAAGCTGGAGCAGAAGCGCGCATACCGCCACTCCGGTTACCCGGGAGGCCTGACCTCCGTCAATTACGCGGAACTCCTGGAATCCAACCCGGTCCGCGCCGTTGAGAAGGCCATCAAGGGCATGCTCCCCAAGAACTCCCTCGCTGCACAGCAACTGGGCAAGCTGAAGGTATACCGCGGTGCAGAGCACCCGCACGCCGCCCAGCAGCCCAAGACTTTCGAAATCACCCAGGTCGCCCAGTAGTCCTGGCCACCAAACAACTTATCTATACAAGGAGAATCGTGGCTCAGAACGAAGAGACCACCGAAGCCGTTGAGGCTGAGGAAACCCTGACCAGCTACACCTCTGAAAGCGGAGCTGCTGAAGCTGCTGCGCCGAAGAAGGAGCGCCCGGCACTGACCGTTGCCGGCGCAGCTGTTGGCCGCCGCAAGGAAGCTGTTGCCCGCGTCCGCGTTGTACCGGGTTCCGGCAAGTGGACCATCAACGGCCGCGCGCTGGACAACTACTTCCCGAACAAACTGCACCAGCAGGACGTCAACGAGCCCTTCAAGATCCTTGATCTTGACGGCGCCTACGACGTCATCGCCCGTATCCACGGTGGCGGCATCTCCGGCCAGGCCGGCGCCCTGCGCCTCGGCATCGCCCGTTCACTGAACGAGATCGACATCGAGAACAACCGTGCCATCCTGAAGAAGGCCGGTTACCTGTCTCGTGACGCCCGCGTCATCGAGCGCAAGAAGGCCGGTCTAAAGAAGGCCCGTAAGGCTCAGCAGTACTCCAAGCGCTAAACCCGCTTACGCAGAAGCCCGTCCCGCCATTGGCGGGACGGGCTTCTGCCTTTAACCGCCCTGTTGCTAGGTAAATGAGTCTCCCGACCGATCCCTGACCAGTCGTTTCAAGTTCATATGGACTCATCCCCTAGACTTGACCGGTGTCTAGATTATTTGGAACTGATGGTGTCCGGGGTCTTGCAAACGGCCTGTTGACGGCGGAACTGGCGATGCAGCTGGCCCAGGCGGCCGCCGTCGTGCTTGGTCACGACCGCAATACGAACGGCACCAGGCCCCGCGCCGTGGTGGCGCGCGACCCCCGCGCGAGCGGGGAATTCATCGCCGCCGCCGTCGAGGCCGGGCTTTCCAGCTCGGGGATCGACGTCTACGACGCCGGCGTCCTCCCGACGCCCGCAGCGGCCTACCTCGTGGCCGACCTCGACGCAGACTTCGGCGTCATGATCTCGGCCTCGCACAACCCCGCTCCGGACAACGGCATCAAGTTCTTTGCCCGCGGTGGCCAGAAACTCCCCGACGACGTGGAGGATGCCATCGAGGCACAGATGGGCGGTGAGCCCGTACGCCCTGTTGGCGCTGACGTCGGCCGCATCCAGCGCTTCTCCGACGCCGAGGACCGCTATGTCGTGCACCTCCTCAGCACGCTCCCGCACCGGCTCGACGGCATCAAGGTGGTCCTGGACTGCGCGCACGGCGCCGCCAGCGGCTGCTCGCCTCAGGTCTTTAATGACGCCGGCGCTGAAGTCATCGTGATTGGCGCCGACCCTGACGGGCACAACATCAATGATGGTGTTGGCTCCACCCACCTTGGTCCGCTCAAGGAGGCCGTCGTCAAGCACGGAGCCGACTTGGGCATCGCCCATGATGGAGACGCCGATCGCTGCCTCGCCGTGGACCACGAGGGCAACGAGGTGGACGGCGACCAGATTATGGCCATCCTCGCTGTGGCACTGAAAGCATCCGGCAAGCTGGTCGACGACGTCCTAGTGGCGACCGTCATGAGCAACCTCGGCCTCAAGATCGCCCTCCGCGAAGCGGGCATCAGCATCCGGGAAACGGCCGTGGGGGACCGCTACGTCCTGGAAGGTATGCGTGACGGCGGATTCAACCTCGGTGGCGAACAGTCCGGCCACGTGATCTTCGCCGATTACGCCACCACCGGCGACGGAGTCCTCACCGGCCTCCAGCTCGCAGCGCAGATCGCCAAGACCGGGCGGCCGCTCAAGCAGCTTGCCACTGTGATGACCAAGCTCCCGCAGGTGCTCATCAACGTCAAGGGTGTCGACCGCAGCCGTGTTCACGATTCCGACGTCCTGGCGCAGGCCGTAGCCGTCGCAGAAGCCGAACTGGGGGCGACTGGACGTGTCCTGCTCCGCCCGTCCGGTACAGAGCCCGTGGTGAGGGTCATGGTCGAGGCTGCCTCGTACGAGACCGCTGAGTCCGTCGCGGAACGCCTGGCCCAGGTGGTCCGCACTGAGCTCGCGCTGGAGCTAGTCGCGGACTGACAGCGATAACAGTACAACCAAAAACTCGCGACATCATGCGGGACGAGAGTCGCTTATCGTGTGACCTTACGGGACGAGGCCCGGGCAGCGCCCCTAAGGGAGCGTCCCCGGGGAGGCGGTACTTGCAGCAGCCTGGTCAGAACAGGCCGGGAACGAACCGCTTAGTTCGCAGCTTGTATGCTGCATATTCGGGTAAGTTCTCCTCGAGTAGCAGCTCCTCCTGGGTTGCTCGGTAGGCCTGAATTGCGCCCAGTGCCAAAAGGATTACCCACTTTACCAACGTGGGACTGAAGCACACCGCGCCGGTAAGAGTCACCATCTCTCCGACGTAAAGGGGGTTGCGGATTAGCCGATAGGGACCGTGCTGCACGAGCGTTCTTACTTGGGGTTCCACGCCGAAACTCTTACCGAGCGTCATCAAGGACAAGACAGTGAAGGACATTCCCAATGCCATGAGCCCTACGGCAAAAAGAGCTAATCCCTCGGAAACTTCCGATCCGCCAGCATATGCGAACAGGAAGGGCAGGAATGTGCCCACATAGGCTGCGGCCGTGGGCGCAATCCGTCCGTTCCGGGCACTTGCAGGGTTCCTTGTGAGAAGGAAGTAGACCAGCATGAAATAAAAGACGGTCAGTAACACTTGGTATGTCAGGTGCAACGCTGTGACGAGGACAGAAGCCGACGCGAGATTTCCACCCGTAAATAGTGCGATCATCGTCGACAATAACAATAGTGCCATGACGGGGACCAGAATCACCCGTTCAATGTCAATTGATCTGAGCTGCGCGCGAACCTTCATCTACAAATATCCTTCCAGAGAGTTGCAGACCCATCCAAGAAATCCGCAGTCGCTATTCCGCGCTTCCCCGGTTGAGGTCGCGGTGCAATGAGCCTAATAGGCTTCAGGGAATCATCAGGGGAGACGCGCCTTAGTACAGAGCGCAGGCTGAAGCCGGATTGTCCAAAGATTTCGCGCTGAAAGGTGCTGGACTGGCAGCGCGGTTTGGTGCAGTTCATAAGTTTTTGTATCCCCCATTGCGTAATCATTCGGTGGGGTGGGGGACGATGTCAATGGAAAGCCCGAAATAAACAAGTGTGGCCCGCCTCCGTCAGGAAGCGGGCCACACTGAGTTGGTGCCGGTAGAGCCTAGCGGGAACGGTTCTGCAGCGAGTCGCGGATCTCGGTGAGCAGGGCGATCTGCGGATCTTCGTCCGCTTCTTCCTTGGTATCCGGGTTGATGCCGAGCCGGCGGTTCCGGAGTTCGATCATGTGGTTCATCGGCATGATGACCACGAAGTAGATGGCAGCGGCCACCAGCAGGAACGAAATGATGGAGGAGATGACGGATCCATACATGAATCCCTCCCACTGCATTTCTTCAATGCCCTTGGCATTGAACAGACGGCCGATCAGCGGTGTGAGCAGGCCCTCGACAATTGAGGTCACGACGGCGCCGAAAGCGGCACCCATCACGACGGCGACGGCAAGGTCTACGACGTTGCCCTTCATGATGAAATTCTTGAATCCTGTCAACATAGAACCAAGCTAGCGCACTAAAGTGAGCCGCATATGGCTGTGGTGTAAATTCCTGGGGCGTGTCGGGAACTAAGCAGGCGTAGCTTTCGTTCATTGGTGCAGCCCTAAAGTCACCGGTTTTGCTGGTAACCCCAGTCGAGGGCATCGTGAACGCAACGGGGACTGAAGCCGGGATGGTCCGCCGTCAGCCGTTCCACCTGTTGGTCTGTTTCCGCAGGAGTCCACGCGTACCGGCCACCATCCTGAATGAGCGTCCCTGCCCTGGCTATGGCATCGTCCAGGTCTTCGCGGGAGTACAGGTCGCCGAGTGTTTCGTGGATTGGGATAGCACCCAGAAACTGCGACTTTGAATAGCGCCAGTTGAAGTACAGCAGGGCAAACGTGCCGTCAAGAACGCCAGCGGACCGGGCCGATTCGATGCGTTCCTTGCGACGCCGCTCTTCGCCGTCCCGGAGGCCCTGGATCATCAACGTTCCGTAGGCAAGAGCCTTGCGGTAAGTATCGTGCGAGAAACCCGGAGCATCAGCACTCATTCGGCTGAGGACAGACTCACGTTTTTCGCCATCCGCGTGGGCCCGTCCATAGGTGGACGCATTGAACCCGAGCCTGTCTGCCCGGGTTTCCAGATCCTCCAGCTCAGCCGCCCGCGCCTCCGGGAACAGCTCACGGACAGACAGCTTCATGTGCTGGTGCATCGACAGCGTGGCGCGCCTGCGGTTGTGCAGGACGATGACGAAGACAGCTTCGGGCAGTTCCAGCCCCCAGGAATCCTCTAACGTTTGCCTGCGGATCGATGCCTCAGCCTGCTCTAGCTGGCTGTGATAGTTGGGCAGCCTGGATGCCCCGGGGTAACCGAACGAAGATAGCGTGTATGACTGGTCTTGGCCGCCGGCCAGGTCTTTGACGACAAAAAAGCCGTCGGGGTAAGTCAACCCGTCGTACCACCGGCCGTAGACGAGCAAGGCTTCAGCGGCGAGGCGATGGGCGGGGACAAGCTCCGCTTCCGCCAGCGTTGATGCCTTGAGTTGGCTGTTCGTCGCGAATCTGCTCTCGCCAACTGCCCTGATGTGAACATGGACCTGCTCCAGTCCCGATTCATGGTCCACCGTGTGCTGACTGAACGCCACAATGGGGATCGAACGGTCCTGCCAGGTCAGCAGAAAGAGGTCCTGGCCTGTCTGGGCGGAGCCGTTGACCAGTTGCAGCCGGGCGTCCCGGTCATGATCGATGACGTGGCGCTGCCCGTGATAAGCGCTGTAGCCAGAGTGCTTCTCAACCGTGAACATGTTCCCCCTGATCTGCGGCCGGATCTACCCGCCAATAAATGCATCATAGGGGTAACCGTCACGGATACCCCGGCGCTGCTTCCACCCCGAAGTATTCCTCCACGGTGCTGATGCCGCGGTTCGCCATGTCGGTGGCTGCCTCCACTCCGATGAACCGCAGGTGCCACGGCTCGTAGTAGTAGCCGGTGATCGGGTGGAACATCCACGGGTACCGCACCACGAACCCGAAGCGGTGGCCGTTCGCCTTCGCCCACACCGCTGCCGGCTGGTCGGCGAAGCAGGGCTGGAAGCCGCACGCCCCGCCGCCGTCGCCAATGTCGAAGGCCCACCCCGTCTGGTGCTCCGAGTAGCCGGGCCGGGCGCTGGACGTGTCGGCGTCTGCTTGGCCGCGGGCCGCCACGTAGCCGTTGTACGTGGCCACTTGCGTGCCGTACGAGCGGTAGCCGCTCGCCAGGGTCATGACCACGCCGTCCCGCGCAGCGGCGGCGAACATCGCTTCCGCGGCAGCCGCCGTCGTGCTGTTCAGGAGGGCAGCCTCACCGGACACCGCCAGCCGGACGTTGGGCTGGACCAAATCCGCCGGAACGTACTCACCCGGGACCAGCGGCCGGTGTTTGTTGACCACCAGCCAGGGGCTGGCCGGATCCGTCAGCGAGAACTGCCGCGGCAGCGCTGCCGACGGCGATGCGGGGGCCGGTGCAGGCGGCTCAACTGCCGCCGTCGTACTTTCCACCGGAACCGGCGAGGGGGAGGGAGACGCGGAAGTCACCGCGGGGGATGCGGATAAAGAAGCGGACGACGACGGCGCCACCGCCGGAGGCTCCGCAGGCGTGCACGCCGCCAGCACAGTCAGCCCGGCACCCGCGGCGAGGAAACGGGCGAAGGAGCGGCGGCTCGACCCGGACGGAAGAGGATCCGAAGCGCAGTCGTGGCACATCTGGGTTAAACCTTCCGCAGGAGCATGCGGCGGATGGAGTGGTCCCCGTCCTTGGTCAGCACCAGCTGCGCACGTCCGCGGGTGGGGAGGACGTTCTCCTCCAGGTTGGGCTCGTTGATGCGCTTCCAGATATCCCGGGCGGTGCGCTCGGCCTCGGTGGGGGAAAGCGTGGCGTAGCGGTGGAAGTAGGACTCCGGCTGCGCGAACGCCGTGCTCTGGAGCTTGCGGAACCGCTCCACGTACCACTCCTCAATGTAGGAGGTCTTGGCGTCCACATAGATGGAGAAGTCGAAGAAATCGCTCAGCGCCAGCCCCTGCCGGCCGTCGTGGCGGGGACGCGCGGGAGCCAGCACGTTCAGGCCCTCCACGATCAGCACGTCCGGTCGGCGCACCACCACTTCCTTGTCCGGAACGATGTCGTACGTGACGTGGTCGTACCAGGGCGCCCGGACTTCCTCGGCACCGCCTTTGATTTCGCTCACAAAACGCAGCAGGGCACGCCGGTCATAGGACTCCGGGAAACCCTTGCGTTCCAGCAGCTGGCGGCGTTTGAGCTCGGCCAGGGGGTAGAGGAAGCCGTCGGTGGTGATCAGCTCAACGTTGGGGGTGCCGGGCCAGCGCCGCAGCATCTCCCGGAGCACACGGGCAATGGTGGACTTTCCCACCGCAACTGATCCTGCAACGCCGATCACAAAGGGGGTGCGCTGGGTCTGCTCGCCCAGGAACGTGGTGGTGGCCGAATGGAGCTGACCTGCGGCTTCAACGTAAAGGTGCAGCAGGCGGGACAGCGGAAGGTAGACCTCGCGGATCTCCTTCATGTCCAGGGGATCGCCGAGGCCACGCAGGCGGACGATGTCCTCTTCGTTAAGGGGCTGCTCCATCTGGGCAGCCAGCCGGGACCAGGTTTGCCGGTCCAGCTCCACGAACGGAGAGACGCCCTCGCCGTTCGCGTCGTTGCGTTGCACAGTCACTATAGAGATTCTGCCCCGCCCGCGGCCTAGAGCGAAATGGGGCGCCGCCGGTTTAGATCTCAACCCGGCTGCCGATAAGCTGGAGCGCATGTGTGGAATCGTTGGATATGTGGGCCACGCTGATGGCCGTGTTAATGCCGGTCACAGTGCGCTGGATGTTGTCCTTGAGGGATTGCGCCGCCTGGAGTACCGGGGCTACGACTCTGCGGGGGTGGCGGTGGTATCCCAGGGTGCCATCGAATCCCGGAAGAAGTCAGGGAAGCTGAGCAACCTCCTGGCCGAACTGGAGGAGCGCCCGCTGCCGGATACGGTCACCGGAATCGGGCACACCCGCTGGGCCACGCACGGCGGCCCCACTGACCAGAACGCGCACCCGCACCTGTCCGACGGCGGCAAGCTCGCTCTGATCCACAACGGCATCATCGAGAACTTTGCCGAGCTCAAACTTGAGCTCGTGGAGAAGGGCTACGCCTTCGAGTCCGAGACGGACACCGAGGTTGCAGCCGTGCTGCTCGGCGACATCTTCCGCACCAAACTCAACGGTGACACGTCCGACGGCGGCCTGACCACTGCAATGCAGCTCGCCTGCCAGCGCCTTGAGGGTGCTTTCACCCTCCTCGCTGTGCACGCCGACCAGCCCGATGTTGTGGTTGCCGCCCGCCGCAACTCACCGCTGGTGGTTGGCCTGGGCGAGGGCGAGAACTTCCTCGGCTCCGACGTCTCCGGGTTCATTGACTACACCCGGCGCGCGGTGGAGCTGGGCCAGGACCAGATCGTTACCATCACCGCGGACACCGTGGAGATCACCGACTTCTTCGGCGCCCCAGCCCAGGGCAAGGAATACCACGTTGACTGGGACCCGGAATCCGCTGAGAAGGGCGGCTTCCCGTCCTTCATGGAGAAGGAAATCCACGACCAGCCCGACGCCGTGCTGCAGACCCTCCTGGGCCGCTCCGACGTCAACGGCAAGCTGACCCTGGACGAGCTCCGGATCGACCCGGAACTGCTCAAGCACGTGGACAAGATCATTGTCCTGGCCTGCGGCACGTCAGCGTACGCCGGACAGGTGGCCAAATACGCCATCGAGCGCTGGTGCCGGATCGCCACCGAGGTGGAGCTCTCCCACGAGTTCCGCTACCGGGACCCGATCGTCGACGAGAACACGCTGATCGTTTCCATCTCGCAGTCCGGCGAGACCATGGACACCCTGATGGCCGTCCGCTACGCCAAGGAACAGGGCGCCAAGACGGTCTCCATCTGCAACACCAACGGCTCCACCATCCCGCGTGAATCCGACGCCGTGCTCTACACGCACGCCGGTCCCGAAATAGCCGTCGCCTCCACCAAGGCATTCCTGGCGCAGATCACCGCTGCCTACCTGCTGGGCCTCTACCTGGCACAGCTGCGCGGCAACATCTTCCAGGGCGAGATCAAGGACATCCTGGCGGACCTAAACAAGATCCCGGCCAAGATCCAGACGATCCTCGACAACGAGGACCAGATCAAGGACCTCGGCGTGGCCATGAAGGACGCCAAATCCGTGCTGTTCCTGGGCCGCCATGTCGGCTTCCCGGTGGCCATGGAAGGCGCGCTCAAACTCAAAGAGCTCGCCTACATCCACGCCGAGGGCTTTGCGGCCGGTGAACTCAAGCACGGCCCCATCGCCCTGATCGAGGAAGGCCAGCCCGTCTTCGTGGTGGTCCCCTCACCCCGCGGCCGGGACTCGCTGCACGCCAAGGTTGTCTCCAACATCCAGGAAGTCCGGGCCCGCGGCGCCAAGACCATTGTGATCGCCGAAGAGGGCGACGAAGCGGTCAAGGCCTACGCCGAGCACGTCTTCTACATCCCGGAGACCCCCACCCTGCTGGCCCCGCTGCTCAGCACGGTCCCGCTGCAGATCTTCGCCCTGGCCCTCGCCTCGGCCAAGGGCTACGACGTGGACCAGCCGCGCAACCTCGCCAAGAGCGTCACCGTAGAATAACCAGCCTCGCTGGTCCGCTTTCGCTGCTTCGGCCCGTACCCGACGTTTCCAAACGTCGGGTGCGGGCCGAAGCCGTGTCAACGCTGTTGTGTCACGGGGGATGCAAAGCGTCACCGTAGAATAGCGCCATGATTGTTGGCATTGGCGTAGACGTTGTAGACATCGAGCGGTTCGGCCGCCAGCTTGAGCGCACCCCCGGGCTCCGGGACCGGCTGTTTGTGCCCGCGGAACGTGAGTTGAACATCCGTTCCCTTGCCGCCCGGTTCGCTGCCAAGGAAGCGGTGGCCAAGGTCCTCGGCGCCCCGGCCGGCATGAACTGGCAGGACTGCTGGATCGGGCTGGACCAGAACGGCCCCACCGTCCAGATCAAGGGCACCGTGCTGGCAGTCGCCGAATCAAAGGGCGTCAAGCGCTGGCACCTGTCCATCAGCCACGACGGCGGGATCGCCACGGCCACCGTCCTGGCCGAAGGCTGAGCCTCCCACGCGTAGCAATCCGGAGCCTCCGACGGATCTGACATGATCAGCGCCTACACCGGAACCCAGGTCAGGGCGGCCGAACAGCCGCTCCTGGCCGCCGGCATGGGCGCTGTCCTGATGCAGCGTGCCTCCCACGGCCTCGCCAACGCGGTGGTCCGCGAGCTTCAGGCCCGTGGCCAGCGCACGTACGGCGCCAGCGTTGCTGTCCTCGCCGGCAAAGGCAACAACGGGGGAGACGGCCTCTTCGCCGCGTCCTTTCTGGCCGCCAGGGGAATGCTTACGACGGCGGTACTCACCGGGGACGCGGCCCACCCCGAGGCTCTGGCTGCTTTTGAGCGCGCCGGCGGGCGCGTCCATCACCTCACTGACTCCAACGCCACCCAGCTGGCCGCTGACGTGGCGGGCGCCGGCGTCGTACTGGATGCTGTCCTGGGGACGGGCGCCCAGGGCGGGCTGCGGGGACCGGCTGCCGCCCTGATGACTGCGCTCTCAGCGCATCGCTTGGCTTCCGGCCGGCCGGCGATAGTGGTGGCCTGCGACATCCCCAGCGGTGTTGATGCCGACACCGGCGAAGCCCATGAGCCGGTGTTGTCCGCGGACCTGACAGTGACCTTCGGTGCAGCCAAAGTGGGGCTCCTGGCGGATCCGGGAGCCGATCATGCCGGCCGCGTCATCGTAGTGCCCATCGGCATCGAGGACGAACTGCCGTGGCCCGCCCTGCGCCGGTTAGAACAGCTGGACCTTGCCCGGCTGCTGCCCCGGCCGGGACGGCGCTCCCACAAGTATTCGCGCGGCGTCCTGGGCGTCGTGGCAGGATCGGCTGACTATCCGGGGGCAGCCGTGCTGGCCTGCCGTGGCGCGTTGGCCGCCGGCGTGGGAATGGTCCGCTATCTGGGCCCGCCGGAGGTGGCTGATCTGGTGCGGCAGTCCTGCCCAGAGGTGGTCTGCAGCACCGGCTCGGTTGCGGAGAGCCGCGTCCAGGCTTGGCTGGTGGGTTCGGGCATGGGCCCAGGGGACTACGAACAGCTCAGACGCGCCAACGACGCCGTCGAATCGGGGCTTCCCGTAATTGCGGACGCCGGTGCCATCCCCGCCCTGCCCGACGTCCTGGCCCCGCAGGTGGTGCTCACCCCGCACGCCGGCGAACTGGCGTCCCTGCTGCAGCGACTCGGCTTGTCCCCGGACAGCCCCGACTTCGATCCCGCGCCGGACCGCCCGGGAGTGGAGGCGGCCACGCTGAACTGGGTCCGGCACGCCGCGGTGCAGACCGAAGCCACCGTGCTGTTAAAGGGCGCCACCACCCTGGTGGCTTCGCCCTTCCAGGATTTCTACAGCCAGGCTGACGGCACGCCGTGGCTGGCCACCGCCGGCAGCGGGGACGTCCTGGCCGGGATCATCGGTGCGCTGCTCGCGCAGCTGGGTTCCGACGTCGGGCGCTTCCGTGACGCCGGCATCGATCCGGACGAGCGCTGGGCAGCGATTGCCGCCATGGGAGCCAGTCTCCACGGCCTCGCCGGGGCAGCCGCCTCCCGCGGCGGACCGCTCAGCGCAGGCGGAATTGCGGACGCCATACCAGAGGTCTGGAGTAAAGTCAGCATGCTTAGTAAACAGATGGTTCGGAAACGTAATAGTCACACCCACCCGTTACGGTAGGGATAAGCCCTGAATCGGCAGGGAAGGCCATGCCTTCATGCCTGCCGTTGAACAACAATGAGGAGCACTATGGAAATCTGGCCCGGATCGGCTTATCCGCTTGGCGCCACCTTTGACGGAACCGGCACAAACTTCGCCCTGTTCAGCGAGCACGCTGAAGGAGTCGAGCTGTGCCTCTTCGACGAGGAGGGCGTGGAAACACGGTTCCCGCTCGACGAAGTGGACGGCTATGTATGGCATGGCTACATCCCGCAGGTCCAGCCCGGCCAGAAGTATGGTTACCGGGTCCACGGTCCCTACGATCCTGCTTCCGGAGCCAGGTTCAACCCGAACAAGCTCCTCCTTGACCCGTATGCCAAGGCCGTGCACGGGCAGGTGGACTGGGACCCCTCACTGTTCTCCTACAACCTTGGCGAGCCTGACTCCGTCAACAACGAGGACTCCGCGTCCCACATGATGATGGGCGTGGTCATCAACCCGTTCTTCGACTGGGACGGCGACCACAACCTCCGGGTCCCGTACCACAAGTCGGTTATTTACGAGGCCCACGTCAAGGGCCTCACGGCGCTCCACCCCGAAGTCCCCGAGGAGCAGCGCGGCACCTACGCAGGCGTGGCGCACCCGTCAGTCATCTCTCACCTGCAGAAGCTCGGCGTCACGGCCATCGAACTGATGCCCGTGCACCAGTTCGTCAACGACGGCACGCTGCAGGACCAGGGCCTGAACAACTACTGGGGTTACAACACCATCGGGTTCTTCGCACCGCAGAACACCTACAGCTCCACCGGTGACACCGGCCAGCAGGTCCAGGACTTCAAGGCAATGGTCCGCTCGCTGCACCGTGCCGGCATCGAAGTGATCCTGGACGTGGTCTACAACCACACCGCAGAAGGCAACCACCTGGGTCCCACCCTGTCCTTCAAGGGCATCGACAACGCCTCCTACTACCGGCTGATGGAGGGGGACGAGAAGCACTACATGGACTACACCGGTACGGGCAACTCGCTCAACGTCCGCCAGCCGCACTCCCTGCAGCTGCTCATGGACTCGCTCCGGTACTGGGTCACCGAGATGCACGTGGACGGGTTCCGCTTTGACCTCGCCTCCGCCTTGGCCCGCGAGTTCTACGATGTGGACAAGCTGTCCACCTTCTTCGAACTCATCCAGCAGGACCCGGTAGTGTCCCAGGTCAAGCTGATCGCCGAGCCGTGGGACGTTGGCCCCGGCGGCTACCAGGTGGGCAACTTCCCGCCGCAGTGGACCGAGTGGAACGGCAAGTACCGCGACACAGTCCGCGACTTCTGGCGCGGCGAGCCGGCCACGCTGGGCGAATTCGCCTCACGCATCACCGGCTCTGCAGACTTGTACGAGCACTCAGGCCGCCGCCCCGTGGCGTCCATCAACTTCGTCACCGCCCACGACGGCTTCACGCTGGCGGACCTCGTGTCCTATAACGAGAAGCACAACGACGCCAACGGCGAAGGCAACAACGACGGCGAATCCCACAACCGGTCCTGGAACTGCGGGGAGGAAGGCCCCACCGACGATCCCACCGTCCTTGGCCTGCGTGCCCGCCAGCAGCGCAACTTCATCGCCTCGCTCCTCCTCTCCCAGGGCGTCCCCATGCTCCTGCACGGCGACGAACTGGGCCGCACGCAGCTGGGCAACAACAACGGCTACTGCCAGGACTCGGAGCTCACCTGGATCAACTGGGAGAACATTGACCAGCCCCTGGTTGAGTTCACGGCTGCGGTCAACGCACTCCGCGCCAAGCACCCCACCTTCCGCCGGAGCAGGTTCTTCGACGGGCGCCCCGTCCTGCGAGGCGAGGGCGAGCGGTTGCCGGACATCGTATGGCTCAACCCCGATGGCGAGACCATGAAGCCGGACGCCTGGGACAGCGGCTTCGGCCGGTCCGTCGGAGTGTTCCTCAACGGTGACGGCATCCAGGGCAAGGACACCCGCGGCCGCCGGATCACCGACGTGAACTTCGTGATGTTCTTCAATGCCCACGACGACATGGTGAACTTCACCCTGCCTTCGGACGAGTACGCTCCCGCCTGGGACATCATCATCGACACCGCGGGCCACAATGCGGACACCGAGCCGGTCAAGGCCGGCGAGGCCCTGGCAGTGGACGCGAAGTCGATGGTGGTGCTCCGTGCCCACAGCGTCCCCGATGTTGAGCCCGACCACTCTGTTGCCGCGTCGCTTGCTGCACTGACCCAGACCACCACCAGTGAAACGGAATCACTCAGCTCGCCCATGATCGCGGAACCGGGGCAGACCACCAAAGTGGGACAACGCAAGAAGAAGGACGACGGCAAGTGAGGGTCCCCGCCTCCACGTACCGGCTGCAGATCCGCAGCAGCTTCACGCTCTTTGACGCTGCTGCAAGGGTTCCGTACCTGAAGTCGCTGGGGGCGGACTGGGTGTACCTCTCACCCATCCTGACGGCGGAACAGGGGTCCGATCACGGCTATGACGTCACGGACCCCTCCGCCGTGGACCCGGAGCGCGGCGGGCCTGAGGGCCTGCTCGCGCTGTCCGAGGCCGCCCGCGAACATGGCATGGGCGTGCTGGTGGACATCGTGCCCAACCACGTGGGCGTGGCATCGCCTGCCCAGAACCCGTGGTGGTGGTCGTTGCTCCGCGAAGGGCAGGGCTCGCCGTATGCTGACGCGTTCGACGTCGACTGGGACTTCGGCGGCGGCCGCATCCGTCTGCCCATTCTCGGTTCGGATGAGGACCTGGAGAAGCTGGAGGTCAAGGACGGCGAACTGCACTACTACGACCACCGCTTCCCGCTGGCGGACGGCTCCTACTCGGACGGCGACTCACCGCAGGCCGTGCACAGCCGCCAGCACTACGAGCTGGTCTCGTGGCGCCGCGCTGACAGCGAGCTGAACTACCGGCGGTTCTTCGCCGTCAGCACGCTCGCCGGCATCCGCGTGGAGGACCCCCGGGTCTTTGACGAGGCCCACTCCGAGGTTGCCCGCTGGTTCAGTGAAGGGCTGGTGGACGGCCTGCGTGTGGACCACCCGGATGGCCTGGCTGATCCTGAAGGGTACCTGCGCCGGCTCAAGGAGATCAGCGGCGGAGCCTACGTCCTGGTGGAGAAGATCCTGGAACCGGGGGAGGAGCTTCCGGCCGAGTTCGACTGCGAAGGGACCACCGGTTACGACGCCCTGGCGGACCTCGACCGTGTGCTGGTTGATCCCGCAGGCGAGGCGCCGCTGAGTGCACTGGACGCGGAGCTTCGCGGCACCACCGAACCGGCCGACTATGCGGCAATGATCCTTGGTACCAAACGCGCCATCGCTGACGGGATCCTCCGCGCGGAGGTCCTGCGCCTGGCACGCCTGGTGCCCGCAGACGCCGGCCTGTCCGGAGACGCGGCTGCCGACGCCATCGCCCAGATCATTGCGGCTTTCCCGGTCTACCGCACCTACCTGCCCACGGGCGAAGACATCTTGCGCGAAGCCTGCGTGGTGGCGTCCAAGTCCCGGCCCGATCTTTCCGACACGGTGGACGTGCTGCTGCCGCTGCTGCTCAAGCCCGAGACCGAGCTTGGCCGGCGGTTCCAGCAGACCTCCGGAATGGTCATGGCCAAGGGCGTTGAGGACACGGCGTTCTACCGCTACACCCGGCTGGGAACCCTCACCGAAGTGGGTGCGGATCCGGTGGAGTTCTCGCTGTCCGTGGAGGAATTCCACGGGCGGATGCAGAAACGCCAGGCCGAGATTCCGCTGTCCATGACCACGCTGAGCACCCACGACACCAAGCGCAGCGAGGACGCCCGGGCGCGGATCTCTGTCACCGCCGAGCGCGTCCCGGAATGGACCAGCACGCTGAACGCGCTCCGCGCTGCGGCCCCCATCCCGGACGGCCCGTTCTCCACGCTGCTCTGGCAGGCCGTGGTAGGGGCCTGGCCCGCCAGCCGTGAGCGGTTGCGCGGCTACGCCGAGAAGGCTGCCCGGGAAGCCGGTAACTCCACCACGTGGACGGACCCGGACGAAGAGTTCGAAGCAGCTGTCATGAAGGCCGTGGACGCGGCATTTGATGACCCGGCTGTCAACGCCCTCGTGGTGGACTTTGTGAATGCGGTTTCGCCCTACGGTGCTGCCAACTCGCTGTCTCTGAAGTTGCTCCAGCTGACCATGCCGGGGGTTCCGGACGTCTACCAGGGCACCGAGTTCTGGGAGCGGTCACTGACCGATCCGGACAACCGGCGGCCGTTCGACTTTGGTGCGCGCGAATCTGCCCTGGCCGAGCTGGATAAGGGTGTGCTGCCTGCCGACTTCCAGGATGAGGTCACCAAACTGCTGGTCACCTCCCGTGCCCTGCGCCTCCGCCGGGACCGGCCGGAGCTCTTCCAGGGGTATCACCCGGTGGCGGCATCAGGTGCCGCTGCTGACCATCTCGTGGCTTTCGATCGGGGCGCCGTCAGCGGAACAGGTGCCGTAACTCTCGCAACCCGGCTTCCCTTCGGACTGGAACAGTCCGGCGGCTGGCGGGACACCGCTGTCGAACTTTCCACCGCTTTCCGGGACGAACTCACCGGGCGGACGTATGGCCCGGGACAAGTCCCGGTGGTCGACATTTTGCAGTCTTACCCTGTGGCGCTGCTGGTGCCCGTGAACGGAGAGAACGCGTGAGCCTGACCCACAACGGTTCCGGCCGGTTCGACGTCTGGGCGCCGAACGCCGCGGACGTCACGCTGCTCGCGGACGGGCAGAAGTACGCCATGGTCCAGTCGCCAGCGGCTCCCGGCGCGGACGGCTGGTGGTCCGCCCCGGATGCTCCCGCCGACGCGGAGCTGGACTACGGGTACCTGCTCGACGGCGATTCGCACCCGCTGCCTGACCCACGCTCCCGCCGCGTTCCGGACGGCGTCCACGCACTTTCCCGCACCTACGATCCCGCCTCCTACGCGTGGCAGGACTCCGGCTGGCAGGGCAAGGAGTTGCGCGGCGCGGTCATCTACGAACTCCATGTTGGAACCTTCACCCCCGATGGAACCCTGAACGCGGCTGCAGGCAAGCTCGGCTACCTGGCGGAGCTCGGCGTCGATTTTGTCGAGCTGCTGCCGGTGAACGGGTTCAATGGCACCCATAACTGGGGCTACGACGGCGTCCAGTGGTTCGCGGTCCACGAGGGCTACGGCGGCCCGGCTGCCTACCAGCGGTTTGTGGACGCGGCGCACGCGGCGGGCCTCGGGGTCATCCAGGACGTGGTCTACAACCACCTGGGACCCAGCGGCAACTATCTGTCCAAGTTCGGGCCCTATCTCAAGCAGGGCGACGCCAACACGTGGGGCGATTCAGTCAACCTCGACGGCCCGGCGTCCGACGTCGTCCGGGAGTACATCCTGGACAACGCCGCCCTCTGGCTGCGGGACTACCACGTGGACGGGCTGCGCCTGGATGCCGTCCATGCGCTGAAGGATGAGCGGGCCGTCCATCTCCTGGAGGACCTCGGCGCACTGGGCGACGCCATCGCTGCCGAAACAGGGCTCCCCAAGACCCTGATCGCCGAATCGGACCTGAATAACCCGCGCCTTATTTATCCCCGTGACGTCAACGGTTACGGCCTGGCCGGCCAGTGGAGCGACGACTTCCACCACGCCGTCCACGTCAATGTGAGCGGCGAGACCGAAGGGTATTACGGTGACTTCGCGTCGCTCGGAGTCCTGGCCAAGGTCCTCAAGGACGGCTTCCTGCATGACGGCAGCTACTCCAGCTTCCGCGGCCGCCACCACGGCCGGCCCATCAATACCTCGCTGGTCCACCCCGAAGCCCTGGTGGTGTGCAACCAGAACCACGACCAGATCGGCAACCGGGCCATCGGCGACAGGCTCTCGCAGTCCCTGCCGTTCGGGCCTTTGGCGCTCACCGCCGTGGTGACCCTGACCTCGCCGTTTACGCCCATGCTGTTCATGGGCGAGGAATTCGGTGCATCCACGCCGTGGCAGTTCTTCACCTCGCACCCCGAACCCGAGCTGGGCAAGGCGACGGCGGAGGGCAGGATCCGCGAGTTCGAGCGCATGGGCTGGGATCCCGCCGTCGTACCCGATCCGCAGGATCCGGAAACCTTCCGGCGCTCCAAACTCAACTGGGCGGAAGCTGAGTCCGGTGACCACGCGCGGCTGCTCTCGCTATACCGCTCGCTGACCGCGCTGCGGCGCAGTTACCCGGAACTGGCAGGGCTCGGCTTCGCAGACACTGAAGTGACGTTCAACGACGACGCCGGCTGGCTGCGTTTCCGGCGTGGCTCAGTGGAGGTGCTGCTGAACTTCTCTCCCGGGAAGGTCGCCTTCGGTAATGCCGACGGTACTGTGCTGCTCTCCACCGAGAACGTTGAGCCTGCCGATGGGGCTGCGCTGACACTGGGGCCGTGGAGCGCAGCGGTGGTTCAGTCCCGATAGGACTGCTCTGTGCGCCGCGGGCTGATTGTCAGCCCGCGGCGTAACCCGGCTGCGGAGCGGTGTTGCGCGCATCACAGGTGGCAGGATGGAACGTATGACTTTTTCAGCTGCGGACACCCGCTATGACTCCATGCCCTACCGCCGCGTCGGCCGCAGCGGACTGAAGCTGCCTGCCATTTCGCTGGGCCTGTGGCACAACTTCGGTGACGACAAGCCCTTCGAAGTGCAGCGGGCCATCCTGCGCCGCGCGTTCGATCTGGGCGTTACCCACTTCGACCTCGCCAACAACTACGGCCCGCCCTACGGCGCCGCCGAGACCAACTTCGGCCGCCACTTCAAGGACGACTTCACGCCGTACCGCGACGAACTCATCATCTCCAGCAAGGCCGGCTACGATATGTGGCCCGGGCCGTACGGCAACTTCGGCTCCCGCAAGTACCTGCTGGCCAGCCTTGACCAGTCGCTGGCACGGATGGGCCTGGACTACGTGGACATCTTCTACAGCCACCGCCCGGACCCGGAAACCCCCATGGAAGAGACCATGGGAGCGCTCGACCAGGCTGTGCGTTCCGGCCGCGCGCTCTACGCGGGCATCTCGTCCTACACTCCGGAGCAGACCCTGGAAGCGGGCCGGATCCTGAAGGAACTGGGTACGCCGCTCCTGATCCACCAGCCCAGCTATTCCATGCTGAACCGCTGGACCGAGAACGGCACGCCCAACCTCTACGAGGCGTTGGACCAGGTGGGCGCAGGCTCCATCGCCTTCTCCCCGCTGGCTCAGGGAATGCTCACGGACCGTTACATCAACGGCGTGCCGTCCGATTCGCGGGCAGCCCAGAACAAATCCCTGGACGAAGGCTCGATCGCCGGCGAGAACCTGGACCGGGTCCGCGGACTCCACAAGATTGCCGAGGGCCGCGGCCAGACCCTCGCGCAGATGGCCGTCGCCTGGATCCTCCGTGAGCAGAGCAAGGGCTCCCCGGTGACCTCGGCACTCGTTGGCGCCTCCAGCGTCAAGCAGCTGGAGGACACCCTGACCGCCATCAAGAACCTCGACTTCACGCCCGCGGAACTGCACGCCATCGACGAGTTCGCGGTGGAATCAGACATCAACCTCTGGAAGCAGAAGTAGGCAGGTCGTCACACATTGGCTGGTGGGGGCCGGGAACATTCCCGGCCCCTGCGCAGTTGGGTAAGATGAAAAGGCGCCGAATGGCGCACTGCCTGCCGTCCGCCGTCGTACTTTCCTGTACTTCTTGCCGGGATGGCTGAAGTTGTCTTCAAAGGAGTTCCGTGTCTTCAAATCCGATTCGTGTTGCAATCGTTGGTGTGGGTAACTGCGCCGCCTCGCTGGTCCAGGGTGTGCAGTATTACCGTGACGCCGATCCCCAGGCCACGATCCCCGGCCTGATGCACGTGGAGTTCGGCAAATACCATGTCAACGATGTCCAGTTCGTTGCCGCATTCGACGTTGATGGCAAGAAGGTCGGCGTTGACCTCGCAGATGCCATCCTCGCCAGCGAAAACAACACCATCAAGATCGCCGAAGTACCGCCCACCGGTGTGACCGTGCAGCGCGGCCACACCCTGGACGGACTCGGCAAGTACTACCTCGAGACCATCGAGCAGTCCACCGAAGAGCCCGTTGACGTCGTCGCCGCCCTGCACGAAGCCAAGGTTGACGTCATGGTCTGCTACCTGCCCGTTGGCTCGCAGGAAGCCGCCGAGTTCTACGCCCAGGCAGCGATCGACGCCGGTGTGGCCTTTGTCAACGCGCTTCCCGTGTTCCTGGCCGGCACCAAGAGCTGGGCCGACAAGTTCACCGCCGCCGGTGTCCCGATCGTGGGCGACGACATCAAGTCCCAGATCGGTGCCACCATCACGCACCGCGTCATGGCCAAGCTTTTCGAAGACCGCGGCGTCACGCTGGACCGTACGTACCAGCTGAACGTGGGCGGCAACATGGACTTCAAGAACATGCTGGAGCGCGACCGCCTCGAGTCCAAGAAGATCTCCAAGACTCAGGCTGTCACCTCCAACGTCGAGGCCGAGATTGCACCCCGCGACGTCCACATCGGCCCGTCCGACTACGTCCAGTGGCTGGATGACCGCAAGTGGGCCTTCGTCCGCCTCGAAGGCCGCAACTTCGGTGACGCGCCCGTGTCGCTCGAATACAAGCTGGAAGTCTGGGACTCACCCAACTCCGCCGGCGTGATCATCGATGCCATCCGCGCCGCCAAGATCGGCCTGGACCGCGGCATCGGCGGCCCCCTGCTCTCCGCCTCGAGCTACTTCATGAAGTCCCCGCCGGAGCAGTTCAACGACGACCTCGCCCGGGAAAAGGTTGAGGCCTTCATCCGCGGCGACCTGGAGCGCTAACCCCCTCCCGACGCTCTCTCACTTCCTGCACGTTTTCACGCGACGCTCTCTCACCTTTCGGGTGGGGGAGCGTTGTGCGTTGGGTGCACTCCGGTCCGGCGCTACACTGAACCGACCTCTGTGGTCGCTGACGTGGGGGGCAGCATGAAATGGTGGCTCAAATTTGGCCTGGTGGTGGCCTGCATCTTCGGCATTCTTGGTGCCATCTTCGCGGGGATCCTCTGGGTTGACTACAACAAGAGTGCGGCAGCGGTCCCGCGCGTCAGGGCGGCCGCGGACCAGTTCGTTCCGGGCGGTGGATGGACCTTGACCAAGACCACTTCAAGGGTCCCGGAGCGCATTGCGTCGCGGTACGCTGCCCCGGGATTCAACGGGTCTGGGAGCGCTACGATGCTCCCAAATCCCAAGACGTCATCCGGATGATCACGGCATCCGGCTACCTCCTGAAGTTCTCCGAATGCCTCGACGCCTCTGTCGACGAAGAGAGCGAGGTTGAGAACGGCATCAGGAACTACGGATGCCAGACGACGCCGATGGGGGACTTCCGCACGCGGGTGAGCGTCTACATCAGCCGCGGCTGGAATGCGGCGCCTGGTTCAGGGCTCCCTCCGTATGTGTACAAATTGACTCTCCTGGTCAGCAGGACCAGCTCCACTGACTGAGCTCTTGCGTCCGATTGCACACTGACCGCCTGCAGGTTTCCCGCGAACGCTCCCTCAGCCGACGATGCTGGTGGAGGAGTTACGCGCTCGAGCTTCCCGCTCGTAGCGGCGGATGGCGTGACTTGCCTGTACCAGCGCCCAGAGTCGAAGCAGTAGTTGGCTGTGCACGTGCTCACAGCTGGTTTGACAACGACTGTTAGGCCACAAGCCGTTTCTATTGACGGTAGGGCTCGACGGCGCCTATGATTCAGATCACAGCATTGTCTGAAACGATTCATTACGCATACACCCGGCCCCAAAGATGTGGTTAATATATGCAGCAGATAGACAGCTCCCGGTCCGGTCCCCAAAGCGAAGGACCAGGCCCGGTACTCTCCCTTTCCCACGCTGCCAAGACCTTTGGTCCCGTGGTCGCGCTGGCGGACGGAACGGTTGAGATCCAAGCTGGCGAAATCCATGCACTGGTCGGAGAGAATGGCGCCGGTAAATCTACCCTGGTCAAGATCCTCGCAGGCCTGCACCACCCGGATTCCGGCGACTTCCGGGTGGAAGGCGAGAGCGTCCAGTTCCGCAACGTGGCCGAGAGCAAGGCCGCCGGTATCTCCGTCATATATCAGGAGCCCACGCTCTTTCCCGACCTGAGCGTCGCGGAGAACATCTTTATCGGGCGCCAGCCCAAGGGCCGGTTCGGTTTGATCAGCAGGGCAACCATGGTCCAGGAGGCCAGCAGGCTCTTCGAGCGGCTCGGCGTCCCCATTGATCCGACGCGCATTGCCGAGGGCCTGTCCATCGCTGATCAACAGATCATCGAAATTGCCAAGGCCATTTCCTTGGATGCCAGGGTGCTCGTGATGGATGAGCCCACGGCCGCTCTCAGCGGTGTGGAGGTGGACCGGCTATTCGCCGTTGCCCGAGGCCTCCGGGATAAGGGGACCGGCATCCTGTTCATCTCGCACCGCTTCGACGAAGTCTTTGATCTGTGCGACCGGATCACGGTGATGCGGGACGGCCGGTACATCTCCACCCACAGGACCGCCGACGTGACCGTCGAGCAGATAGTCCGGGAGATGGTGGGGCGGGACATCGGCGCGCTGTATCCCAAGACGCCCACGGAGATCGGGGATGTGGTCCTGAAGGTGGACGGGCTCAGCCGGGCGGGGGTTTTCCGCGGCATCAGTTTCGAGGTCCGCGCAGGGGAGATTGTGGCACTGGCCGGTCTGGTGGGTGCCGGCCGCACCGAGGTGGCCCGTGCCGTCTTCGGAATTGACCCCTACGACGCCGGCGAAATCAACTTCGTGGGCAAAAAGCTCAAGCCGCGGGATCCACAGGCTGCCATTAGCGCGGGCATGGGCTTTGTGCCGGAGGACCGCCGCAAGCAGGGCCTGGTCATGAACCTTTCCGTCGCCAGAAACGTTACCCTCACGTTGCGCAACAAATTTGCGACTGCCGGCCTGATCAACGGCACCGCCGAACGCCGGGCAGCCCAGGACTGGAGCAAGCGGCTCCAAGTCAAAACGGGCTCGCAGGAGCACGCCGTCTCCACTCTTTCCGGCGGCAACCAGCAGAAAGTGGTGCTCGCTAAATGGCTGGCCACCGAGCCTCGGCTGCTGATCATTGACGAACCCACCCGCGGCATCGACGTCGGCACCAAGAGCGAGGTCCACAGACTTATCTCCGATCTCGCCGGCCGGGGGATCGCGATCCTGATGATCTCCTCTGAACTGCCCGAAGTCCTCGGCATGGCAGACAGGGTACTGGTCATGCGCGAAGGGCGGATTACGGCCGAACTTAACCGCGCCGACGCGAACCCCGAATCCGTCATGCACGCAGCGACTTCTTCCGCTGGGGGAACCCCATGAGCTCCACGCTGGACCACAAGGAAACAGGATCGGCGACAGCGCCCGCCGCCGGCAACGCCCGCGGCGTCCTTGCCTCGGTGTTGCGGCTGCGGGAGCTTCCTGTCCTGATCGCGCTGGTCCTCCTGGTACTCATCACCTACCTGAACAACCCGCTGTTCCTCTCGCCCCAGGGCGTGAAGGACCTCCTGCTGAACGCTACGATCATCATGATCCTGGCCGCAGGGCAGACCCTGCTGATCATCACCAGGAACATCGATCTTTCCGTCGGTTCCATGCTGGGCCTGGTTGCCTTCGGCACCGGGTTCATTTTCTCGGCGATGCCCGATCTGCCGATTGTCGCCGTCTTCGCGATCGGAATGGCATCCGGTGCATTGCTGGGGGCCATCAACGGGCTGCTTGTCACTATTGCCAAGGTGCCGGCGCTGGTCATCACCCTCGGAACCCTCTACGTGTTCCGCGGACTGAACAACGCCTGGGCGGGCGGCAAACAGTTCTTCGCGGGTGACCGTCCGGACGCTTTCGGCGCCCTCTCAGTGAACACCGTGCTGGGCTTCCCCATCATCACCCTGCTGGCCATCGTCGTCGTCATCGCCGTGGCCGTCTACATGTCCGGCACGCGTCCTGGCCGGGACCTGTACGCCATCGGCTCCGACCCGGACGCGGCCACGGCCTTCGGCATCAGGGTGTCCAAGCGCGTATTCCTGGCCTTCCTGGCCAACGGGGCGCTGGCCGGCCTGGCCGGTGTGCTCTACGCCAGCCGCTTCAACTCAGTGGGTGCCACCACGGGGACCGGCCTGGAACTGGATGTGGTCGCTGCAGCGGTCGTCGGGGGCGTGGCCATCTTCGGCGGCAGCGGGTCTGTGGCGGGGGCGGCCCTGGGCGCCCTGCTCCTGACAACCATCACCAGTTCCCTGACGGCCCTGCGTGTGGACAAGTTCTGGCAACAGGCCATCGTCGGCGTGCTGATTCTCACCGCTATCATCATCGACCGCGTGGCAAGTCTGCGCACAGCCAGGAAGCTGCGGATAAGCGAGGCGCGGAATGTCTGAGACCACAACACCGAGCAGCGGTGCACCAGCCCCGGCACCTGTTGCTGACATCACCAAACCGCTGGACTCCGAACCCAAGGGCAAAACCGGCGCCGCCAGGATCCTCGGCGGCCGGGACGCCATCACCATCTATGCCTTGGTTGCCTTTCTGATCTACGCTGCCCTTGCCATCCCGCGCTTCGCTTCGCCGGTCACCACCGGTTTCCTCCTGCTTGATGTCATTCCGGTACTGCTGATTGCGATGCCGATGACGCTGATCATCGTCACCGGTGAAATTGACCTCTCGGTGGCGAGTATCGCCGGACTGACCAGCGCCCTGATGGGCGTCCTGTGGGCGGGCGGCATGGACATCTGGCAAGTGTTGGCGATCAGCCTCCTGGCAGGGATCATCGCCGGAATGTTCAACGGCTTTTTGATCGCGGTGCTTGGCTTGCCGTCACTGGCGGTGACGATCGGCACCTTGGCACTCTTCCGTGGCCTGGCCCTGGTGGTCATCGGAGACAACGCTGTGGCCAACTTTCCGAAGGAGCTGACCGCCTTCTTCACCTCCAAACTTGGCGGCACCGGCATCCCGACGGTCATGATCGGCGTCGTCTTGGTGATGATTTTCTTTGCGGTTCTGCTCCACTTCACGCCCTTCGGACGCGGCCTTTTCGCGATGGGATACAGCAAGGAAGCTGCCAGCTTCGTCGGCATCAAAGTGGCGCGCAGTAAATTCTGGCTCTATGTGGGATCCGGCGCCGTGTCAGCGTTGGCCGGTATTTATTGGACGCTGCGCTACACGAGTGCCCGCAGTGACAACGCCTCTGGACTGGAACTGGCTGTCATCGCCGCCGTGCTGCTGGGCGGCGTATCGATCTTCGGCGGCAAAGGATCTATCCCCGGCGTCATCGCCGGCGTCCTCCTGATCGGGACTCTCAATTACGCCCTGCGGCTGGGACGGGTTTCCGATGTGGTCCTCATCACGGTGACCGGTCTGCTGCTGATCGTCTCCGTTGTGGCTCCGAGCATCGGCTCTGCCGTCAAGGAATGGCGGCACACCCGGCGCGTCCGTCGAAGCTTCAGCCAAAGACAGACCCGAACATCCACGCATTAGTCAGTCCGCATGTAACCGGTTGCGTCCAGCGCACGAGGAAAAGGAAAAACAATGAAGTTGAACCGCAAGAACAGCCCGAGTGCGCGTCTGGCGTCGCTGGTCGCAATTACCGCCGTGGCCGCGCTGGCCCTCACCTCCTGCGATAGCGGCTCGGGGTCTGCCGGCGGCGGCAGCCCCGCAGCGGGAGGGGACCAGAAGATCACCTTCATCCCGAAGCAGCTTAACAACCCCTACACGGACGTTGTCCTCGGCGGCGGCGAGAAAGGCGCCAAGGAGGCAGGCTTCGCCGCCTCGCAGGTCGTAGGCCCGCTGGAGGCCTCCGCCTCCAGCCAGGTCTCCTTCATCAACGCCGAGACACAGGCCGGCACGAATGTCATTGTGATCGCTGCCAATGACCCGGATGCGGTCTGCACAGCACTGGGCGAAGCACGTTCAGCGGGCGCCAAGATTGTCGCTTTCGACTCGGACGCCAACCCCGACTGCCGCGATGTGTTCATCAGCCAGGTGGTGGCAAAGGAAGTGGCTCTGATCCAGACGAAGCTCATCTCCGAGCAGATCGGCGGCAGCGGCGAAATCGCCGTTCTCTCCGCAACCGCGAACGCCACCAACCAGAACGAATGGATCAAGTTCATGGAGGAGGAGCTGGCGTCCAACCCGGCGTACAAGGACATCAAGCTTGTAGCCAAGGTCTATGGCGATGACGACGATACCAAGTCCTTCCAGGAGGCGCAGGGTCTCCTGCAGGCGCACCCGAACCTGAAGGGCATCATCTCTCCGACCACAGTGGGCATCGCGGCCACCGGCAGGTACCTTTCCACTTCCGCGTACAAGGGCAAGGTGGCGCTGACGGGGCTCGGCCTGCCCAATGAAATGCGGCCGTTCGTGAAGGACGGCACCGTCAAGGAGTTCGCGCTCTGGGACCCGGCCCAGCTTGGCTACGTTGCGGCCTTCGCTGGAAAGGCGCTGGTAGACGGCAAGATCACCGGAGCCGTCGGGGACAAGTTCACTGCCGGTGAACTCGGCGAACGCACCATCGAGGACGGCGGACTGGTAATCGTCGGCCCGCCGACGGTCTTCAACGCAGAAAACATCGATAAGTACGATTTCTGAGCCGGACCCCGTAGCCGGGCGGGCACTGACAGCCCGCCCGGCTCCTCCGCGAACCAAGAACTGCGATTTTTGTTCACCGTGCCGGAAGGCGCCCTCTCCATGAACCAGAAACAATCGGCTACCCGGCTGTTGAAACAGCACCGGCGGAGATCCACCCGGATCGGATTGGTCGCCGGCGGATTGGGCGCCTACTGGCCCCAGTTTCCCGATCTCCTGCCTCAGTTGCAGGACTCCGTCCGCTACGTCACGGGCCGTTTTGAGGGACTCGACGCCGAAGTGATCGACGCCGGCTTCGTCTCCGACCCGCGCGAAGCCGCCGCGGCCGGCGAAAAGCTGCGTGTCGCAGACTGCGATCTGATCGTCATCTTCCTGGCCACCTACCTGACCTCTTCCATGGTCCTGCCCATCGCCCAGCGGACAAAGACCCCGGTCCTGATTATCGACCTGCAGCCGACCGAAGCGATGGACCATGCCACCTTTGATACCGGCAAGTGGCTGGCCTACTGCGGCCAATGCCCGGTGCCGGAGGTCGCCAACGTCTTCCGACGGGCCGGGATCGACTTCCGCTCCGTCTCCGGGTACCTCAAGCAGGAATCCGCCTGGGAACGGATCACCCAGTGGGTCCACGCTGCCGGCGTCCGCGCCCGGTTGCGCAATGCCCGGCACGGACTCATGGGACACCTCTATCCGGGCATGCTGGATGTCTCAACCGATCTGACCACCGTCTCAACAACCTTCGGCTCCCATGTGGAAGTGCTGGAATTCGACGACCTACGTGAACGTGTGAACGCCGTAACCGAGGCACAGGTAGCCGAACGGCTCAAACTGGCCCGCGACCTTTTTGTGGTGGACAGCTCCGTGAACGACGACGACATCGCCTGGGGTGCCAAAGTATCGGTGGGTCTGGACCGCCTGGTGGAGGACTTCGATCTTGACTCCGTGGCCTATTACCACCGCGGACTGGCTGGGGAACAGCACGAACGGCTGGGGGCCGGGATGATCCTTGGATCCTCCATCCTCACGGCCCGGGGAATTCCGATGGCCGGCGAATTCGAACTGCGGACCTCCATTGCCATGCTCACCGCACAGGCCATCGGCGCCGGCGGTTCGTTCACCGAAATCCAGGCCCTGAACTTTTTCGACAATGTGGTGGAGATGGGCCACGACGGACCGGCACATCTCGCTGTATCGGCGCAGGATCCGCTGCTGCGTGGCCTGGGCGTTTACCACGGCAAACGCGGCTGGGGCGTTTCGGTCGAATTCGATGTAAGACAAGGACCGGTCACTACCCTCGGCCTTGGGCAGGACCCTGACGGCAGCTATTTCTTCGTCACCTCCGAAGGCGAAGTGGTTCCCGGCCCGCTGCTCGCAATCGGCAACACCACCTCCCGCGTCGATTTCGGCGGGGACCCGGGCCTTTGGGTGGACAAATGGAGCCGGACCGGCATTGGCCACCACTGGGCTCTTTGTATCGGGCACCGTGCTGGCGACATCGAGGCAGCAGCATCCCTGTTGGGCATCGAACACCGGCACGTGGCGCTCCCATAACACTGACGCGCCCATCACCGCCCCAAAGCCCCCTAGGTCAGGTGAGGCCTACGGGGTTGCCGGCGTCGTCCACGTCCATGCGCATCGCGGCCGGGGCGGCCGGCAGTCCCGGCATGGTCATCACCGCACCCGTCAGCGCCACGATGAAGCCCGCGCCGGTCTTGGGGATCAGGTCCCGCACGTGGATGGTGAAGCCCTTTGGCGCTCCCAGCCGGGCGGCCTCGTCACTAAACGAGTACTGGGTCTTGGCCATGCAGACGGGCAGTCCGGTCCAGCCGTTCTTTTCGATGTCGGCCAGCCGTTTAAGTGCAGGAACGGAGAAGTCCACGCCGTCGGCGCCGTAGATCTCCTGGGCAATGGTCCTGATCTTCTCCTCCACAGGCAAATCCAACGCATACAGATGCCGGAAACTGTTCGGCGCCGCCACCGCCGCCGCCACCTTGGCTGCCAGCTCGTCGCCGCCGTCCCCGCCGCCACCGCGGCCCCAGACATCGGCCACCGCTGCCTGCACCCCCTCCGCCCCGCACCACTCGAGCAGCCAGTTGAGCTCCTCCTCGGTGTCGGACGAGAACCTGTTGATGGCCACCACCGGCGTCACGCCGAACTTCTCCACGTTGTGGACATGCCGCCTGAGGTTCGCCACCCCGGCCTGCAGTGCTTCAAGGTCCGGTTCGCGGAGCCGGTCCACCGGCACACCGCCATGCATCTTCAGCGCCCGCACCGTTGCAACAACCACGACGGCGGACGGAGCCAGCCCGGCGACGCGCGCCTTGATGTCCATGAACTTTTCCGCCCCGAGGTCGGCCCCGAAGCCGGCCTCGGTGACCACGATGTCCGCGAGCCGCCGGGCCGTCTGGGTGGCGATCAGCGAATTGCAGCCGTGTGCGATGTTGGCGAACGGCCCGCCGTGCACCAGCGCGGGGGTCCCGGCGATGGTCTGCACCAGGTTCGGTTTGATGGCCTCCTTGAGCAGAAGGGTCAGCGCGCCCTGGACGCCCAAGTCCGCCACCGTGACGGGAGCCCGGTCATAGGTGTAGCCGAACGTGATGCGGCCCAGGCGCTCGCGGAGATCGGCCAGGTTCTCGGCCAGGCAAAATACGGCCATGATCTCGGAGGCCACCGTGATGTCGAAGCCGTCCTGCCGGGGGACACCCTGGGTGGGTCCGCCGAGGCCGATGATCACCTCGCGGAGGGCCCGGTCATTCATGTCCAGCACCCGCTTGAACGTCATCCGCCGCGGGTCGATGTTCAGTTGGTTGCCCTGGTAGATGTGATTGTCCACGAGGGCCATGAGCGCGTTGTTGGCCGAGGTGATGGCGTGGAAATCGCCTGTGAAGTGCAGGTTGATCTCGTCCATCGGCAGCACCTGGGAGTAGCCGCCGCCCGTTGCGCCGCCCTTCATGCCCAGGACCGGACCGAGGGAGGGTTCGCGCAGGGCAATCATCACCTTGTGGCCCAACCTGGCGAGCGAATCGGCCAGCCCCACCGTGGTGGTGGACTTCCCCTCACCGGCAGGCGTGGGGGACATCGCCGAGACCAGCACCACCTTCCCCGCCGGGGCGGGCGCCTCCAGCTGCTCGGGGTCGATCTTGGCCTTGTACCGCCCGTACTGTTCCAACGCCGAGGCGTTGATGCCCGCCGCCGCCGCGATCTCCTCGATGGGCCGGATGGTGGCCTGCCGGGCGATCTCGTGGTCGGTGAGCGTATTCCGTTCAGACATCCTTGTCCTTTGGTTGGGTGCAGCGGGCTGGTTTAGAAATCGTTGGGCAAAGGCACCGGAACAGAGGGAGTAGACGGAACACCCGGCAGCGCGGGGCTCAGCCGGCGTCCTAAAGAATCGACGACGGCGGCGCGGTACGTTTCCAGCGTGATGGCGGCGGTGTGCTGCCAGCCGGAGTTCTGTGCCTGGATGGCCGCAGCAAGGCCCATGACCTCGCGGGTTGCGGGATCGTCATACATGGCCTCAAGCGCATCTGCCCAGTCCGAAGCGTGGTGCCCGTCCACCAGGAGCCCGGTGCGGCCGTGGCTGATGGCACGCGAGAGTCCGCCCACCCGGGTCCCCACTACCGGCGTCCCGCAGGCCTGGGCCTCGAGCGCCACCAAGCCAAAGGACTCGCTGTAGGAGGGCATCACCACAACGTCGGCCGCCCTGAACCAGGACGCCAGCTCCGGTGCGCTGACCGGAGGAAGGTGCGTGACGACGTCGTCCATTCCAGCCTCGGTGATCAGCTGATGCAGGTTGAAGTCCTTGTTGCCGCTCAGCGCGCCCAGGATGGTGATCCGGAGTGCGATGTCCGGGCGCCGGGACCGCAGCTTGGCGGCGGCCTTGAGGAGGATCTGCGGTCCTTTCAGGCGCTGGATCCGGCCGGCGAAGAGGATGTGGAAGGTTTCCGGCGGGACGCCACGTTCGGCCCGGGACCGCGTCCGGAACGCGGGGGTGAACGTGCCGAGGTCCACCCCCGGCGGCGCGATGTCGATCCGGTCCGGGTCGGCGCCGTAGTGGGATTCGAGTTCGGTGGCCTCGGCGGTGGTGTTGGCGATCAGGCGGGCGGCGCCGTCGACGATCCGATGCTCGCCCTCCTCCCGCCGCCGCGGCTCGGGCTTCTCGCCGGATTCGAGTAGGAGGTTTTTGACCTTGGCCATGGTGTGCATGGTGTGGACCAGCGGCACGCCCCAGAGCCCGGAGAGTTCCAGGCCGGCGATCCCGGAGACCCAATAGTGCGAATGGATGACGTCATACCTGCCGTGTTTCTGGCGTTGGCGGATCTGCTCGATCTCAGCCACCATGCTGTGCAACAGCTCAGGCAGTTCTTCCTTGGGGATCTTCCGCGACGGCCCGGCCAGCACATTGTGCACGCACACCCCTGGATCCGGATGTTCGACGGCGGGCTGCTTGGCTGACGTGGCACGCGTGAAAATCTCAACCTCCACGCCCGTCTCAGCAAGCGCACGTGCCAGCTCCCGGATGTAGACGTTCATTCCGCCGGCGTCGCCGGAGCCAGGCTGCTCCATGGGGGAGGTGTGGAGGGAGAGTAGTGCGACCCTGCGGATCAGTGTCATCCCTTCCCCTTCCCGCTGCCGGAACGCGCGCCGGCCATGCTGTTGTCCACTCGGTAAAACACTACTCCTGCGGACGCCACAGCTCCCGCAGCGCCGGGAACGCCGCTTCATAGCCGGCAAGCAGGTCCGCCGCCAGTTCGGGCGGGCCCACCAGGGGGTGCCGGGCGAAAGCGTTAACGGCCGCGGCCCGGTCGCCGTGGGTAGCGGCACGGACGGTGAGCCGTTCCACCTCCTTGACCCGGCGCAGCAACGCCAGTTGCTCCGGTGCCGGGGCTGACTGGCGAAGCGGCACTGCGCCGTCGGGCGTTACAGTGCAGGGAACCTCGACGACGGCGTCCGCCGGCAACCCCGGAATGGCCGGTTCGCCAGGGGTACTTTGGGCCGCGGTGCTTTGGGCCGGCCCCAGCGTGTTGGGCGTGTTCAGGATCAGCTGCGCATCGCCCGCGCCTGCCAGGGCGCTCATCACCGCCAGCGCCACGCGTTCGTAGCCGCCACCGGCAAGGTCCGCCTCGTCGCGTTGCTCACCATGGGTCCGGGCCTCGGCGAGGTAGCCTTCCTCGCGTGATCGGCGGGCCGCGTCCCACAGTTGGAATGCCTCGCCGCCCGCCGCCGCGAGGCGCGGATACAGCTGGGCCTGCTGGTGGTGGATGGACTCGCCGCGGGTGGCAGGCATGGCCCGCATGGCCGCGGCGGCGCTGTCCCGCTGGTAGTAGTAATAGAGGTATTCGTTGGGCAAGGCGCCGAGCCCGGCCAGGAACGGCTGCGGGAAGAGCCTGCCCTCCTCGAACGTCTGCAGCGCCTGGGCGTCGGCGAGAAGTTCCGGGAGCACATCCCGCCCGCCGGACTCCAGCCGGTACAGCCAGCCGAGGTGGTTGAGCCCGTAGTAGCCCACGCCGTCGAGCCGTCCGTCCGCCAGCGGGACGCCCGCCGCCCGCGCCGCCCGGTGCACCAGGCCTCCTGCCGAATCGCAGATCCCGATGACCTTCCGGCCCAGGATTGGCACCAGCGCCTCCGTGACCATGCCTGCCGGATTGGTGAAGTTGATCAGCCACGCGTCCGGGCATAGCTCCCGCATCAGATTCGCCAGGTGCAGCATTTCGGGGATGGTCCGCAGGGCGTAGGAGATGCCGCCCGCGCCCGTGGTCTCCTGGCCGAGCAGGCCGAGGCCCTGTGCCACCCGTTCGTCGGCGATGCGGCCGGCCGTGCCGCCGGGCCGGATCGCCGCGAACACGAGGTCGGTTCCGGCCAGGGCCTCGGGCAGGGAGGCGGTGGTCCGGATGACGGGAGGATGGGCACCCGCTTTGGCGGCTCCCACCGGCGCGTTGGCACCCGCATGCCCGCCGCCGTCGGGCACTGGCATGGCCCGCAGCACCGCGGTGATCGCCGCGAGGCGGGCGGGGTCGACGTCGAACAGCACCAGCTCGCTGACCAGGCCCGCGAAGGGGCCGGAAGTGAGGGCCCGGTACACAAGCGGCACGCGGAACCCGCCGCCGCCGGCAATCATGAGACGCATAATCAGCAGTGTAGGCCGCCGGCTGGCCGGCCCCTACCGCCCCGCGGCGCCAGGGCGTAGTCTGCCGGACATGGACGCAATCCCGGACCGCCGCTTCGATCCGCTCTCTTTCGTCCGACAGCCAGCCGATGGGGAGTTCGATCTGATCCTCGCGGGCACGGTCTTCCAGGACATCATCTTCACCGGCCTGCCCCACGCCCCGGAACCGGGCACCGAAATCTGGAGCGAAGGCATGGGCAGCTGCCCCGGCGGCGTGGCGAACCAGGCCATCGCCGCGGCAAGGCTGGGCCTCCGCACGGGACTGGCCGCGGCGTTCGGGGACGACGGCTACGGGGACTACAACTGGAAGATCCTGGCCGGGCAGGAGCACGTGGACCTGAGCCTCTCGCGCCGGGTACCGGGCTGGCACTCGCCGGTGACTGTTTCACTCAGCGTGGCGCAGGACCGGTCCCTGGTGACGCATGGCCACCCCGCGCCTGTGACAGCTTCCGAGCTGATCGGGACGCCGCCGCCGGCGCTCGCCGGGATTGCCGAGCTGGGCCTCGAGATTGAGCCCTGGGCCAAGGAGGCCTACCAGTCCGGCGTGAAACTTTTCGGGGACGTGGGCTGGGACCCCAGCGGGGAGTGGAGTCCGGTCCGGCTTGAAAACCTGCAGTACTTCCACGCGTTCCTGCCCAACCAGCGGGAGGCCATGGCGTTCACGGGGAAGGACAACCCGTGGTCCGCGTTGTATGCGCTGGCGGACCGGGTTCCCGTGGCGGTGGTGACGCTCGGGCCGCAGGGTGCCATGGCCGTGGACTCCGAGACGGGGGAGGAGGAGTGGGTGCCATCCCTGCCGGTCACTGCGTTCGATCCCACCGGCGCCGGCGACTGCTTTGACGCCGCCTTCATCGTGGGCACCCTGGCGGGCTGGCCGCTGGGCAACCGGCTCCGCTTCGCGAACCTCTGCGCTTCCCTGGCGGTGCAGGAGGTGGGCGGATCGCTGGCGGCTCCCGGCTGGGGCGACATTGCCGACTGGTGGCAGAAGGCCAACTCCCGGCCCGAACGCCAGAGCAGCCAATGGCTCCGCCGGTTCGGGTTCCTCGCCGAGATCCTGCACGACGTCCCGATGGGGGCGCAGCGCCGGGCGACGGCTACGATCGCGCACCTGTCTGACGCCTGATTGCGGCGGCGGGACGCCTGGGGGCGGGGCGGGACGGCTGAGCGCAGCCCGTGAAAGCACTGCGATTATCCGGCCGCGAGCGCCAGCACTAGAATCACTAACGTGACTTACCCCGTAGCAACCGGTGACTGCAGCGCGGCCGCAGGAACTGATCCTCTGTACGAGCGGTCCGCCGTCATCGATCTGGACGCCATCCGGCACAACGTGCGGAGGCTGGCGGATGCTGCGTCACCCGCGAAAGTCATGGCAGTGGTCAAAGCCGACGCCTACGGGCACGGCGCGGTCCCCGTGGCGCGGGCGGCCCTCGAAGCCGGTGCTGCGTGGCTGGGAGTGGCGCACATCTCCGAGGCCCTGCAGCTCCGGGCGGCCGGCATCGAAGCGCCCCTCTTGGCCTGGCTGCACACCACGGAAAGCAACTTCGCCGCGGCGGTGGCTGCCGGCGTCGACATCGGCTGTTCGGGCTGGGAGCTCGACCGGATTGTGGCGGCCGCGCGCGACCAGGAACGTCCCGCCCGCATCCACCTGAAGGTGGACACCGGCCTGGGACGGAACGGCGTGACCCTGGAACACTGGGACCAGCTGCTGGGCGAGGCGATGGAGTACCAGGACGAGGGCCTCCTGCGGGTGGTGGGCATTTTCTCGCACCTCTCGGTGGCAGACGAACCCGAACGTCCGGAAACCGACGAGCAGCTGGCAGTGTTCCGCGAAGTGCTGGCAGCAGCCGAGGACGCCGGCGTGGACCCCGAAGTCCGGCACCTGGCAAACACGCCCGCCACGCTGTCACGGCCGGATACCCACTTCGACCTCGTGCGGGTGGGGCTTGGCATTTACGGCCTCTCGCCCTTCGAGGGCCAGACCTCCGCTGAACTGGGACTTCGCCCGGCCATGACGCTGCGGACCGTGGTGTCCCAGTGCAAGGACGTGCCGGATAGGCAAGGCGTTTCCTACGGCCTCCGCTACCGCACCCAGGGACCCAGCACCCTGGCGCTGATCCCGATGGGCTATGCCGACGGCGTGCCCAGGGTGGCTACCGGCGGTCCCGTCCGGATTGCCGGCAGGACGTACCCGGTGGTGGGCAGGATCGCCATGGACCAGATGGTTATCGACCTGGGCAACGTCGGCGCGGCCAGCGCGGGCCTCCTCGGCGCCGAAGCCGTGCTGTTCGGCAGCGGGGACGACGGCGGCCCCACCGCCGACGACTGGGCCGTCGCCGCCGGCACCAACAACTACGAGATCGTGACCCGGATCAGCCCCCGGGTGCCGCGCCGGTTCATCAACGATCATCCCGCCGTCGGCCTTTCCAGCGGCACTCCCAGCGACAGATCCCCGGCTAACGGCCAGGAGACGCCGTGAGTGTGCCGGCCGCCGCGGCGGCGCCGAACTGGGACCTGACACTGAAGGTCACGACGGCGGACCAGACCCATGCGCTCGGCGCGGCATTGGGGGCAGAGCTTGAGCGCGGGGACCTGCTGGTGCTGACCGGCGAGCTGGGTGCCGGTAAAACCACCTTCACGCAGGGGCTCGGCGAGGGCATGGGCGTGCGGGCCGGGGTCATCTCGCCCACGTTCGTCCTGGTGCGCATCCACCCGAACCTGCCTGACGGCCCCCGCCCCGGCGGCCCTGACCTGGTCCACGTGGACGCCTACCGGCTGGGTTCAGCGTCCGAGATCGATGACATTGACCTGGAGAACACCATGGACTCATCGGTGACCGTGGTGGAATGGGGGCGCGGGCGTGTGGAGCACCTGAGCGAGAGCCGGCTTGAGGTGGATCTGCACCGCGCCGTGGGGCTGGAAACGCCCAGGCCCGGTGCCGGCGGGCCACAACCCGACCACCCCGAAACACTGGACTTTGATACTGACGACGACGACGAACCCCGCACCATCGTGCTGCGCGGGTTCGGCCCGCGCTGGAGCGACAGGCCTTTTTGGGCCGACAGCGCCGGCGGCGCCTTCACCGGCAGCAGCGCCATCGAAGGGACCCCCTGATGCTTATCCTTGCCATCGACACCTCGGCCGTGGCCAGTGCCGCCCTGGTCTCGGACGACGCCCTCGAAGGCGTGGTGGCCAGCTTCTCCACCGAGGACACCCGAAGCCATGCGGAGGTGCTGGCCCCCGGGATCCAGGACCTGCTCGCTGGCGCCGGCGTCACGGGAAGCGACATCGACGCGATTGTGACCGGGGTTGGTCCCGGCCCGTTCACCGGCCTGCGCTCCGGGATCGCCACCGCCCGCACCCTGGCGTTCGTCTGGGATAAACCGCTGTACGGCCTCATGAGCCTGGACGCAGTGGCGCTGGAGGTGGCCGAGTCCACTGATGCACCGGCGGAATTCCTGGTGGTCACGGACGCCCGGCGGAAAGAGGTCTACTGGGCCCGGTACAGCCTCGCGGACGGGCAGTTGCCCCGGCTGGAGGACGGCCCGCACGTCAGCTTCGCCGCCGGCCTGCCGGACCTCCCGGCCTACGGGGCCGGCGCGGGACTCTACAGTGACGTCCTGCAGGCAGACCCGGACTTCGCCAATGAACAGCCGGACGCCCTGTACCTCGGCCAGTTCGCCCTGGCCCGGCTGGCAGCCGGCGGAAAGCTGCTGGACTCCACCCCCCTGTACCTGCGCGAATCCGATGCCCAGGTCCCCGGGCCGCGGAAGCGGGCACTGTGATGGCGGCCCAGTCCCCGCAGGCTGACGGCGTCGTCCTCCGTGACATGACCCTGGAGGACGTTCCGGCAGTCAACACCCTCGAACAAAGGCTGTTTCCGGCCGATGCCTGGCCGCTGCAGATGTTCCTGGCCGAACTGTCCCAGCCCGAGACCCGCCGCTACCTGGTGGCCGAAAGCGGCGGCGAGATCGTGGGCTACGCCGGCCTGATGTGCATCGAGCCGATCGCGGATGTCCAGACCATCGCCGTCGTGCCTGAATTCGAAGGGCGCGGGATCGGCTCGGCCCTCCTGACCCGGCTGATCGACGAGGCCCGCAGCCGTGGCGCCGCTGACGTCCTCCTGGAAGTTCGCGAAGACAATCCGCGCGCACAGCAGCTCTACGTGCGGTTCGGATTCGAAAAAATCCACGTCCGCCGCAAGTACTACCGAGACGGCGTTGATGCCCTGATCATGCGGCTGCAGCTGGTCCCGGACGGCGCCGGAACAGCCGCGGAATCCCCAACGGAAGCAGGCCAGGAATGAACACCACGCAGCCACTGGTGCTGGGCATTGAGTCCTCCTGCGACGAGACCGGCGTCGGGATAGTCCGCGGAACAACCCTGTTCACCAACACGGTGTCCTCGTCCATGGACGAACACGTCCGGTTCGGCGGAGTGATCCCGGAGATCGCCTCGCGGGCGCATCTGGACGCCTTTGTGCCCACCCTCCGGCAGGCACTGTCCGACGCCGGAGTGACGCTGGACGACGTGGACGCCATCGCCGTCACATCCGGGCCCGGGCTGGCCGGCGCCTTGATGGTCGGGGTGTGTGCCGCGAAGGCGCTCGCCGTGGCCACCGGCAAGCCGCTGTACGCCATCAACCACCTGGTGGCGCACGTGGGCGTCGGGCTGCTGGACGGAAAGCACGACGCCGGTGCTGCCGCCGGAAGTGCCGGCGCCTCCGTTGCGGCCGGGCTTGGTCACAGTGGCGTTCTCCCGGACCATCTGGGCGCCCTGCTGGTCTCCGGCGGGCACACCGAGATCCTCAAAATCAACAGCATCACCAGCGACGTCCAGCTCCTCGGGTCAACCATCGATGACGCCGCGGGGGAGGCCTACGACAAGGTCGCCCGCATCCTGGGCCTGGGCTACCCCGGTGGTCCGGCTATCGACAAGCTGGCCAGGGAAGGCAACCCCAAGGCCATCCGTTTCCCGCGTGGCCTCACCCAGCCCAAATACATGGGCACGGCCGAGGAACCGGGGAAGCACCGCTACGACTGGTCCTTCAGCGGGCTCAAGACCGCCGTCGCCCGCTGTGTTGAGCAGTTCGAGGCCCGCGGCGAGGAACTTCCGGTTGCGGACATCGCGGCTGCGTTCCAGGAAGCCGTGGTGGACGTGATCACCTCCAAAGCCGTGCTGGCCTGTGTTGAACACGGCATCAAGGATGTCCTTCTCGGCGGCGGCGTGGCGGCCAATTCCCGGCTTCGCGAGCTGACAGCCAAGCGCTGCGCGTCGGCGGGAATCACGCTTCTCGTGCCGCCGCTGGACCTGTGTACGGACAACGGCGCCATGGTGGCGGCCCTCGGTGCGCAGCTTGTCATGGCCGGGATCGGGCCGAGCGGCATCCGCTTCGCCCCGGACTCCTCCATGCCGGTCACCAGCGTGTCCCTCCCGGCCAAAAACACCGAACGAGGTGCCTAGGCCGTCGGGCCGTTCCGCATCTGCTTGACCAGGTCCAGGACCACGGCCCGCAGGTCGCCGCCGTGCTCGGCGGCCACCCGGCGCTGCCGCTGGTAGCCGGCGCCGCGGCGGATGATCTTCTCGACGTCGGCCAGTTCGTCGGGGCAGCCGAGCTTCGCTGCCACAGGTTCCAGCCGGTTGAGGGTTTCCATCAGGTGCTCGGTGACCAGTTTCTCGTTGCCGGCAGCGTCAAGGATGATGATCGCGTCCATACCGTAGCGGGCGGCACGCCACTTGTTCTCCTGGATATGCCACGGCGGCATGGTGGGGATGGTTCCGCCGTTGTCCAGGGTGGTGGAGAATTCGTCCACAAGGCATTGGGTGAGGGCAGCGATCGCGCCGACTTCCTCCAGGGTGGCCAGGCCGTCGCAGATGCGCATTTCAATGGTGCCGAAGTGCGGGACGGGCCGGATGTCCCAGCGGATCTCGGACAGCGAGTCGATCACCCCGGTGGTGAACATGTCCTGGGCGTAGAACTCGTATTCTTCCCAGGACCGGAACTGGAACGGCAGGCCAGCCGTGGGGAGCTGCTGGAACATCAGGGCGCGCTGGGATGCGTACCCGGTGTCCTCGCCGCCCCAGAACGGGCTCGACGCCGAGAGCGCCTGGAAGTGCGGGAAGTAGTTGACCAGTCCGTCGAGCACCGGAAGGGCCTTTTCGCGCCGGTCCAGCCCCACGTGGACGTGCACGCCGTAAATGACCATCTGCCGGCCCCACCACTGCGTGCGGTCGATCAGTTTGGCGTACCTGGCCTTGTCCGTGACCGGCTGGAGCTGCGGCGGGCTGAACGGGTGGCTGCCGGCGCAGAAGACTTCCACACCCATGGGATCGGTGACCTCGCGGACGGCGGCGAGTGAGCGGCTGAGGTCTTCCTTGGCTTCGCCGGCGGTTTCGCAGATGCCGGTGACCAGTTCCACCGTGTTCAGGAGCAGTTCCTGTTTGATGTGCGGGTGTTCGTCGTCTTCGTTCAGTTCGGGATGCTTGGCTGAAACGCCGCGGAGGACCTCGTTGGCTACCGAGGCCAGTTCGCCGGTCTCACCGTCAACGAGCGCCAACTCCCACTCCACACCAAGAGTTGATTGCTTCGATGAAGCGAAATCAATCTTCATGCGTTCCCCTAACTGTTCCCGTTGTGCCCGGCGCACGCCGCGTTCAAGTCTAGTGCAGGGGTAGCATGGTTCTGATGGCCTTGTTCCCGCGGACGTGTGACTCTTTTCATCAAACCACCCTTATTCTGGCTGCTGCCGCCACCGTAGCCGCGATGGCTGGTTGCTCGGCTGTCCCCGCCAACGCTCCGGTGTCATCCGGCTCCGTTCCGGCCTCGCCTTCAGCGTCCGCCACAGCCTCGAGCACGGGATCACCTAGTCCGACGGCGGCGCCCCCGCCCGCTTCCCCCTCACCGGACCCGGCGCTGCGTCCCTTGGGGTGGGGTCCTGAACAGCGGGACCAGGATGCCGCCGCGGCCGCCGTGGCTGCGATGTCGGTGGAGCAGAAGGCCGGCCAGGTGCTTATGCCGTTCTACACCGGCGGAAACGTGGAAGCACAGGCGGCCACCATTGAACGGCTCCACCTTTCAGGCTCCATCATCATGGGCGATAACGTCCCCCTTGATGCGACCGGCCGGGTGGACCCGGTTGCCATGACGGCGATCAACGCACGGCTCGCCCAGGCCTCCCGCGCTGACGGCAGGCCATGGCCGGGACTCATCGGCGTGGACCAGGAGGGCGGGATCGTCGCCAGGCTCGGCACCACCCTGACTGAATGGCCAACGCCCATGAGTTACGGGGCTGCCGGGAACGTGGCGCTCGCCAAGCATGCTGCGCAAGGCATGGCGGCCGAGCTGGCGCCGTTGGGCTTCAACGTGGACTTCGCCCCGGACACCGATGTGACCGTGGGCCCCGCGGATCCCACCATCGGAGCCCGGTCGATGTCCGGGAACCCTGACGCTGCCGGCGCCCTGGGCGTCTCGTTTTTCCAGGGCATGCTGGCCGCCGGGCTCCTCCCGGCCGTCAAGCATTTCCCGGGACACGGTTCCGTCAGCGTGGACTCGCACCTTGACCTGCCCGTGCAACCCGCGAGCCTGGACGAACTCAAAGCCCGTGACTGGAAGCCGTTCCAGGCCACCATTGCGGCGGGTGTGCCCATGGTCATGACCGGGCACATTGCCGTACCTGCCCTGGAACCCGGCGTCCCGGCGTCGTTGTCCAGGCCCACCTACGCCGCACTGCGGGGGCTGGGCTTTAACGGCGTCGCCATCACCGATGCACTCAACATGGGTGCGGTGCAGAAGCACTACCCGGGCGGTTCCGCCGCGCCGGCCGCACTGTCGGCCGGGGCTGACCTCCTGCTGATGCCGGCCGACGCGGGGCTGGCCCATGCCGCCATCGTGCAGGCCATTGCCAGCGGAAGCCTGCCGGCTGAGCGGCTTACCGAAGCGGCCCAGCGGGTTGCCACCATGATGGCCTGGCGCGGGCGGCTTGCCGCCCAACCTGCCCAGCCACCGGGAGCCGCGCCAGGCAGCGGCAACGCACTGTCAGCCAGTGTCTCGGCTGCCGCCGTCACGGTGATGTCCGGCCCGTGCAGCGGAGCCCTCGTCCCGGGCAGTGTCCAGCTTGCCGGCGGTTCCCCGCAGGACAGGGCACGGTTCGAGGCAGCCGCCGCAAAGGCCGGGCTGGCCACCGGTAGCGGCCCGCTGGTGACCCTTATCGGCTACAAGGGGCGGCCAGCCGGCGGCGACATCGCCGTGGCACTGGATGCCCCCTGGCCCCTGGCGGACTCCAGTTCCCCCACAAAAATCGCACTGTACGGCCGGACCCAGGGGGCCTTCGACGCCCTCGCGAACGTCCTGGCCGGAAAGGCAACAGCACCGGGGAAGCTGCCCGCCGCCGTCGGACCCTTTCCCGCCGGAACCGGCTGCCCCTAGAATCCGCCGCGGCTGATGACCGGGGCAACTCCATGAAAGGGGCAACCGGCGGTTTAATGGACGGGTGCCCATACTCAATAAAGACATGACCCTGTGTATCTCGCTCTCGGCCCGGCCCAGCAACAACGGGACCCGTTTCCACAACCACCTGTACGACCAGCTGGGCCTGAACTGGATCTACAAGGCCTTCGCGCCCACCGACCTTGCCCAGGCAATCGCCGGTGTCCGCGGCCTTGGGATCCGCGGCTGCGCGGTGTCCATGCCGTACAAGGAGGACGTGATCGCGCTCGTGGATGAGCTGGACCCCTCCGCAAAAGCCATCGATTCCGTCAACACCATCGTGAACACCAACGGGCGCCTATTGGCCTACAACACCGACTACACGGCCATCGAGCAGCTGCTGGCCAGCAATGCCGTTCCCACCAACTACTCGGTCCTGGTCCAGGGCGCGGGCGGCATGGCAAAAGCAACAGTCGCTGCCCTGCGGGACGCAGGGTTCACGGACGTCACCGTGATTGCGCGGAACGAGGCCACCGGGCGGGCGCTCGCAGAGCAGTACGGCTTCCGGTGGCAGGCCGAGCTCCGCGGCGGGACGGCCGACCTGATCATCAACGTCACCCCCATCGGCATGGCCGGCGGTCCGGAAACCGACTCGCTGGCGTTCCCCGAAACCGTGATCGCCGCGGCCAAGGTGGTGTTCGACGTCGTGGCGCTGCCGGCTGAAACACCCCTGATCACGGCGGCACGCATCGCCGGAAAACCTGTCATCACGGGCGCCGAAGTGGCCACCATCCAGGCGCTGGAGCAGTTCGTGCTCTACACCGGGGTCCGTCCCACCGACGAACAGGTCCGGGCCGCCGAAGAGTTCATGCGGGCGCAGTAGCGCCGGGCTGCCCTAGACGGGCTCCACCGAGATGGCCACCCGGTCCTCCCCGATGCGGGTCAGGACCAGGGTGGCCGTTTTACTGCCGGCTTTGGCTTTGCTCCCGCCTTTGACTCCGCTTTTGCCTCCGGCGAGGAGCTGCTTGCGCAGTTCCTCCGGCGTGACGGACAGGCCGCGCTTCTTGATGTCCAGCACACTGATGCCGCTGTCCTTGACCCAGGCTTTAAGCGCCTTGACGTTGTAAGGCATCACTTCCAGGACCTTGTAGGCCCGGGCGAACGGGGTGTCCACCAGTTCCGGCGCGCAGATGTAGGCGATGTGCTCGTCCAGCAGGTGCCCGTCCAGTTGGAGCGCGACGTCGGCCACCAGGCCCGCGCGGATCACCGCACCGTCGGGCTCGTAGAGGTAACCCTCCGGCGGACCCACCGGCGCTACCGGACCGCCGTCGAAATCCTCCGCGCTGGTGAGTTCCGCGGCGCCCTGCGGCCCCAGCAGCAGTGCCGCCCGGCGGATTCCCGGCCGGCGCACCGCGTTGAACCAGAGCGTCACCTCGGTGACGTCGCCGCCCACCGATACCCACTGCGCTTCGCAGTCCGCCGGCACCGATTCGTGCGGCATGCCGGGCCCCATCTTGACCCCCACAGCGCGTCCCGTGGCTGCCAGCGATTCCACAAAGGAAAGCGGCGGCGAAAACGCCTCAGGGTCCCAGATCCTCTTGGTGCCCGACGTCGAAGTGGTCCGGCGTGCGGGATCCAGCCAGACGCCGTCGACCCCTTCCAGGGACACAGCGGTGGCGTCCGAATGCACCACCGTGGCGTTGGGGAAAGGAATGAGATTCACCGTGGCGCAGGCAGCCGTGGTCTCGTCCATCTCCACGGCCGTGACGGTGATGTCCATCGAGGCGAGGGCGAGGGAGTCCGCGGCGAGTCCGCAGCCGAGGTCAGCCACGTGGCGAATGCCGGCCTGGGCGAAGCGTTCCGCGTGGCGGGCCGCAACGTTGAGCCGCGTGGCCTGCTCCAGGCCTGCCTGCGTGAAAAGCATGCTCCGGGCGAACTCACCGAATTTGAGTTCGGCCTTGGTGCGCAGTCTGGATTGGGTGAGGACCGCCGAGACCAGCTCGGGGGAGTGGCCGGCCTTCCGAAGTGCCGAATTCAGCTCAAAGGCCTTGTCCTCGCGGTACGGACCCAGGGACGCCAGCAGCTCCCAACCTTCGCTGGTGAGGAGCGGGGCGATCTGGTCCTGCGGTGCTTGAGCCATGGGTTCCAGCGTAGTGGAGATGGCCCGGCAGCCCGTTCCCGCTAGGGTTGAAGGCATGACAGACAGTGCAGGCAGCCAGCCGTCCGAACCGCCCCGGTCCAAGAATTCTGACCTGGTGAAGTTCGCCCGCCCGGCCCTGATTGCCGGTTCTGCCGTGGCTGTGGTCTGCATCGCGCTGCTGGTCATCATCTTCTTCCTGGACACCTTCAACGCCACGGTCTACTCGGTGGGCGGCAAGGATATCCAGGATGCAACGGACGAGGCACGGGACATCCGCGGCCTCTACACCGGGGCCCGCGTGGGCGGGATCATCCTGCTGGTCATCGCGCTGCTGGCCGCACTGGGCGGCGCCGTGGTGCTGTACCTCAAGCGCGGCAGCACCACTGACGGAAACGACAACGGCGACGAGGACGTTGATTTCGAGGACCTTACAGGGCGTTAGGCCTGTTCACTGGGGACATAATTCTGGCACTCGCCTTGACCGAGTGCTAACTACTTACATAGAGTCGTCATTGGCACTCTCCCTAGGAGGGTGCTAACACATGAAGAGCTTTCAGCCAGGCTGCTGCCGGCACCGCGACGACGGTCAGCCAGCCACCGGCAGAACAGTTTTCCAGTCCATAAATTTGCTGACGTAAAGGAGAGGTCCGAGTGTCGGTCTCTATTAAGCCTCTTGAGGATCGTATTGTTGTCCGCCCGCTCGAAGCCGAGCAGACCACGGCTTCCGGCCTGGTTATCCCGGACTCCGCACAGGAAAAGCCGCAGGAAGGCGAAGTTGTTGCAGTAGGCCCCGGCCGCTTCGATGACAACGGCAACCGCGTTCCCCTCGATGTTGCCATCGGCGACGTCGTTATCTACTCGAAGTACGGCGGAACCGAAGTCAAGCACAGCGGCACCGAGTACCTCGTGCTCTCCGCCCGCGACGTCCTGGCGATCGTCGTAAAGTAACTCTTTGGATCCCCGCGCCGCTGAACCTGCACTCTGCCGGTCAGCTGCGCGGGGTTCTGTCTTGAAAGGACAAAACCATGGCAAAGCAGCTTGCGTTTAACGACGCTGCCCGCCGGTCACTTGAAGCCGGCATCGACAAGCTCGCCAACACTGTCAAGGTGACGCTCGGCCCCCGCGGCCGCAACGTTGTTCTCGACAAAAAGTGGGGAGCACCCACCATCACCAACGACGGCGTCACCATCGCCCGTGAAGTTGAGCTTGATGACCCGTACGAGAACCTTGGCGCGCAGCTGGCCAAGGAAGTAGCCACCAAGACCAACGATGTTGCCGGCGACGGAACCACCACCGCCACCGTCCTCGCCCAGGCCCTGGTCAAGGAAGGCCTGCGCAACGTTGCTGCCGGCGCCGCTCCGGGCCAGATCAAGCGCGGCATCGAGGTTTCCGTTGAAGCCGTTGCCGCCCGCCTGCTCGAGAACGCACGCCCGGTTGAAGGCACCCAGGTTGCCAACGTTGCCGCCATCTCGGCCCAGAGCGACGAAATCGGCGAGCTCCTCGCCGAGGCATTCGGCAAGGTCGGCAAGGATGGTGTGATCACCATCGAGGAATCCTCCACCACGCAGACCGAGCTGGTCCTCACCGAGGGCATGCAGTTCGACAAGGGCTACCTGTCCCCGTACTTCGTCACCGACGCAGAGCGCCAGGAAGCCGTCCTCGAAGACGCCCTCATCCTGATCAACCAGGGCAAGATCTCCTCCGTCCAGGAATTCCTGCCGCTGCTGGAAAAGGCGCTGCAGAGCTCCAAGCCGCTCTTCATCATTGCTGAAGACGTCGACGGCGAGGCACTGTCCACGCTGATCGTCAACCGTATCCGCGGCACCCTGAACGTGGTTGCCGTCAAGGCTCCGGGCTTCGGCGACCGCCGCAAGGCCATGCTGCAGGACATCGCCACCCTCACCGGTGCGCAGGTTGTCTCCGCTGAACTGGGCCTGAGCCTGGACACCGTTGGCCTTGAGGTGCTGGGTACCGCCCGCCGCATCACGGTCACCAAGGACAACACCACCATCGTTGACGGCGCCGGTTCCGCAGAAGACGTCGCAGCCCGGGTTTCCCAGCTGCGCGCCGAGCTGACCCGCACCGATTCCGACTGGGACAAGGAAAAGCTCCAGGAACGCCTGGCCAAGCTGGCCGGCGGCATCGGCGTGATCAAGGTTGGCGCAGCCACCGAGGTTGAGCTGAAGGAAAAGAAGCACCGCATCGAAGATGCAGTGTCCTCCACCCGCGCCGCCCTCGAAGAAGGCATCGTGGCCGGCGGCGGTTCCGCGCTGATCCACGCACTGAAGGCCCTCGACGAGGATCCCGCAGTGAAGGCCCTCGAAGGCGACGCCGCCGCAGCTGTGGGCATTGTCCGCCGCGCGCTGGTCCAGCCGCTGCGCTGGATCGCCCAGAACGCCGGCTTCGACGGCTACGTCGTCACCGCCAAGGTTGCCGAACTCGAAACCAACAACGGCTTCAACGCCAAGTCGGGCGAGTACGAGGACCTGATCGCCGCCGGTGTCATTGACCCGGTCAAGGTCACCCGTGCGGCCCTCCGCAACGCAGCTTCCATCGCCGCGCTGGTTCTCACCACCGAGACCCTCGTGGTGGAGAAGCCCGCTGACGAGGACGAGCACGCAGGCCACAGCCACTAATCGGCTGAAGCTACGCGGGGTCACTCCCGGCTAAAAAACCGGTCCAGCATCTGCTGGGCCGGTTTTTTACTGTCGTGGCAGACTGGTGCCATGCTGCTCGACGAGCTCGTGAAAACCTCGGACACGGTCGCGTCCACCCGCTCCCGGCTCGCGAAAGTCGAGGCGCTGGCCGGCCTGCTGCGCAGGGTTGAGCCCGCGGACATTCCGACGGCGGTCGGCCTGCTCACCGCCAGGCCGCGGCAAGGCAGGGTAGGGGTCGGCTGGCGTGGCATGGCTGCGGCGATGGGGGAGCCGGCCTCCGAGCCTAGCCTCACTGTTGCCGAGCTCGACGCCGCACTGGACCGGTTGCTCCTCCCCACCGGCGCTGGATCTACCGCCGAGCGCGCCGCCATCCTCCGGATGCTTACGGCGCAAGCCACCGAGGGCGAGCAGGCATTCATCGCCGGAGTGCTGCTCGGAGAACTGCGGACCGGTGCCCTGGAAGGGGTGCTGACAGATGCCATCGCCCGCGCAGCCGAACGCCCCGTTGAGGCCGTGCGGCGTGCGGCCATGCTCTCCGGGGATCTCGGCGGGACCGCCCTGCTGGCGATCACGGGCACGCCGGCCCAGCTTGACGCCGTCGGCCTCGTCGTCGGCCGTCCCGTGCAGCCCATGCTCGCCTCCACCGCGGCAAGCGCCGGCGCGGCACTGGAGGCCACGGGCGAGGCATCCGTGGAATACAAGCTCGACGGGGCACGTATCCAGGTGCATCGGGTAGGCGACGACGTACGTATTTACACCCGCACCCTGGCCGACGTGACCCACCGGCTGCCCGAAGTGGTGGAGGTGGTGCGCGGACTTCCGGTGCGCGAGGTGATCCTCGACGGCGAGACGCTCGCCCTTGACGAGGACGGCGGGCCGCGGCCGTTCCAGCAGACAATGTCGCGGTTCGGCGCGGACGTGGCACGCGACACGGTGCTGCATCCGTGGTTCTTCGACGTACTTCACCTGGACGGGCGCGACCTGCTGGACGAACCGTTGGGGACTCGCATCGGCTTGCTTGAGCGGATTGCCCCTGAGTACCGGATCCCGGGGGAGATCACAGCGGATGCGGACGTCGCGGAGCGGATGTCCCGCGAGGCACTCGCCGCAGGCCATGAGGGCGTGGTGGTGAAGGCGGTGGGATCGGCCTATGCCGCAGGCCGGCGTGGCTCCAACTGGATCAAGGTGAAGCCGGTGCTCACGTACGATCTGGTGGTTCTCGCCTGCGAATGGGGATCAGGCCGGCGCACCGGGCTGCTCTCGAACCTGCACCTCGGTGCCCTTGACCCCGCCGGTGAATTCGGCGAACCCGGCGGCTACGTGATGGTGGGCAAAACCTTCAAAGGCCTCACGGACGTGCTGTTGCGCTGGCAGACCGAGAAGTTCCAGGAGATTGAGGTGCGGCGGACGGCGGGCACCGTCTGGGTCGAACCCGTCACCGTAGTCGAGATCGCGATCGACGGCGTGCAGAGTTCCCCGCGCTACCCCGGCGGAATTGCCCTACGGTTCGCCCGCGTCAAGCGATACCGGGACGACAAGCCGGCAGCGGAAGCCGACACCATTCAGACGCTTCGCGGGCTGTTGCGCTAAGGGCCCCGGCGGCGCAGTTCCCGGTTCCACGAGGTACCCGCAGCCCGCTTGTGGGCCGGGTGTGGCGGGCGTACCGTGACGCTTAAGTACCGTAGCGTCCAGCGCGTCACGGCGACGAAGCCGGCTGGGCGGGCTGTGTCCGAGGAGGCCGAGCGTGTCAACTGAAGCGGGCATCGACGAGGGCAGGGCCGCGTTCCGGGAACACCGGTGGACCGATGCCTTCAGGAGCTATTCCGGAGCCGATCGGCGCGGCGGGCTTCCCGCGGCGGACCTTGAAAATCTGGCCACCGCCGAGATCCTGACGGGCAACACCGCAGCAGGCCTGGACACCCTCACCCGCGCCCACGAGGAGTATCTCGTCGTCGGCGATGTTGCGAGCGCTGCCCTGTGCGCCGGCTGGCTCGGGATGCAGCACATGTTCCAGGGGGACAGTGCGCAGGCCGGCGGATGGTTTGCGCGTGGCCAGAGGCTCGCCGATGAACTGGCCAAGCCGAATGCTGTGCAGGGATTCCTCATGGTGCCTGCCGCGCTGGGCAAGCTCTACGCCGGTGATCCTGCAGGCGCCCTCGAACTTTTCACCCAGGCTTCCGAACTGGGCCGGAGATTCCAGGAGAAGGACCTGTCCGCGCTGGGCCTCCTGGGGACCGGCCAGGCCACCCTGATGCTGGGGCAGGCGGACGAGGCGCTCAGCATGTTCGATGAGGTCATGGTGGCCGTGACATCAGGGGAGCTGTCCCCGATTCCCTCGGGCATCATCTACTGCGCCGTTATTGGAAACTGCCAGCTGGCCTTCGATCTGGAGAGGGCGCTGCAATGGACAGCCGCACTTGACCGCTGGTGCGAGGCCCGCCCGGACATGGTGTCTTTCAGCGGCCAATGCCAGCACCATCGCGCCGAACTCTTCAAACTCCATGGGGCGTGGGCGGAAGCGTTCGAGGCAGCAGCCAGGGCCCAGGAGCTGTCCGCCAAAGGTGATCCACAGGCGCTCTATGGCGGCTACTACGAACAAGGCGAACTTCAGCTGCTCACCGGCCAGCTGGACGCGGCTGAAGCGTCGTTCGCTCAGGCTGCCAGGAGCGGCTACGAACCGCAGCCCGGCCTGGCACTCGTGGTCCTCGCGCGGGGAGACGCCCGGCGGGCGCAGTCCATGATCCGGAGGGCCGCCGGTGTGGCGGACGTGGCCACCCGCAGGCATCTCCTGCCGGCGCTGGTGGAAATTGAACTGGCTGCCGGTGATACGGAGGCGGCACGGCTGTGGGCCGCTGAGCTGGATTCCTTCGCCCGCGAGACCCCCATGCCCATGGTCCGGGCGGCCGCCGGCCAGACCGACGGCGCGGTCCGGCTGGCTGAAGGCGATCCGGCCGGAGCGACGGCGTCACTGCGGCAGGCCTGGCGGCTTTGGCAGCAGTTGGGCGTTCCCTACGAAGCAGCCCGCTGCCGGGTTCTGATCGGGCGTGCCTGCCGGGACCTCGGCGACGAGCCCTCTGCGCTCCTGGACTTCGAGGCGGCACATGCCGAGCTCCTCGAACTTGGAGCGGCACCGGCCGCGGCCTGGGCGGCATCGCTGATGAAGGCGGACGGGCGAAGCGCAACCGGAGGCCTGACCCCACGGGAAGCGGAAGTGATCCGGCTGGTTGCCTCCGGAAAAGGCAACCGTGCCATCGCCGCTGAGCTCTACCTCAGCGAGAAGACCGTGGCACGCCACCTCAGCAATATCTTCCTCAAGCTGGGGCTCTCCTCCAGGGCCGCCGCCACCAGCTACGCCTACGAGCACGGGCTCGCCGGCTGAACGCTGACCCCAGAGCTGCATAAAAATACCCATTCACTCCGGGGGCAGAATTGCATGTTTTAGCCGACGCGGGCACCACGTCAGCGCTCGTAGCCTCAAAGCATGAACCTTCCAGTGCTTGCCGGAATGCTTTCGACAGTCCTCTTTGCCGTAGGGATGCTGCCGATGCTTCTCAAAGCTGCCCGCACCAAGGACCTGGCCTCCTACAGCCTGAGCAACCTGGTGCTGAGCAACGTGGCCAACGCCGTGCACTCCATTTACGTCTTCAACCTTCCGGCCGGTCCCATCTGGATCCTCCACCTTGCCTACGTCCTGGCCTCCGGGCTGATGCTGGCCTGGTGGGTGCGATACCGGGAGCCAGTGCTGAAGCAGGACGAGGACATGCCGGCTGCCAGCCTGGAGAGTTCAGTCAGGTAATTCCAACAGGCCAAGGAGGAGAGCAGTCATGAACAACGCAACCAACAGCAGTGACCAGTCCGGAATCGGGCTGGACACCCTGGTGATCGGCGGCGGACAGTCAGGCCTGGCGATGGGCTACTACCTGTCCCGCCAGAACCGGAAGTTCCTGATCCTCGACGAGAACCAGAGGATCGGGGACGCATGGCGCCAGAGGTGGGATTCCCTCCGCGTCTTCACTCCGGCGAAGTACGACGGCCTGCCGGGGGCCCCGTTCCCGGCGGATCCGTTGTCCTTCCCGCACAAGGACGAACTGGCCGGATTCTTTGCGGAATACGCGGCCCGCTTCGACCTTCCGGTACAGACCGGAGTGCGCGTTGAGCGCTTGTGGCACGAAGGGGACCGTTACATCGCGGCCGCCAACGGGCACCGCTGGGAAGCCAGCAACGTTGTGGTGGCAACAGGTGCGGAGCGTTGCCCGAAGGTGCCCCGCTTCGCTGCGGAGTTGGATCCATCCATCGTGCAGTTCCATTCCAGCGCCTACAAGAACGCGGGGCAGTTGCAGGACGGCCCTGTCCTTGTTGTGGGGCTGGGCAACTCCGGCGCTGAAATCGCCTTGGAAGTCAGCCGCACCCACCCCACGCTGGCCGCCGGGAAACCCGCGGGCGAAATCCCCGTGAAGCACGGCCGGGCTGCGGCCCGCTTTGTCCTGCCGGTGATCAGGTTCGCAGGGCTCTACGTCCTGAACCTCGGAACGCCGCTGGGCCGTAAAGCCGTGCCGGCCCTCAAAGCCCACGGGGCGCCGCTGATCCGGACCAAGACCAAAGACCTTGCAAAAGCCGGCGTGGAGTTCGTTCCGCGGGTCGCCGGAGTGGAGGACGGCGTACCGGTGCTTGCGGACGGAACCCGGGCCCAGGTGGCCAACGTCATCTGGTGCACCGGGTTCCAGGAGGAGTTTGGCTGGATCGATCCGGCCCTGCTCGAGGACGGCGGGATGCCCCGGCAATACCGCGGCGTTGCGCTTGATTCGCCCGGACTGTTCTTCCTGGGTCAGGACTTCCTGTACGCGGCCACCTCCGCTACGCTGCCCGGTGCGTGCCGCGATGCACGCTACCTCGCATCGAAGATCCCCGCCCCCGTCACCCGAGGCTCCGCACTGTCCGTCACCCAGGCGCGTGGGGTTGCTCACAGTAGCCTCCCGGAATAGGGGGATCGGCCGGGAGGTTCTAATATTTACTCAACGCTTTGACGCATGGATCCCGTGTGTTGAGCAACCGACTTATTAAGGCCCTGCACGGACCAGTCCCGTAATGACGGGCTGGTCATCAGCTGCAACCCCTACCCGTGACCAGTAACCAAGGTAAGAGGCGCACTCATGACCCAGCCCGAGCACAATCCCTTCGGCTTCATCGGCCTGACCTACGACGACGTCCTGCTCCTCCCGGGCCACACGGACGTCATTCCGTCCGACGCCGACACGTCCTCGCGGATCTCCAAGCGGATCACGGTCCACACCCCGCTGCTGTCCGCCGCCATGGACACCGTCACCGAATCGCGGATGGCCATCGCCATGGCACGCCAGGGCGGACTGGGCGTCATTCACCGCAACCTGTCCATCCAGGACCAGGCCGATCAGGTTGACCGGGTCAAGCGCAGTGAGTCCGGCATGATCACCAACCCGCTGACCATCGGCCCCGAGGCCACCCTGGCGGAACTTGACGAGATCTGCTCGCAGTACCGCGTGTCCGGCCTGCCCGTGGTGGATGAAGGCATGCGGCTCCTGGGCATCGTGACCAACAGGGACACCCGCTTTGTCCCGGAAGCCGACTTCCCGCTGCGGCTGGTCAGTGACGTGATGACCAAGATGCCGCTGGTGACAGGCCATGTTGGTATCAGCCGCGAGGAAGCCTCCCACAAGCTGGCCACGAACAAGATCGAAAAGCTGCCCCTGGTTGACGATCAGGGCCGGCTCAAAGGCCTCATCACCACCAAGGATTTCACCAAGGCAGAGCAGTACCCGCTGGCCACCAAGGACGACGAAGGCCGGCTCCGTGTGGGTGCAGCCATCGGCTTCTTCGGTGACGGCTGGGAACGCGCCATGGCCCTGATCGACGCCGGCGTGGACGCTTTGTTCGTTGACACCGCCAACGGCCACTCCCAGGGTGTGCTGGACATGATCCGCCGCCTGAAGTCCGATCCGCGGGCAGCGCACGTGGACATCATCGGCGGCCAGGCCGCCACCCGCGAAGGCGCACAGGCACTGATCGACGCCGGCGCCGACGGCATCAAAGTGGGCGTTGGGCCGGGCTCCATCTGCACCACCCGCGTGGTGGCCGGCGTGGGTGTCCCGCAGATCACCGCCATCTACGAATCCGCCAAGGCCGCCATCCCGGCCGGCGTCCCGCTGATAGCCGACGGCGGCCTGCAGTACTCGGGCGACATCGGCAAGGCGCTGGTTGCCGGCGCCGACACCGTGATGCTGGGTTCCCTCCTGGCAGGCTGCGATGAGTCCCCGGGCGAGCTGATCTTTGTCAACGGCAAGCAGTTCAAGAGCTACCGCGGCATGGGCTCACTTGGCGCCATGCAGTCCCGGGGCAAGAACACGTCCTACTCCAAGGACCGCTACTTCCAGGCCGATGTCTCCGGTGACGACAAACTCATCCCCGAAGGCATCGAAGGCCGGGTTGCCTACCGCGGCCCGCTGGCCTCCGTGGCGTACCAGCTGGTGGGCGGCCTCCGCCAGACCATGTTCTACACCGGCGCGCCCACCATCCCCGAGCTCAAGGCCCGCGGCAAGTTCGTCCGGATCACACCGGCAGGGCTCAAGGAGTCCCACCCGCATGACATCCAGATGACGGTGGAGGCACCGAACTACGGTTCACGCTGATCCCACCTAACAGACAGGCCGCGGAGAATTTTCCCGCGGCCTGTCTGCGTCTGCCCGCGCGACTAGGCTGAATCCATGTCCGAACCCCGCCACCCTGCTGAACTGAACCCGAAGAGGGATGCGCGCCGGCGTTTGGCCCTGAGGCCGTATGCCCGGGCCGTGGCACAGGTGCTGCGCGTCAGCTTCCGGGCCTCGCCGGCCGCCGTCGTGATGAAGGTTGTGGGCTCGCTGATCTCGGCGACCTTGCCGCTGGTGACCACTTTCTTCGCCGCGCTGACCACCACCTCGCTCGCTGCCGCGTACTCAGGGGACGCCGCCGCGGGCCAGCAGGCCATCGTCTACGTCATCATCACCGCCGCCCTGGGCCTGTTCTGGGGCGCCTTCAGCAGCGTGGACCGCTACATCCAGCAGCTGATGAGCTTCAAGGTGGGCGCCATCGTGGGCGACCAGATGTACGAGCGCTTCCTGGCCCTGGAGTTCTGGCGCTACGACGACAAAGAGACCGTGGACCTGTACGACCGCGCCAAACGGTTCTCGGATTCCTACGCCAGGGTGCTGGACCGCATCGCCGCGATCTTCACCCAGCTGGTCTCGGTGATCCTGGCGATCGGTGCGCTGCTGCTGGTCAGCTGGTGGATCGCGGTGATTGTGCTCATCGCGATCGTGCCCAGCGTCTACCTGCAGTTCAAACTCTCGCGGGAACAGATCGCCCACTGGAACACGCAGGTGGATTCGCGGCGCCAGCGGCGGATGATCGAGACGAACCTGCTCCGCCCGCAGCACATCGCCGAGATGCGCCTGTACGGGATTGTGGGCTACCTGATGGAGTTCAGGTCCCGGCTGCGGGACGCTGACGAACGCCGGCGCCTGGACTTCCAGAAACGCTACATCCCCAAGCAGCTGGCTGCCGACGCCCTGCAGTACGGCGCCGAAGTGGTGTCGCTGATCTGGGTGGTGGGGCAGATCATCGCCCGCGCCCAGCCAGTGGGCCAGTTCCTGTACGTCCAGCAGATCGTCAGCCGCGCCCTGTCCACGGCCAACAACCTGGTGTCCTCGCTGAGCTCCATCGACGAGGACCTGGCCAACCTCAAGGACTACGAGGTGTTCATGGCGCTGCCGGTCCACTCCAGCCATGCCCCACCGCTGCTGCAGGCCCCCAAGACCGTTGAGCTCAGGGACATCCGCTTCACCTACACCGGCAGCGATCTGGAGGTGATCCGCGGCATCAGCATGGTGATCCGGGAAGGCCAGCACATTGCCATCGTGGGGGAGAACGGCGCCGGAAAGTCCACCCTCATCAGGATCCTGGCCGGGCTGTACGCCCCGGACTCCGGGCAGGTAATGCTCGACGGCGTCGATCTCGCCGCCGTCGATGTCACCTCCTGGCACCGCCACCTGGCCGTGCTGAGCCAGGAGTTCCTGAAGTACGAGTTCGCTACAGCGGCGGACAACATCCGCTTCGGCGACGTCGATTCGCCGCGGGACGATGACCGGATCCGACGGGCCGCGGCCGACGCCGAGGCCCTGGAGTTCATCAACAAGCTGCCCAACGGCCTGGACAACCACGTCAGCAACTGGATGGAGGATCCACGCGGACGGAAGGGCAGCGGACTCTCCGGCGGCCAGTGGCAGCGGCTTGCCATGGCTCGGAACTTCTACCGGGACGCCGAATTCATGGTGATGGACGAGCCAACCTCGGCCATCGACGCCCTCGCCGAGCACCGCATCTTCACCCGGCTCTTCGCCGACCGCAGCAGCACCATCATTGCCATCAGCCACCGGCTCGCCACCATCGAAAAGGCGGACATTGTGTACATGCTCGAGGACGGCCGGATCGTGGAGCAGGGCACGCACAAAGAGCTGGTGGCCATGCGGGGCCGCTACTTCAGGATGTTCGAATCCCAGCTCCCCATTGAGGAGTCAGAGGGGGTCTGACGCTGGTTCCTCCACGGTAGTGCGGACCCGGGCCAGGCTGGGCCGCGGCGGGACGCTGCTGAACCCGAAGCTCACAGCGGGCCGGATGGGAGCCAAGGCTCCAGCGTCCAGGCCGTCCCAGCTCACGACGGCGGAGCTGATGTGGTGGAGGTCGCTCACCCCGTAATACTCACGCCTGCCGCTGCCGGCAGTTCCGGAGGTCCGGGCACCCGGGCTGAGTACGGCGGCCAAAGGACTGATCGCACGCAGCCAGGCGGGATGAACTGCGAGGGGGCGCGGCACGCCCCGCAACGCGGTGCCAAGGAGGGTCCTGCGGCCCAAGCCTGCCCGCAGTCCCAACGGGCCGGCGTCGACCTTCAACTGCTCATCTGACAGCCGCGCGCCCACCTCCACCACCATGACTTCGTCAAAGCCGTACGTGAAGGAGATGAAGCCGGCCACTTCCCGGCTGGGGGCGAGCAGCAGCCGGTGACCCGAGGGATGCTGGACCATGACGTCGGCGAAGGGACCGAAAGGGGACTGCTGCCAGAGGCCCACGACCGCCCGCAGACCGGTGGCCGTGCCGACGCCGGCGATGTGCCCGTCGAAGATCCAGCGTTTGCCCATCCAGCCACTGTAGCCATGGTCCCGGGGGAGCGGCGCCGCTGGGATAACCTAGAGCAGTGACTTACGAGATCGAGATCGGCCGTGGCAAGCGTGGGCGTCGTGCCTACTCCCTGGATGACATTGCGATTGTCCCCAACCGTCGCACCCGCGACCCCAAGGACGTGTCTGTCTCATGGCAGATCGACGCCTATAAGTTCGATATGCCGGTGATTGCCGCCCCGATGGACTCGGCCATGTCCCCGGAGACGGCCATTGCCCTGGGCCGGCTCGGCGGCCTTGGCGTCCTGGACCTTGAGGGCCTCTGGACCCGCTACGAAGATCCGCAGCCCATCCTGGACGAAATCGGTGCCCTGCAGGATGAGACCAACAGCCCGGCGGTGACCGGACGCATGCAGGAGCTCTACCGCGCCCCCATCCAGCCGGAACTGATCACCTCCCGCCTGGCTGAAATCCGCGCCGCCGGTGTCACCGTTGCGGGATCCCTGACGCCCCAGCGCACCCAGGAACACTACAAAACCGTGGTGGCCGCCGGCGTCGACATCTTTGTCATCCGCGGCACCACCGTGTCGGCCGAGCACGTATCCAAGGACCACGAACCGCTGAACCTCAAGCAGTTCATCTACGAACTGGACGTGCCGGTGATTGTGGGCGGCGCCGCCGGCTACACCCCGGCGCTGCACCTGATGCGGACCGGCGCCGCCGGCGTCCTGGTTGGCTTCGGCGGCGGCGCCACCGGCACCACGCGGCGGGCCCTGGGGATCCACTCGCCCATGGCCTCCGCCATCTCCGACGTCGCGGCCGCCCGCCGCGATTACATGGATGAATCCGGCGGACGGTACGTCCATGTAATTGCCGACGGCGGCATGGGAACCTCCGGGGACATCGTCAAGTCAATCGCCATGGGCGCCGACGCCGTGATGCTGGGCAGTGCCCTCGCCAGGGCGGAAGAGGCCCCGGGCAAAGGCTGGCACTGGGGCCAGGAAGCCCACCACGCGGAACTTCCCCGCGGGGACCGCGCCAACGTTGGCACGGTGGGGCCCCTGGAAGAGGTCCTGTTCGGCCCGGGCCACCACACCAACGGCACGTCCAACCTGATCGGTGCCCTTCGCCGGTCGATGGCCACCACCGGTTACTCAGACCTCAAGGAATTCCAGCGCGTGGACGTGGTGGTCTCGCCCTATTCGGGTAACTGACACTCCACGCCAGTGCTGCCGCATGCCCAACCATGCGGCAACGAAGTAGGGTGGTTAGGACCGGTAGCAGCGGCAACGGAGGCGTTCGAATGAGCAGTGTTCCAAACCAGCGCGGGGCCCTGGGCCCCGAGGCACGGGAAGCATCCATTGCCCGGCTCAGGGCTACGGCCCAGCCCGGCAAGGAACTGGACATCCTCATTGTGGGCGGCGGCATCGTCGGCACCGGCGCGGCCCTGGATGCTGTGACACGCGGCCTCAGTGTGGGAATCGTCGAGGCAAGCGACTGGGCGGCGGGGACCTCGTCCCGGTCTTCCAAACTGATCCACGGCGGGCTCCGCTACCTTGAGATGCTGGATTTCGGGTTGGTCAAGGAGGCGCTGCAGGAGCGCGGACTGCTGCTGTCCGAACTCGCCCCGCACCTGGCCCGTCCCGTGCCGTTCCTGTACCCGCTCACCAAACCATTCGTCGAGCGGCCCTATGTAGGGGCCGGAATCGCGCTCTATGACCTGCTGTCCGTTTCCGGCGGCCACAGCCGCGGCGTGCCGTTCCACAAACACCTCAGCCGGCGGGGCACGCTCAGGGCTGCCCCCAGCCTGAAAAAGGATGCCTTTGTGGGCTCCATCCGGTACTACGACGGCCAGGTGGACGACGCCAAGTACGTGGCCAACCTGATCCGGACGGCCGCCCACTACGGTGCCCACGCGGTGAACCAGATGGCCGTGGTGAGTTTCCTCCGGGAAGGCGAGCGCGTGGTCGGGGCCAAGGTGGTGGACCATGAGGACGGCTCGCAGTTCAACATCAGGGCCAAGCAGGTCATCAACGCCACCGGGGTGTGGACGGATGAAACCCAGGCCATGGTCACCGACCGTGGCCAGCTGAAGGTCCGGGCTTCCAAAGGCATCCACCTGGTGGTTCCCCGCGACCGTTTCCAGTCAACCGTGGGGCTCATTCTCCGCACCGAGAAATCTGTGTTGTTTGTCATCCCGTGGGGCCGCCACTGGATCATCGGCACCACCGACACCGACTGGAGCTTGGACAAGGCGCATCCTGCGGCATCCAGCAAGGACATCGACTACATCCTTGACCACGTCAACCAGGTCCTCAAACGTCCGTTGACCAGGGAGGACGTTGAAGGCGTGTACGCAGGCCTGCGTCCGCTGCTGGCCGGTGAGAACGACTCCACCGCCAAGCTCTCCCGCGAACACATCGTGGCCCACCCCGTGCCGGGCCTGGTGGTGGTGGCCGGCGGCAAGTGGACCACGTACCGGGTCATGGCCAAGGACGCCGTTGACGAGGCCACCCGCACCATGGACGAGCGTGTCCCGCCAAGCTGCACGGAAACCATCCCGCTGCTCGGCGCCAGCGGCTTCAAAGCGGCCTGGAACCGGAGGAACCGGACCGCCGAAGAGTCAGGGGTCCACGTGGCACGGATCGAGCACCTGCTCAACCGGTACGGGTCCATGACGCCGGAGGTGCTGGACATCATCGCCCGCGATCCAGCCCTGGCAGAGCCGCTGCCCGGCGCCGATGATTACCTGCAGGCCGAGGCCGTCTACGCCGCCACCCACGAGGGCGCCCGGCACGTCAATGACGTGCTGACCCGCAGGACCCGCATCTCCATAGAGTCCTGGGACCGCGGTGTCACTGCGGTGCCCGTGGTCGCTAAACTGATGGGTGAAGTTCTTGGCTGGAGCGACGAACAACGCGAACGCGAGATAAACCACTACATTGCACGCGTTGAAGCGGAACGGCTCAGCCAGCAGCAGCCGGACGACGAATCAGCCGACGCCGCACGCCTGGGCGTTGACGACATCGTGCCCCTGCGCTGAATGGCTGCGCGGCTGAAGGCTGCGCGCATCAGCACTTCTCTCCTGACTGAAGGGACTCGCCTTGGCGGAACCACTTGATCGGTACGATGCCGAGCTCACCACCCCCGAGATGGTGATCCTCGAGCTGGAGGCATCGGACAAGGCGGATGCCGCCACGCAGCTCGCAAAGCGTCTCCACGCTGCCGGACGCGTCACGGACCTGCCCGGCTTCCTGGCGCACGTGAACGCGCGCGAGCACCAGCTTGCCACCGGCCTCCCGGGAGGCATCGGCCTGCCCCATGCCCGCAGCGAATTCGTTTCGCGGACCTCCATCGCGGTGGGGATCACCAAGTACGGGCACGCACTGGATTTCGGTGCCACCGACGGTCCCGCAACCGTGATCCTGCTGATCGCCACGCCCGCAAGCTCCTTCTCCGACCATCTGGAAGTGCTTGCCACACTGGCGCGCTCGCTGTCCAAGGAGTCCTTCCGAGAGTCGCTGCGGCGGGCCTACGATGCCGAAGTCATTGCCGAGCTCATCAACTCCAGCCTGGTGTTCTTCGACCACTGACTACCCTGGGCGCCGCCGTCAGCGGCACCCGGCGTTTAGTTGTTCTACAGCGGAACGAAGTACGGTTAAGACGTGTGGAAAACAGCCCTTAAGCCCCGATGGATCGCAGGCCTGGTCTTCGCGTTCCTCGTCTCCGGGGTGTTTGTCCTGCTCAGCCAGTGGCAGTTCGGGCGTTCCACAACCCCCGAAGTCCCGGATAACCCCGCCACCGAACAGGCACAGGCCCTCACGGGGACACTGCAGCCGGGGGACTTCTTCCCGGGCTCGGTGGCCGATCAGATGGTCACCGCGGACGGATTCTACGATCCCGCCAGGCAGGTTCTGGTGCCGGACCGCCTTAAGAACGGCCAAAGCGGCTACTGGGTGGTTTCCGCTTTCGCCGTCACCGGAGCACCAGCGCTCAGCGGCTCAGCCGCCACTGCCCAGACGTGGATCCCCGTGGCCCGCGGCTGGGTTGCCGAGCCCGACGACGCCGGCGCACCGCCGTCGGGCGCCGTAACACTTACTGGACGGCTGCTGCCGTCGGAGTCACCGCTGCCGGCCACCGCACCGGCGCCCGGGCAAGCCTCGGCGGTATCCGTTGCCGAACTCATCAACTACTGGGATGTCAGCAGCTACCCGGGCTTCGTGGCCGCCACGTCCGAGGTGGTTGACGGCACGGACGCCAGCGCCGCCGCGGTCAGCGGGGCCCTGTTGCCGCTGGAAATCGGTCCCCAGCCACCCGCCCAGCAGGTCAACTGGCTCAACCTCTTCTACTCGCTGGAATGGGTGGTCTTCGCCGGCTTCGCACTGTTCATCTGGTGGCGGCTGGTCAAGGACGACTACCGCCGGGACCTCGAAGAGGAACTCGACGACGAAGCCCATCACGAAGCCGCGCCCCACCCGGCTGCTCCCGAACCGCACCAACAAAAGGTAACGCCATGATTGAACCGAAACCGGCCATCCAGCAGGGGACTGCGCAGGGAAAAACCAAGAAGCGCCGCTTCGGCGGAACCGAGCCGCAGATCCGCTCGGCCCTGAAGTTCTACAAGGTCCTGGCCTACCTCACCGGCGGCATGCTGCTGCTGCTGTGTGCGGAGCTGATTGCCCGGTATGTCTTTGGCGCATACCTGTTTGCCGGCGGCACCAACGCCGTCACCGGCCAGCCGTTCGGCTTCGGGTTCGCTGACGCCGAGCCGAAGGGTGTGATCGGCGGCGCCAACATCTCCGTGGGCGTGCTGATTGTCCACGGCTGGATGTACGTGGTCTACCTGATCTCCAACTTCCGGCTCTGGACGCTTATGCGGTGGCCGTTCCTGAAGCTCATCCTGCTGGCACTGGGCGGCGTGGTCCCTTTCCTGTCCTTCATCGTGGAAAAGAAGTTCCACGCCGAGGTCGAAGCTGAACTGGCCGCCAACCCGCAGGCAGCCCAACGGTACTGAGGAGTCTGCTCCGTCACACGGACCGCTCCGGATGTGCGGCCTCGGGACGGCGCCAAGTAGGCTAGTACGGTGACTACTCCCACTGCATCCCAGACTTCCCAGAAGCCGGTGCTGGTTGTTGACTACGGTGCCCAGTACGCGCAGCTGATTGCCCGCCGCGTCCGGGAAGCGAATGTGTATTCGGAAGTGGTTCCGCATACGTACTCCACCGAGCAACTCCTGGCCAGGAACCCCGCTGCCATCATCCTTTCCGGCGGCCCGGCCAGCGTCTACGCTGACGGTGCGCCGTCGGTGGGCGCCGATCTCTTCGAAGCCGGCGTCCCGGTTTTCGGCATCTGCTACGGCTTCCAGGCAATGGCCAATGCGCTGGGCGGGAAGGTCGATAGGACCGGCCTGCGCGAGTACGGCTCCACCCAGACCACCATCCTCGGCGAAGGCCGCTCGGTGCTCGAGGGAATGCCCCAGGCGCAGAACACGTGGATGAGCCACGGTGACTCGGTGCACGAGGCCCCCGAAGGTTTCGAAGTCCTCGCAACCACGGCCGGCGCTGAAGTTGCCGCCTTCGCCAACGAGGAGAAGGCCCTCTACGGCGTCCAGTGGCACCCCGAGGTCAAGCACTCCGCCTATGGCCAGCAGGTTCTTGAGAATTTCCTGTTCAAGGGCGCCAAGCTGGAGCCCAACTGGACCACGGGGAATATCCTGGAGGAGCAGGTGGACCGGATCCGCAAGCAGATCGGCGATGCCCGGGTTATCTGCGGCCTCTCCGGCGGTGTCGACTCCGCTGTCGCCGCTGCTCTGGTCCAGCGCGCGGTCGGTGACCAGCTGACCTGTGTGTTCGTTGACCACGGGCTGCTCCGCGAAGGCGAAGCCGAGCAGGTGGAACGCGACTTCGTTGCAGCCACCGGCGTCAAGCTTTACGTGGCCAACGAGCAGGAGCGGTTCCTGTCCGCGCTGGCCGGCGTCAGCGATCCCGAAACCAAGCGCAAGATCATCGGCCGCGAGTTCATCCGCGCGTTCGAAGAGGCTGAGCTGGCCATCATCGCCGAGGCCGCGGCCCATGGCGAGAAGATCAAGTTCCTGGTCCAGGGCACCCTGTACCCGGACGTCGTCGAATCCGGCGGCGGCGAAGGTGCCGCGAACATCAAGAGCCACCACAACGTGGGCGGCCTTCCGGAAGACCTGCAGTTCGAACTGGTGGAACCGCTGCGGGCACTGTTCAAGGACGAGGTGCGGGCCGTGGGCGCGCAGCTGGGCCTGCCCCAGGAAATTGTTGGCCGCCAGCCGTTCCCCGGCCCCGGCCTGGGAATCCGGATCGTTGGCGACATCACCCAGGAACGCCTCGACCTGCTCCGCAAGGCGGACGCCATTGCGCGCGCCGAGCTGACGGCGGCCGGCCTGGACAACGAGGTCTGGCAGATGCCGGTAGTCCTGCTGGCCGATGTCCGCAGTGTGGGTGTTCAGGGCGATGGGCGTACGTACGGGCACCCGATTGTGCTCCGTCCCGTCTCCTCCGAGGACGCCATGACAGCGGACTGGTCCAGGCTTCCCTACGACCTGCTGGCCCGCATTTCCAACCGCATCACCAACGAGGTGGACGGCGTCAACAGGGTTGTGCTGGACGTGACCAGCAAGCCGCCGGGCACCATCGAGTGGGAATAGCACTCTGAGTGGCCGGTCTCCGTCAGCGGAGGCCGGCCACTGCTTTTTATCATTTGAATCCCCCTAATTTGGCACCCACCAGTGTTGCGGTCGCTGATCCCGGCATCTTTGCGGCTACTCTCGAAAGCATGCCGGTATGGTCCAGGGCGTCACGTGCAAACGCAGAAAAGAAGGCAGTAGTGTCAGTTGGTCAAGGCCACCCGGAGGGTTCTGAGGAATTTGGAAAGTGGCTGTCCGGGCTCAAACCCGTCACCGGGGCAGACACCATGCTTCGCTTCACCAAAACCCCCGAAGGCTCCATCGATCTGACCCACGCCCACCCGTCGGGCCTGGCCCAGTTGATGGCCGGCCGCCGCACACGGCTGTCCACCCTGATCCGCGACCACCAGCAGTATGTGGTGGCCGCCAGGGCATCCCGGAACATCCGCTCCAAGATCTTCGAGCTCTCCAACGACCGCGGCATTGATGCCGGGTATCTCTCCGCCGGCACCGTTGTGTGGACCTCCGCGGTGGGCGGCAAACCCCAGCGCGTTTCCTCCCCGGTCATGCTCACCGCGATCTCGCTGACAGTCCGCCCGGGCGAAGACGACTACGAACTGCAGCTCACCGAGCAGGCCCACATCAACCCGGCCCTGGTCCGCCACCTGAAAAACGTGCACGGCATCGTCTTTGACGTCAACGCCGTCACCCGCCTCGCCTACAGCACTGCCCGCTTCGATCCCCAGCCCGTCCTGGACCGGCTCGCCACCCTCATCCGGCCCATCCACGGGGCCGAAGCGCAGCACAACCTGCTCGTCTCGACCTTCGCCGATCTGTCCGGCAACCTCGATGACCCCTGGATCAACGAATCCAATCCGCTGGTGGCTGCCCTGGCCAGAAGCGGAAACGGGGAAGTCCTTGACGTGGACGAGCCGGACCCTTCCCGTTTCCCGGGCGTGGACAAGCGCCACCCGGCCGATGAACTCCTCCTGCTCGACGCCGACCCGGACCAGCAGTACGTCATTGATGCCGCGAGTGCCGGCGAGTCGCTGGTGGTCAGCAGCCCGCCCGGCACGGGGCAGACACAGACCGCCATCAACACCATCGGTGCCCTCGTGGACGCAGGACGTTCGGTGCTGGTGGTCGGCGACCGCCGCGCCAGCCTGAACGAAGTTTCAGCCCAGCTGGAATCCCTTGGCCTGGAATCCATCCTGTTCCAGCTGTCCGGGACAGCCACACCCCAGCAGCTCAAGGCCCAGCTGGTGCGGGCCATCGTCCGGAACGAAAAATCCCTCGAACCGCAGCTGGGGAACCTCCACAAGACCCTCACAGAGCACCGCCACGCCCTTATGGACCACGTGGCGTCGCTGCACAACGTCCGCCAGCGCTGGGGTTGCTCGCCGTACCAGGCCATGCAGTCACTGGCTGAGCTGACCTCCATCCACCCTTCCCCCGCCACTACTGTGCGGCTCAAGCGGAGTGTCCTGGACAGCATCCGTGACCGCAACGAACTCGCGGGCCGGCTCAAGCGCGCCGCCGAGCTTGGCAGCTTCAGCCGGGCATCCACCACCAGCCCCTGGCACGGAGCCAGGCTCCTCACCCGGAAGGAGACCGAGGAGGCGCAGGAACTTGCCCGTTCGGTAGCAAAGAACCTCCCGGCCCTGCGCGAGAAGATGAACAGCGTTGCCGAACATGCGGAGATCCGGCTGGGGACATCCTTTGCCGAGTGGGGCGAGCAGCTTGAGCTCCTGATGGCCGTCCGCGGAAGCCTGGACAAGTTCACCCCGGACATTTTCGACAGGCCGGTCCACGACCTCATATCGGCCACGGCATCCTCCCCGTGGCGGCGTGAGCGCAACATCGACATGGCCTCCATGCAGCGCTCCAGGCTGCGCCGGGTGGCCAAGGAGTATGTCCGCCCCGGTGTGCACATCGCGGACCTCCACAGCTCGCTGGTACTGGTCCAGGAGCAGCGTGCCTTGTGGTCCGGCTATGCCACCTCCCAGCGCCACCCTGCAGTTCCCTCGGGGCTTGCCGAAATGAACGTCATGTACCGGTCGCTGGACCGGGAGCTGAACCAGCTCGGTGACGCACTGCGGCACACCGAAGCCGGCGGCTCGCTGGCCACGGCCCGCTATGAGGACCTGATGGAACGCCTCGAACGGCTGGTGGCGGACACCCAGACGCTCAAGACCCTCCCCGAGCGCACGCTCCTGGTCGAGAACATGCGCGAACACGGGCTGGGCGAACTCCTCGCCGATCTCGCCGACCGTGAAGTTCACGCCGAGTGTGTGGCCGCTGAACTGGAGCTGGCCTGGTGGCAGTCCGCCCTGGAAGCCATGATCAGTGGCGATGACTACCTTGCCATGTCCGACGGCGACGCCCTCCGGCAGCTTGAAGCCGAATACCGGCTCGCGGACAACGCCCACATTGCCAGCGGCGCCGCACGCCTTCGCTGGGACCTCGCCGGGCGGTGGCAGGCCGCACTGGCCGAACACCCGCGCCAGGCACAGCTGCTGCGGAGCCTGCTCAAGGACGGCAGGGTGACACTCGCCGCGTTGACTGCCCAGGCCCCCGAGCTTGTCACCAAGCTGGTCCCCGTGTGGTCGGTCAGCCCCTACCTCATGACAGGGCTCCTGCCGGCGGAACAGAGTTTCGATGCAGTGGTTATCCTGGACGCCGAGGCGACGTCCCTGCAGGCTGTCCTGCCCTCCATTGCCCGCGCAAAGCAGGTCATCGCCTTCGGCGACGCCAAGATCGCCAGCCCGCGGACCTTCACGGTGGGCGTGGAGCGCCTGGCGGCCGGCGAATCCGCCCACCAGCGCGTCGAGAGCGCCTTCTCTGCACTTGCTTCGGTGCTGCCTGTATGGCGGCTCAACTTTGTGTACCGCGCCGTGGACGAGGACCTGATCCTGCAGCTCAGCAAGAACCATTACGACGGCGGCCTCCGCCGGCTGCCCGAGGGCCAGTCCGCCACTGGGCTGGACCGTGCACTGCTGGTGGAGTATCTGCCTGACGGGACGGGCCTGCCCAGCGCCGACCATGAAGGCGTCGAATCCGTTGTGGCTGAGGTCAACAAGGTGGTTCAACTGGTCTTTGAGCATGCGCGGCTGCGTTCGCGCACCTCGCTTGCGGTGGTCACGGCCAGCCTCCGGCACGCTGCCCGGATCGGTGAGGCCATCCGGCTTCAGCTGCCGAACCACCCGGGCCTGGCCAGTTTCTTCAGCGCAGGACCTGAATCGTTCCGGGTGGTTGACCTTGAACGGGCGCAGGGCCTGGTCCGCGATCACGTCATCTTTTCCCCCGGCTTCGGCCGCACCCCGCACGGCCGTGCCCTGCACAATTTCGGCCCGCTCTCCGCCGAGGGCGGCAGGGAGAAATTTGCGTTGGCCATGACCCGGGCCCGGCGTTCCCTTCACGTTCTGACGTGCTTCCAGCCGGAAGACCTTGACCACACCCGCCTCTCTCACGGCGCTGTTGACTTCTACGAGCTCCTGAACCGTGAGATTGCCGGGAAGACCGATCTCGGGACGCCGGCCTCCAGGGCTGCGGCAAGCGAGCAGGCACTCGGGGCAGATCCGCTGGTGGCCGATCTGGGCGACAGGCTTCGCGCCCGGGGCGCCCGCGTATGGCACCAGTACGACGGCGTCATCGACGTGGTGGCGGCGGCGGACCCGCTGAGCACGATGGGGCAGGACGACGCAGAAATCCCGCGGCCGGTGGCGATCGAGTCGGACGGCACAGAGGTTTACCGCACCATGAGTGTCCGGGAGCGGAGCCGCCTCCGCCCGCAGCTCCTGGAACGGCTGGGGTGGCGGTACATGCCGCTGTGGACCATCGAGGTGTTCACCGATCCGTCTGCCTGTGCGGACAGGATCGGAGGATACTTGGGGCTTGAGAACGTGCTGTTGCCCGGTCGGACGGCCGCGGCAGGCTTCTTCGACGAGGACGTGGACTCGCTCGTGCTGGGTGCGGTTGGACCCGAAGACCACGGCCGTCCGGCAGCCAGGTACAGGAATGAGGACCGGGCCGCGCGCCTGGAAAGTAAGGAGGCGGTTGTGGTGAACCCGCAGAACACCGGTCAGGCCGACGGCCAGGATCAGGGGCAGGAACCTGAAGAAGAGCCGGCGCCCGAGGCTGGGACGGACCGGCAGCAGGCCGGCCCGGACGGAATCCTGCCCAACAAGGCCGCCGAGGATGATCCCAGGGCGTGGGGCGATGGCCAGGATAACGATCACGATGAGTGGCTGAAGGAAAACAAGCCGCCGCACTGGGGCTGAGCCACCAAGCAAGGGCGCGTCACGCAGCCGCATGCTAAGGGCCCACGAGCACAAAGAACAGCTTGCCCTGGGTTGAGGCGCCTGCCAGGCGGGCCGCCTGATCCGGGGAGGCTGCCACCACGATCAGCCCTTCAGTCTCACCGGTACCGAGCCACTGCCCCGTCTGGCCACCTTGGCCCGAGGTCCACAGGACTGGAACTGAAGACGCCAGCACCTCGGAGGGGGACTGTTGGTCGTAGCCGTTCGCCCCGGTCAGCACCACATTGACCAGCTGCCCCGGCGATACCAGCTGGATGGAGGAGGGATCCGCCATCCGCAGGGGCACTGCCGCGGAGCCTGCGGGAGTTCCGGTCAGGAGGCCGGGTCCCAGAAGCTGGGCGTCGGTGAGGAGTTGGCCCTTCCGCAAAGGGGCCGCCAACTGTTTGCCGGTGGCCTGGCTGGGCCCGGCCACTGACCCGGCGGTCACCAGTTGCTGGGGGACCGGCGTGGCCACCAGATCGGCCTCAGCCAGCGCCGTGCCAGCGGGAAGATCCCGGGCGGCAGCCAGTACTGTCACGGAGTCCGCAGGCGGTGGAGTGAGCTGGTGGACAGTTATCCCGGCAGCAACACAAAGCAGGAGTGCAATGGCGAGGCGCCGGTTCCGGCTGAGCCAGGAGGACAACGCGTGGCTGCGCCGCCGGCCTGTGCGAGTCGACGGGTGCTGGCGGCGGACCTGGCGGCCGGGCGGGGCAGAACCGCGGCTGCGTTGGAAGAGGGTAGCGGGCATGGGAACCACGCTACGGTTGCGGGACTAAGCCCAACAGGCGCAGAGGTTCCTATGTGGACAACGGTGGTGCCGGCGTCGGGCATTGCCCGGGCAGGGAGAGAGCGGCAGGGCTGTCAGCTCGCGGCGGCAGCAGCGGGTGCCGGTTTGGCCGCAGGGGCGGCCGGAGCAGCGGGCGCCGGAGAAACTGTGCTTCCCTTGGCGTCCCTGGAATCGGTGCGGTAGAAACCGGAGCCCTTGAACACAACGCCTACGCTGTTGAACTTCTTGCGCAGGGCTCCCTGGCACTCAGGACAGGACGTCAGCGTGCTGTCCGTGAACGACTGGAAAATATCGAAGGCATGGCCGCAATCCTTGCAGGCGTACGCGTACGTGGGCACTGGTGCTCCTCCTCTTGGACAAAACAGAGGTCCCGTGCTGCGTGGAGCGGAATCAACCGGTCATTAGCAGTCGCAGGGCCTGACTGCTAATTCTAGCATCCCCTCCGGGCGCCCTTTCCGGAGCCGGGCCTCACTCACCTACCGTCGGAGAGCCGGACAAGACCTGACGGGGTGAGGGCAGCCGGAACTTTCCGGTCGAAGGCCTCTGCGGGGATGGTTCCGGCCGGCAGCAGTTCTGAATCGAAGACGATGGCTGCCAGCGGGATCTCCAGGCCCTCATCTGCAAGGGCAGCGAGCAGGACGTCGTAGTAGCCGCCGCCCTGGCCTATCCGGTTGCCGCTTCGGTCCACCGCCGTGGCCGGGATGTAGAGCCCGGCCACCGCTGCCATGATGCCGCCGTCGTGGTGTGCTCCGGCGGGTTCCAGGACCGGGGCAAAACGGCTGCGGACAAATTCGACTGCCGGGGTCCAGTCCGCCCAGCTCAACCGCCTGCCGGGTTCACAGACGGGGAGCAGGACCCGGTGTCCCAGCCGGTGCAGTTCCTGGAGCAGCGGCAGGGTGGGCGGCTCGGGTACGACACCCAGGTACGCGCAGAAGGTCGACGGCGTATCACCCGCCAGCTGCCGGGCCCACGCAGATCCGTGGACTGCAAGGGCTGCTCCCGCCTCGTCCCGCTGGCCGGGGTGCGTTGCGGCGCGGCGCTCACGGTGGAGTGCGCGGATGCTTTCCTTCGTTTCGCTGATGGTCCCGGACATGCCGCTCCCTAATTACTGAATGATTCGCTCTGCCGTTAGATTAGTCCAGTGACTACCACTCAGCAGACAGTTCGCAAGGCCGTTATTCCTGCCGCCGGCCTTGGCACCAGGTTTTTGCCTGCCACGAAGGCGATGCCCAAGGAAATGCTTCCGGTGGTGGACAAGCCTGCTATCCAGTACGTGGTGGAAGAGGCCGTGAACGTTGGCCTGAACGACATCCTCATGATCACCGGCCGCAACAAGCGGGCCCTTGAGGACCACTTTGACCGGGTTCCGTCGCTGGAGGACACCCTGTCTGCCAAGGGTGACACCGCGAAACTCGAATCCATCCAGGCAGCCAGCAACCTTGGCGACATCCACTACGTCCGCCAGGGCGATCCCAACGGACTCGGTCATGCCGTTCTGCGCGCCAAGCAGCACGTGGGCAACGAACCTTTTGCGGTGCTCCTCGGCGATGACCTTATTGACGCCCGGGACGAACTCCTCAGCACCATGATCGAAGTCCAGGCCAAGACCGGCGGATCCGTGGTGGCCCTCATCGAGGTGGAGCCCTCCCAGATCAGCGCCTACGGCTGTGCCGACGTTGAGGAGATCGACGGCGAAGGCTACGTCCGGATCAACAAGCTTGTCGAAAAGCCCGACGTCGCCGACGCGCCTTCGAATCTGGCCGTGATTGGCCGTTACGTCCTCCACCCGGCCGTCTTCGACGTCCTGGAGCGGACCGGGCCCGGCCGCGGCGGCGAAATTCAGCTGACGGACGCGCTGCAGGAACTCGCCGCGGGAAGCGCCGAGGGCTATGGCGTCTACGGTGTGATCTTCCGTGGCCGCCGGTACGACACCGGGGACAAGCTCAGCTACCTCAAAGCCTGCGTTCAGCTTGCCATTGACAGCGATGACCTCGGCCCCGGCCTCCGGGAATGGCTGCCGGGCTTCACTGCCGGTCTCGCCGAGTAACTGCCGTGGGCTCCGGACCCATCTGGCCGGTAACGCTGGAGTGCGGCGACCTGGTCCTGCGCCCCATCCGGTACCGGGATAAGAAGGAATGGACCCAGGTGCGGGCGCGTAACAATGAGTGGCTGGCGCCGTGGGAGGCTTCGAACCCGATGCCCGGCGGCGGGCTGCCGGATTACCGGCAGATGGTCCGGTCCCTGAAAGCCCAGGCTGCGCAGGGAACGGCGCTGCCCTTCCTCATCACCGAACGCGTGTCGTCCTCATCCGCGCCGGTCATTGTGGGCCAGTTGACGGTGTCCTCGATTGTCTGGGGTTCGGCCATGATGGCCACCCTGGGCTACTGGGTTGACCAGGCGCGGGCCGGCCACGGCATCGCGCCAACAGCAGTTGCGATGGCCACCGACCATTGCTTCAAGGCGTTGGGCCTGCACCGGATGGAGATCAACATCCGTCCGGAAAACGGCCCCAGCCTGCGTGTTGTCGAAAAGCTCGGTTTCCGTGACGAGGGGTACCGGCCGCGCTTCCTGCACATCAACGGGGAGTGGGCGGACCACCGGACATTCGCACTGACGGCCGAAGAGGTTCCCGAGGGTCTGCTGCCCCGGTGGCTCGCGTCCCGTCCCTGAGGGCGCGGGCTTTCCGGGACATAAATCCATTGATTTACCACGTTGCGGACGACACACCGGGGCTAATGCGGGAGCGGCCGGTGTAATGCTCATACGGTTTTGATTGTGGACTTTCCCCTTAGCAGCTCAGTGATCCTTGTGGTTGCCGTCGTGCTCTGGATTGTGTGGGTCGCACCGTACATCCTTCGCAACCGCCGGCACCCGGTCCAGGCCGGTGCCGATTACCTTGCTGAAGTGCCAGCCTTTGAACCGGACCCGAGGGCCGGGATGGTACTCAACGTCACCGCCCAGCAGGAGAACGCCATGGAGATCAGGAAGAGCCCCGAAACCGCGACGGAACCGGCCGGCAGCCCCAAGCCGGGCGCGTTCCGGATCCGTTATGGCAGAACGGGCATTGCGCTCGTTGCCGTGGTGGCACTGCTGACTGCCTTCGTTTCGGGCATGTTACTCATCTTCGGACTGGGTACGGCGGTTCTGCCGCTCACCTGCGTGGCAATCACAGTTGCGGGTCTCGTCCTGCTCCGCTTTCTGGCTGTGCGTGACCGCAAAGCCAAGGTGGATGCGGCGTTTCGTGCAGCCATGAGCGCCCCCCAGCGCCGACAGGGTCCTGCCAGCCCAAGCGCCACGGTCCGCAAGCCGGCCGCGGCGCAGCCGGAGAGCCGGCTCTTCGACGCCGAGGCCCACCACCCTCCCGCTCCGAAGCCGCTGACCGCCGTGGAACTTCGCGAAGCGGCACTGGCCGTAGCCGTTGCGGCCGGGGACATGAGCGCCAAAGCACCCGCCGGCCCGGTCCCGGCAGAAACAACCTGGGAACCCGTGGACGTGCCCAAGCCCGTGTACGTAGAGGCGGCAAAGGCCGAGCGTCCAGCTCCTGCGCCCCTTGACCTCCCCGAGGCGCCCAAGGCAGCCGGCAAGCCGTCCCTGAAGCAGGGCACCCCCGCCGCGGCTCCTGAGGCTGCTCCGGAGCGGCCCCTCACCAAGGCCCAGAGCGCCTTGAGCAATCTCGACGACGTCCTGCAGCGACGCCGCGCCTGATCAGCAATCCGCCTGACTGGCGTGCGCCTAATTGGCAATGCGGCGGGAAAATTTGTAGCCTAAGGACACCGGTGCCGCCGACCTCGTGAAAGCGGACTGTTCCGGGGCTATAGCTCAGTTGGTAGAGCGCTTCGTTCGCATCGAAGAGGTCAGGAGTTCGAATCTCCTTAGCTCCACAAATTGCAGGGGCCGTCGGCATTGGTCCTCCTGCACTCCGCAAATGCTGATGCCTTTCCCCACCTCCGCGGCTTTTAGATGGTGTCTGAACTGTTCGCCGCGCTAAAGGTTTACGCCCTGGCCGGGGCGGCCGCGTAGCCGGTCGCGCCGGTCCACATGAAGTATCCGGAAGCCACCATGGCCAGCCCGAACGGTATGCACAGGAGAACGGCCGCCGTCTGCTCATTGGCGGCCATCAAGGCGATAGTACTGACTATGAAGAGGATCCCGAGCCACCTGGGAAGAACTCCTGAGCGAAAGATGAATATGCCGATCAGCAGCAGGCCGGCTATGACGGCCAGCATTCCTGGGATCACAAAGTAGGGCATCCATGGGAAATCGCCGCCGAAGGCGAGCGCCTGGATCAGAACGCCGGCGAACAGCCAGACGAAGCCGGCGGCTGCACAAATCAGCCCCGCGTTCGCCAGCTTGGTGAAGCCGCCGGATCGCCGGGCCAGCATCGTCAGGCCCGCAACCCCGATGAGCGTCAGCAGGGATGCTTCTATATACCTCAATCCCATCTTGTCCGATTCGGGACCGGATTGCGGGCACGCGGCTCGAAGCCGCCTCCAATGAGAATGCTGCGTGTTTGGATAGAGCATGACCACCATCAACGTAGTGAAGGCCCAAGACCTGCCACTCAGTGAAGTCCTTGAGCTATACCGTGCGGTGGAATGGCTTGCCTATACGAAGGACCCCGACAATCTCGTACGAGCGCTGGAAGGATCTTCCACACTCGTGGCCGCTCATGACGACCAGACGCTGGTTGGACTAGCGCGTGTCATTTCCGATGGTGCTTCGATTTGCTACCTCCAGGACATCCTTGTTCGGCCGTCGCATCACAGAAGAGGTATAGGGCGAGCCCTTGCTGAGCGGGCACTCGGAGAGTACCCGCATGTGCGCCAGAAAGTACTGATCACCGACAACGAGCCGAAGCAGAAAGCGTTCTACGAAGCGCTCGGCTACATCCAGGCCGAGGAATCCCAAGGAGGATCGGTCAGAGCCTTCATCAGATTCGACTGACGGCTTCCGTCGGCTCAAGGATCGGCTTGCGAGACGCAGCCAGGACGCGAAGCAGCGCGAAAACGACGACATCGAGCGGAGCTGTCCACAGCAAACCCTTTTGTAGAGGGCACAGATTACAATGGCTTCGAGCAGCTACAACCCGAACAGGTAGGACTCCGGCATGGCCCACATCAGCGTCCCCGCCTTCGGCACCGTCATGATTTTTCGGGTTCCCGAGGATGCCGACATGAGCGGATTCAGTTTCGCCGGCTTCCGGAACCGTGCCGATGCTCAACAGCAACTCAACACCTACCTCGAGGGCCTGGGCTACGACGTGAGCCAATCCTATTTGTGGTGATCGTGCCGGATGACGGTAGGGGTTCCGGACGCACGAAACCCCGGCCGCCGCTCTCTCCCCTTCAGCAGCACCTGTCGAGAGTGTCTCCTCGGCCGATCCTCTAACGCTCACTCCGCGGCCGTGGTGGGGTGGTGACTGCACCTAGGAACCAAGGGAGGCTAATCATGAAGCCGATGAGTCCCGCCCCGAATGGGACCCAAAGGAAAGGCGTGAAGCTTGTCGTCAAGTTATTCTCGTCCGCAACTATCCCGGCGTGCCAGAGCGCGATTCCGCCGCTTACCAGGAGGGTAAGGCTCACCGCCAGCGCGAGCATCGACATCGCTACCGATTTCCTGATCATGCTGGCCCCCAAGGTCCCTGTAGATACAAGCGCAAGTTCTCATGCTAGCCGTCCGGATGCTCGCTTAGACGTGTGTAAGCCGGTACTTGACAGGACGCATTATGCGCAACGAGATCTCATTTCTTGAGAGTGCGGGCAGGTGCCATAGGTTCATGGGCATCGCTAGGTTTCCAAGTTGTGAATGATCTGTTCAAGGTATGCCACGTGGGAGAGGAAGGCTTTTTGGCCCGTCTCCGTGAGCGAGGCCCAGCCGTGCGGGCGGGTGTTGACCGTACGAGAGGAGAGTCGGATGTAGCCGGCGTCTTCTAGCCGCTTGAGGTGTTTGCTGAGAACTGAGGGGCTGATGTCCAGGCTGTCCCGCAGGAGTTGGTATTCCGTATCGCCGAGCCGGTACAGGAGGCTGCAGATGCGCAGGCGGTATGGGCTGTGAATTACGTCGTCCGAAGCCGGCAGCGGAGATTCTTGTGTAGGCATTATCGGTTCTCGCGGATCGAATTGGCGAGTGCATTCTCCATCCGGGCGCTTGACCAGAGGCATGCGGCGCCTGCGAGGACGGATCCGAGCCAGAGTACCCATTCCTCGTTTGTAACGGTAAAGAGGAAAATACCGGCTGCCCCGCATACTAATACGGCCCCCGTTTGCAGCAGCCCCCATCGAAGGGCCGGGCCGTCGGCCCAGGGATCGGCCTGGGTCTTGGTGACCCAGGGGCGGACAAGGCCCAGTCCTACCGCAGCTGCGGCGCTGATGGAGATGACCAGGATGAACGCGCTACCTTCCAAGCCGAAAGCCCGGATAAATGCAACCACCGCCAGTGCGAACCCGAAGCGGTACCAGAATGGAGCACGAACTCTCGGGGCGATCCTCGATGTGTCCTCCCGGAGCGTTTCAAGGACTTTGCGAGCTGCGGTTGCTTCAGTTCCCCCGTTTTCATTTTCCATATTGGAAAACTATCTATTTCCGATACGGAAAGTCAAGAACCAAGGTATTGGGTTGAGTCAATCCAGGCGCCCGTAAGCCGGTCGATCACCGTGCCCCGGGAGCCTACCCACACATTCCGCGCAGTTGCTGGTCAAGGCTGTGTCTTTCGGCGGTAAATGGCGGCGATTTTACGGCGCTATTTGTCGCGCGGAGCACCCCGCAAGGGATCCCTTACTGGACGTTAGCTCTCTCTGGCGGGCGGCATGCACCACCCCGCTGGTGGTAACCCACGCAGACTCCCCGCGGGCTGACACATCTCTCGAATCGCAAAAGCTCTAGTGAGCGAGCCTTGAAGGAGCGTGACCACTGAAAACCTCGCCGGCCGTACTGAGAGTTCGAAAGATCTGTCGCGTGATGTAGCGCTTCAGGCTCCGGATGATTTCCTTCTTGTTCCGCCCTTCACGCGTCAGGCGGGCCACATATTCCCTAGTCTCCTGATGCCAGCGCATTCTTACGACAGCAATCGTGTGGATCGCCTTGTTTAGCTGACGATCCCCGCCTCGATTGAGCCTGTACCTGGTCGTTCCGCCTGATGAAGCTGGGATTGGGCATGTGCCAGCAAGTGCTGCCAAGGCGGCCTCGGAGCGGACGCGGCCTGGACGCGACCAAGCGGTAAGAATCGCTGCGGCGCTAATCGGGCCCACACCTGGCATGTCCAGGAGTGCGTGGCTGGTCTGCTGGACCAATAGAGCCATATCAGCCCGGTTCTGCTCGAGCTGGTCGTCAAGGGCGAGGATTTGTTTGGCCAAGCGAGTGGCTTCCGAACGGCTTACCCGAGTGCCGACACCTTCATCCCGTGTCCTCCACGCTGCGATGGTTTCGATTGTTTGGGAGTCAACGACTTACGTAATTCAATTCCTAGGTCGACGACGCGCAGCAGCGCGATCAACGAATTGATAGCCGCGGTTCGTTCGCGGACCATTGCAGTCCTGGCAATGGTGAGAACCCGTAATGCCGTGTGGTGTTGGCCGGCACGTGGTTCCCGAAGCTCATCCGTCTCGATTCCTAGGACAGCCCTCGCCGCCCGAGCTGCATCAATGCTGTCGGACTTGCCCCTTTTCCGACCAATCCGACGTTCCGGAAACGGTGCCTCGACAACTCGGTAGTCCGACTCTGTTGCCAGCTGCCGAAGTTTGGCACCGTACGATCCGGTTCCTTCCATGGAAAGCAGTACCCGTGATTTATCGCCGGCGCTCCGACGAGAAATCCAGCGCAGTGCTCGCTTCATCCCAGTGGTTGTTGAAGGGAAAGTTTCGTTGGAAATCTCAGCTCCGGTTACCGCGGAGATGATGGCCAAGGTATGCGTTCTTGAGTGCGTATCGATGCCAACAACAAAGTCATAAGACTGCGCCACTATGGCCATTTGTACCTCCTGCAATTCCTTCGGATCATTACGGGTATCAGCGGAATACAGCGAGGCAAGTCTGGGATGAGCCACAACCTTTGAGGCCGGGCAGGCTTCTAATCAAGCCATCGCAGTAGACAGAACCGATGCTGGACTCCAGATGAACGGGCAGATCCCTGCAAGCGCACCTCGCGATCAAACCAAAGGGCAAAACGACACAAGGGCCACGTTTGTCCGAAGTCACAGCACCAGCCTGCCAGCCAGTCTCGGACCGGCCGGTAATAACACTCCCAGACGCAACAGAGCCAGCCAATCCTACAAATCCTGTGCCGGAGCGCATTGGTCTCGTGTCGCATTCCGGACCGATACAGCCGGTGGGTTCCAAGGAGTGCAGGACCGCAGCCAAGGCGCCGAGGACCCCGCCAAGCATCGCTGCGGCCCCAGCCCATTTCGGAAATTCCTGGGTCCAAAAACTGTTGTCAAAACTTCCCCGGGCCATGATCAACCGCCATCTCTCAGGAGACCGCCAGCATGTTCTCCCATGCTGTCCCCGGCACATGCAACCGTCAAGGCCGACCCGGCCCGCCGGCGTTTCGTGAGAGAGTATGAACCGGCCTTGTGCCGACTTTGTATCGAACGGGGTCGGCGGTCACTTCCCATAACTCCCCGCTAATGACGCGCGTTACCACTGGATTGGACAGAATCAATGAGTTTGATCCGGCTGAACGACGTCAACGTCAGCTTCGACAAAACACAGGTACTCCGGGAAGCTTTTTTCAAGCTTGAAGCCGGGGACCGGGTGGGCCTGATCGGGAAGAACGGATCGGGAAAGTCCACCATCCTCGAAATGATCCTGGGCCGGGTGGCACCTGACACCGGGACGGTGGCCGTGGAACTCGGGATCAGGACCGCCTACTTCTCACAGTTTTCGGAGCTGAACGGCGAGTCCAGCATCGCCGAGGTCCTAAACGGGCTGTTTGCGCACGTCCAGGAGATCGAAGCAGAACTAGCCCGGATAGATGAAGAGATTGCCGCCGATTCCGGCAACGCAACCCGTCTGGATGAACTGATCCACCGCCAGTCCGAGCTCTTTGAAGCCATGGACAGGCTCGATGGCTGGGACTACCCGCGCACCATCGACAAGGTGCTCACCACTTTGGGATTCAGCGAACACCACCGTACCTGCGCCATCGACGAACTCTCGGGCGGCTGGCGGAACCGGGCGGCCCTGGCCAAGATCCTGCTGGAAGCCCCGGACGTCCTGCTGCTCGATGAGCCCACCAACTACCTTGACGTGGCCGGCGTCGAATGGCTCGAAGCCTGGTTCAGGACCTTCAAGGGTGCCGCGATCATCGTCTCCCACGACCGGAAGTTCCTGGACGCCGTGGTCACGAGGATCATCGAGGTGGAGAATTTTCACCTGCATGAATATCCGGGCAACTTCGCCGAGTACGTGGTCGCGAAGCAGTTCAGGCTCAAGACCCTCGAGAGCCAGTTTGTGCACGAGTCCGAACTGCTTGCCTTCGAGGCCGAGGGCATCTCCGACCGCCGGGAGGCCGCCAAAGCCGCCGGCAAAGGCCTGGCGAACCAGCTGGCCAAAATTAAGAAGTCACGCGCACCACGGCCCGTGGACCAGATCATCACCGAGATCTACAGCGGACTGTATGTCAAGGACGTGCTGTGCCGGGTGGATTCACTCAGCAAGGCCTACGGCGGCAGGACACTGTTCAGCGGCCTCAGCTTTGAGATCGGACGGGGCAACCGGATCGCAGTGATCGGCGCCAACGGCAGCGGCAAGACCACGCTGCTCCGTGCGCTCACCGGCGAGGAGCCAGCAGATTCCGGCACGGTTGCCTGGGCAAAGGGGGCGCGGATGGTGTCCTACAACCAGGTCCTTGAGGAACTGGACGACGACGATACTGTCACCCATGCGGTCAATGCGATGCCGGACAGCCTGGCACTGACCGCGACGAAGAAATCCGTGAACAGGTTCCTGGCGATGTTCCAGTTCTCCGAGGCCGACCTCAAGCAGCGCATCGGCAACCTCTCAGGTGGCCAGCGGTCCCGCGTGGCCATGGCGCAATGCCTGCTCTCGGGCGCATCGGTCCTCCTGCTGGATGAGCCCACCAACCACCTTGACCTCTCCAGCACACAGGTTATGGAACGCGCCCTGCTGCATTTCCCCGGCGCGGTGGTGGTGGTCAGCCATGACCGGTTCTTCACGGACAAGATCGCCAACCGCCGGCTCGTCTTCAACACTGAAACCGTGGGCCAGGGAAGCGTCGACCTCCTGGTGGCCTAGGGCCCTAGAGCCAGCCCTTTTTCTTGAAGATCGCGTACATCAGGCCGGCTGTCGCTGCCATCAGCACAATGGCCAGCGGGTAGCCCAGAGCCCAGTGAAGCTCGGGCATGTAATCGAAGTTCATCCCGTACACGCCCGCCACGAAGGACGGTGCAAAGAAGATCGCCGCCCAGGAGGAGATCTTCTTGACCTGTTCATTCTGCTCGGCGCTTGCCTCGTTCTGCCGGTTGGCGGTCAGTGTCCCGTCCAGGGTGAGGGCATTCTGCAGCAGGTCCCGGAATGAGTCCGCCCGGGAGATCACCCGCTGCACGTGGTCCTCAACATCGCGCAGGTTGTGCTGAAGCTCGGTATTGACCCCGTACTTCTCAAAGCCTTTCCTGAGCTGCTGCATGATGCCGGGCAGCGGATGGATGGCGCGCTGGAACTGGATGACTTCGCGCGCGAGTTCGTAGATTCGCCGCGAGACAGTGGTGTCCCCGCTGAACAGCTGGTCCTCAATCTCGTCGATGTCGTTCTCGAGTCCGGCCACCACGGGGGCGTAATCGTCCACCACCAGGTCAAGCAGGGCGTAGAGGACGGCTTCCGGGCCGTGCCGCAACAGCTCGGGCCGGCCCTCCAGGCGGCGCCGGACCCTTGCAACGCCGTCCATTTCGGCATGGCGGATGGTGATGACAAAGTTCCGCCCGGTGAAAATGTGCAGCTCGCCGAACTCAACGGTCTCTGACGCATCCAGGTACCGCGCCGGGCGGAGCACGGTGAAAAGGTGCTCGTCGTAACGCTCCAGCTTGGGCCGTTGGTGGGCGGAGATGGCGTCCTCCACCGCGAGGTTGTGCAGCCCGAACTCATTGGCGACGGCGGCCATTTCCGCTTCGGTAGGTCGGTACAGCCCGATCCAGGCCATGCCCCCGTGGTGGGCAAGGGTTTCGAACGTCTGCTCCAGGCTTTCCGGTTCCGCGCTGCGGACGCCGTCCACATAAACGGCATTGTCGATGATCGTCACGTCAGGACATTGCCCCGATGACGGCGCCGGACACCGTCATGGCCAGCAGGTCGTGGCCGGAATCGATCAGTGTGACAGCTGCCGGCCGGCCGGCGAAACCGTTGTGGATAACGTGGCCGCCGGCGCGGAAAACCAGTCCAAGCACCAGCGCAAACCAGCCCCCGGCCACTGCGTTGTCCAGGCCCAGCTTGCTGATCAGCACAGCCAGCAGAACGGCGGTCAGGGCGGCTGCAGCCATCATGGGCACCCAGATCCCTGCCCCGCCGCTGACGTTCTTCAGGTCTTCCTCAGTCTTTCCAATGGCGGCCATCCACCTCTTGCCCAGGACGGCGGGCAGGTACCAGACAAAGCCGATGGCCATGCTGGCGATGAAGGCCAGCGCCACGGCCAGCCAGTTGATCTGAGAAATGTGTGCAAGCCAATCCATCCTCGAATCCTAACCGCCTCCGGACAGGCCCCCGGGCGCCGGGGGCTTTACCGCGGCCGTGTTGCCTTGCCGGAATCGGCCTGAGCCAGCCGGCTGATCAGAGGTTCAGTCCGGTACGGAATGTGGGTGTGTAGCGCCAGCACCGTTTCGGTCCGGATCACACCTTTGATCCGGAGGATCTGGCGCAGGGCCGATTGCAGATTGTGGGTGTCGGTGGCCACCACGCGGCACCAGACATCGCCCCGGCCCGAAATCTCGTGGACCTCCAGCACCTGGGGGAGCAGGCGGAGGGCGCCCACCACTCCGTCCAGTTCGCGGTGGGTCACCTCGATCGTGACGAAAGCGACGACGTCGTACCCCACCGCGGCGAGATCCACCTCGCGCCCGCCGTCCTGGAGAACGCCGGCCCGCAGCAGGCGGCGGACCCGGGACTGTGCCGTGTTGCGCGCGATCCCCAGCAGTTCACTGAGCTCGCCGATCTGGATGCGTGGGTCCCGGACAAGTTCCAGCAGGATCTTCAGGTCAGTGGGGTCCAGAGTGTTCAAACTGTCACTTTCAGTTACTAGCGGAAGGAATCATTGACGATTCTGCTCAAGTCTGCCATCAACCCACTACTGATCCGGCAGTAAAGCTTCATTCTTTAGGTATCCACGTCCATTCCCGCGGCAGGCTCCCACAAGGACCGCCCGCCCCGGTCAGCGCCAAGGCAACGCCAATGACAGTCTTCAGTGAGCTCCGCATGCGTCCGGCCACCGCCGACCGCCACGGCTGGGACGCCTCCACCACCGCGCGCCTGGTCATGGCCGGCGCCGTCATCTTCACGCTGCTGGTGGGCGCCAACCTGGCCACACCCCTGTACCCGCTGCTCCAGGCCAACCTCGGCCTCTCCTCGCTCGGTGTCACAGCAGCGTTTGCCAGCTACGTTCTGGCACTGGTGGCCACGCTGATGCTTGCCGGCCATTGGTCTGATCACATCGGCCGGCGGGCGGCACTTATCCTCGCCGTCTGCGCCGGCCTGGCCGGTGGCTGGATATTTTCGCAGGCGGAGAACCTGATGGTTCTCTCCGCCGGCCGGGCACTGCAGGGGGTTGCCGTTGCCTTGGCCACCGGTGCGAGCGCGGCTGCTTTGCGCGAACTGCTTCCGTCCCGCCCGGAGTGGGCATCACGGTTCACCCTGCTGGCGACGTCCGGCGGCGTGGCCGCCGGTCCGTTCATCGGTGGCTTGCTGTCGATGCTGCCTGGGCCCACTACGGCCCCGTATTACGTTCACTCCGTACTGCTGGCGTCCATGCTCGTTCCGCTGTACCTGCTGCAGGCCCGTCCTGCCATCAAACCCCCCGCCGGTGGAAGTACCTTCCGGGTCCTGGCCCCGCGCCGCCCCTCAGTGTCCGCGGCGGCGAGGGGTGCGTTCTGGCTTGCGGCCGCCGTCGGATTCCTCAGCTTCGCTGTCTTTGGATTCTGCCTGTCCCTCGCCCCCGGCTACTTCGCGCAGGTTGTCCAGACAGATTCGCGCCCCCTGATCGGTGCGCTGGCGGGGATGACACTTGGCGCGTCGGCGCTGAGCCAGCTGCTGTCTGTCCGCGGCCGGTTCGTCGTTCCCGCCGGGCTGGCCCTGCTGGGTGTTTCCGTGCTGCTCCTGGCAACGGCTGCCGCGTGGAGCAGTCTGCCGCTGTTGGCCGCCGCCAGCGTCTGCGCGGGGCTCGGCCAGGGCGTCGCCTTCAGGATGGTCTTCAATGACGTGGCCGCCAAAGTGGAATCCGCGCAGCATGCGCAGATCGTCAGCACCGTGTACGTCATCACGTACCTGGGCAGCGCCGTGCCGGTGATCGGGCTCGGCTGGGCCACCGCGGCCTTCGGCCTGCACACGGCCGTCACGGGCTTTGTGGTCCTGTGCAGCGCCGCGGCCCTTGCCTTGGCGGCAACGACCCTCAGGACCGCCCTCCGCCCGGCCCGTTGACCCCTGCCTGGTAGGCCCGGTGACCTTGGCCCCAGTCCGGAGCAGCTCCTACTCCGGAAGCGGGCCGTGGTTCCCCTGGATGTGGGCAAAGACCAAGGTGGTTTCGGTGTGGCCCACCACCGGGTCCGTCGCGAGGTTGTCCAGCACCCAGTCCCGCAGGTCCTCAGTGCTGGCCACGGCGATGTGCAGCAGATAGTCCACCGAGCCTGAGGTGTGGAACGTGGAGAGGACCGCGGGCAGGTGCGGAACCCGGGCAGTAAAGCGGTCGATCTGGTCGCGGTCGTGGGCCCGAAGCCGGACCGCCACCAGGGCCTGGACGGAACGGCCGATCGCGGAGAGGCTGAGTTTTGCCTCAAATCCCTGGACGATGCCCCGCTCGGACAGTGCACGGGTCCGCATGAGGGCTGTTGACGGGGCGATGCCCACCAGTTCCGCCAGCTGCTTGTTGGAGATCCGGGCATCGTCCACCAGGGCGGCGAGGAGCCGCTCATCAATAGCATCCAGCGGTTCGAAGTGGCTGCCCGGCCGGATGTTTTTGGGGTTGGTACTCATGGATTCTCCTCAGATGTCTTGAGTTCATCCTAGGCGCCGGATTCCACTTCATCACGCCCGAATGCCATGATCTCCCGAATAATCACCGGCCGCGGATGCTGTTTGGTGCCGGATTGTTCACCGGGTTCCATGCACGACGGCGACTGTCACCGCGGTGACGCAGGCCAGCACCATCACAGTCAGGGCGAGCGCAGTCCAGCCCAGGGACTGGAACACCAGTCCGCCGGCCCAGCCGATCACACTTGAGCCGAGGTAGTAGGCCAGGTTGTAGAGCGACGACGCCTGGGCCCGGCCCGTGGTGGCGATGCTTCCGGTCCAGCCGGCGCCGATGCTGTGGGCGGCGAAGAAGCCGCCGGTGAAAACTACGAGGCCGGCAAGAATCAGGGCCAGTACCTGCGTCAGGGTCAGCGCCAGCCCCGCAATCATGAGCACGATGCCGGCCAGCAGGACATTCCGCCGGCCGAAACGGGCTGTCAGCCCGCCGGCCAAGCGGGACGAGAAGGTTCCCGAAAGATAGGCAAGGAAGATCAGGCTGATCAGGGTGCCCGGCAGCACAAAGGGCTCAGCAGAGAGGCGGAACCCAAGGTAGTTGTAGACCGCCACAAAGCCGCCCATCATGAGGAATGCTTGCACATAGAGTGCCAGCAGGCGGGGATTGCGTAGATGCCCGCCCAAGGTCACCAGCGCGCCCCGCAGGCCGGCGGCCTTGGCAGCGGTAAACCCCTTGGCTTTGGGGATCAGGAGCAGGAAGAGCACTGCCGCCACCGTTGCCAGCAAGGACACGCTGAGCGCTGCCGCCCGCCACCCCCACAGTTCACCGACGGGCCCTGCGACCAGCCGGCCGGCCAGGCCGCCCAGGGTGGTGCCGGCAACGTAGCTGCCGGCAGCCACCGCGGCATGGGCCCTGTTCACTTCCTCGTTCAGGTAGGCAATGGCGATCGCCGGGATTCCGCCCAGGGCCATGCCCTCCAGGAGCCGGAGGGCGAGCAGCATGCCGAAGCTGCTGGCCAGCGGCACCAGGAGGCCCAGGACGGTGGCGGCCGAGATTCCGATGGCCATGGCCCTGACCCGGCCGATCCTGTCCGCCAGAAATGACCAGGGGATCACGGTGATGGCCAGTCCCACCGTGGCCAGCGAAATAGTCAGTGCCGCGTCCGCCGCGCTGACCTCCTGGTCGGCAGCCAGGAGGGGCAGCACCGCTTGGGTGGAGTAAAGCTGCGCGAACGTTGCCACCCCGGCAAAGGCAAGCCCCGCCAGGATCTTGTTGTAGGCGGCTGAGCCCTTCGGGTGCCCCTGCCAGGCCGCCCGGCTGAACGCAGGGCGGACAGGTGGTGTTGCATCTTCAGGCATGGATCAAGCCTAGACTTCCGAAATGATCCCGCCGCTCCTGCCGTGTTTCAGTAGGCTGGTCCGGTGACTGACTCCAAGCACCCCCAGACCCCACCTTCCGCCCCAGCGCCCGGCCCGCTGGCGGGAGTCATCATCGGCCTGGACATCGGCGGCACCAAGACCCGCGGAATCCGTTTCGAGGACGGCGTGGCCGTGGCTGACGAATCGGCCGGCAGCTCAAACGTCCAGAATGTTACCCGCGAAGAGGCCGCGCTGAACCTCGCGGACCTGTTCGCCAGGATCGGCGGGGGCCGGGTGTCCTATGTGTACGCCGGGGCCGGGGGCATAGACACCGACGACGACGCTGCCGCCCTCGCCGCGCTGATCGAACCCCATGTTCCGGGGGCCCAAATTACCGTAGTCCACGATTCCCGGCTGCTGCTGGCGGCCGGCGGCGCGGCCACCGGTGTGGCGGTGATTGCCGGAACCGGGTCTGCCGCCTGGGGCCGGAACTCCGCGGGCGAAGAGGCGCGGGCCGGCGGCTGGGGCTACCTCCTCGGAGACGAAGGCAGCGGATACTGGCTGGGCCGGGAGTCCGTCCGCCACAGTCTGCGCCGGATGAACCAGGGACTTCCGGTCGATCAGCTCACTGCTGCGCTGCTTGCCGCCTGTGGAGTAGACGATCCCAACCGGCTGATTGCATTGTTCCACTCCCCGGAAACCGGCCGCCGGTTTTGGGCGCAGCAGGCCCGCCTGGTGGTGGACGCGGCCGCTGCCGGACACGGGGCCAGCCAGGAGCTTCTCGATCAGGCCGGCAAGGACCTCGCAGATCTGGCCGGGCAGTCGCTGCGGAAGCTGGGAATCGATGGGCCGGTCATTCTTGGCAGCGGACTGGGCATGAACGTGGTTCCACTTCAGGACGCCTTCCGGAAGTACCTGGCTGCCGGGGGCGTCACCGACGTCCGCGTCCTGGACCAGGACCCGGTGTTTGGCGTCCTGAAGCTGGTGGCGGAGCGTTCAGGGTCCGAATGACCTTCTCCGCGGTGCCAGCCTGACCGCTGGCATGGGGGGAGCAGGAATGCGGCCGGCCTGGGCACCGGCATCGGGGCCGTGCCCCTCCACCAGCCCGTAGCGCGCCCCGCGGGCGGCAACCTCCGGCACGTTACCCTGCGCTTCCCAGTCCTCGCGCGCCTGCGCCACTTCGTCGTGGGTGCGGCCCACGAAGTTCCACCACATCAGCAGCTCCTCCCGGAAGGGCTCGCCGCCAATCAGCAGGAAGCGGGTGCCGGGCAGGGCCTGAACTTCGAGGATTGACCGTCCGGCGCCCAGGTAGCCCAGCGGTCCCGGCGGTACTTCCTGCCCGTCCAGCGTCAGCCCGCCGTCGAGCACCAGAACCGCATGTTCGAAGTGCGGCGCCAGGGGCAGAACTGTGTTGCCCCCGCAGGAAATGTCGGCGCCGACGATGGGGGAGTACATCGTGGCAGGGGAGACCGCGCCGGCGAATTCACCCACCATCACCGTTGCCGTGAAGCCTGCGCCGGTGACCACGGGCAGGTCCCGGTGCTGCTCAAACGCCGGCACCCGGCGGCGTTCTGCATCGGGCAGCGCCACCCAAAGCTGAAGCCCGCGCTGAACTGGCAGCCGCCGGCCGTCGTCGGAATCCGGCAGGACCGCAAACTCTGAATGGGACACACCGTGTCCGGCGGTCATGATGTTCAGTTCACCGGGACGGACCACCACGTCGCTGCCCACGCTGTCCCGGTGCCGGATGGTACCGGCCAGCGGCCAGGTGACCGTCTGCAGCCCGATGTGCGGGTGGGGGAGGACGGACATGGCGGTCCGGTCCGGACCGAAACTGTCCAGGAAACACCAGGCGCCGATGGTTGGCAGGCCGCGCTGCGGAAGGGTGCGCCGGACGTTCATTGCCCGGACCCCGCCCAGCGGAACCTCACGTTCGGGCCACAGCACCAGGCACGGCCCCGACGTCCCATCTATGCCGGCGGGCGGACAAATATCCTCTTGGGGAGCGGCTTCCAGGTTGGTCACAGTCCAACTCTAGGCGCAGGCAGATGGCCGGGTAAGGCCAAATACCAGCGACCCATCCGCGCAGGCCACGGCTCCGAATGATTACAGTAGGGATTCTCTTGCCCGGATTGCCTTCACTACTGGTTACGCGGGGAACGGATTGCGTTACCGTAAATATCAGTGTGCTGATAACCAGCTTTCTCCACTGTCCGATGCCATCCAACAGAACGGGTCAGTCCGCAGAATGGACCAAGCCATGATTGAGTTCCAGAGCGTCACCAAGCAGTATCAGGGCGGGCATCCTGCCGTGGACCAACTCACCATGTCCATCGACAAGGGCTCCATCACCGTCTTCGTGGGTCCCTCGGGCTGCGGAAAGACCACCTCGCTGCGGATGATCAACCGGATGGTGGAACCGACCTCCGGCGTCATCACCGTGGACGGACGGGACGTGACCAGTGTTCCCGCTGCCGAACTGCGGCGTTCCATGGGCTACGTGATGCAGTCCTCCGGCCTGATGCCGCACCGCTCCGTGCTGGACAACATCGCCACCGTGCCGCGCCTCAACGGCGTTTCCAAGACTGAAGCCCGCAAGCGTGCGGAAGAACTGCTCGACGTCGTGGGGCTGGCGTCCGCGCTGGGCAAACGGTACCCGTCCCAGCTCTCCGGTGGTCAGCAGCAGCGCGTGGGCGTGGCCCGGGCGCTCGCCGCCGATCCGCCGGTCCTGCTGATGGATGAACCGTTCAGCGCCGTGGATCCGGTGGTGCGCGATGAACTGCAGCAGGAGCTGCTGAGGCTGCAGAAGGACCTCGCCAAAACCATCGTTTTCGTCACCCACGATATCGATGAGGCCACCGTCCTGGGGGACAAGGTGGCTGTCTTTGCCGTCGGCGGCAAACTGGCCCAGTACGCCACCCCCGAGGAGATCCTGCGTGCCCCGGCCAACGACTTTGTGGCGGCGTTCGTGGGACGGGACCGGGGGTTCCGCCACCTGGGGTTCACGGCGTCCGACGGCGTGGCGATCCACCCGGTGCCCACGCTCGTTTTTGAGGGCGGCCGGTTCGCCGGTGACCCCGCTGCGGTGACGGGCTGGCAGTTGGTGGTGGATCCGGAGATGCGCCCGCTTGGCTGGGCCCGCCCAGGGACGGACACCGACCTGATCCCCGGCGGTTCGCTGTTCCGCCCCGGCGAGAGCCTGCGGCGGGCGCTTGACGCGGCACTGTCCTCGCCTTCCGGCCAGGGCGTGGCCATCGACGGTGAGGGCCGGGTGCTGGGCACCGTCCGGGCCCAGGAAGTCCTGGCCGTGATCGAGGATGCCCGCCAGGTACGGCAGGCTGCCCTCTGATGGACTGGTTCCTCTCAAACAGCGGCATGGTCATGGAGCGGGCCGGACAGCATATTGTCCTGGCGCTCATTCCCATGGTGCTGGGCCTGCTGATCTCCCTGCCGCTGGCCCAGTTCGCGCGGATGAACAGGACACTGCGGTCCGTTGTGCTGACGGCAAGCTCGCTGCTCTACACCGTCCCGTCTCTGGCGCTCTTCATCATCCTTCCGCCACTGCTCGGTACCCGGATCCTTGATCCGCTGAACGTTATTGTGGCCCTGACGCTGTACGCCGTTGCCCTTCTGGTGCGGGCCGCGCTGGATGCCTTTGATTCCGTTGACGAGGACCTGCGCCAGGCGGCCGTGGCCATGGGCTACAAACCGTGGCGCCGCTTCTTCGATATCGACCTGCCGTTGTCGCTGCCGGTGATGTTCGCCGGTCTCCGGGTGGTCTCCGTCAGCAACATCTCCCTCGTCAGCGTTGCGGCCCTGCTCGGGGTGGGCAACCTCGGGATGCTGTTCACCGACGGGCTGCAGCGCAACTTCGTCACAGAAGTGGTGGTGGGGATTGTTGCCATCCTGGTGCTCGCGCTGGTCATGGACGGTGTCCTGGTCCTGCTCGAGAGGCTGCTGACCCCGTGGACGCGGGCCGTCAAGGCATCAGGTCCATCAGCGCCTATCGCGGCCGGCTACGTGGCAGACGCCCGGGTCCATGCAGGGGCCGGGCCATGAGCATCTTTCTGGACACCATCGCCTGGATCGCCGATCCCCTCCACTGGACCGGCAGTTCCGGCATCCCGGTCCGGCTGCTGGAGCACCTCCAGTACAGCGGCCTGGTGCTGGTCATTGCAGCTGCAATCGCGGTACCCGTAGGCCTCTACATCGGCCACACCGGGCGCGGCCGGGTGGTGGCTGTGGCCGTTGCCGGTGCGCTCCGGGCCCTCCCCACCCTTGGCCTGCTGGTCCTCTTTGCCCTGCTTGCGGGGAGCGGCCTCATGCCGCCCGTGTGGGCGCTGGTAATCCTCACGGTCCCGCCGCTCCTGGCCGGGACCTACGCCGGGATCTCCAGCGTGGACCGGACAGTGGTGGACGCCGCGCGGGCCATGGGAATGACCGAGTTGCAGATCCTGTTCCATGTGGAGCTGCCCAACGGACTCCAGGTGATGTTCGGTGGCATCCGGACGGCGGTGCTCCAGGTGATCGCCACCGTCTCGGTGGTGGCCTATCTTCCGCTGGGCGGGTTGGGTCGCTACCTGTTCGACGGCCTGGTCCTCCAGGATTTCCCCCGGATGCTTGCCGGCTCAGTCCTCATCGCAGGACTGGCCATCGTCGTCGACCTCATCCTCGCCGGAGTGCAGAGAGCCCTTCTCTCGCCCGGCTTGTCAACTGATTCCCGCGGTGGCCAGCAGGCTGCCGCTGATCTCCCAGCTGCCGCGCCTGCGCCAGCTGCTGTTCAAGGAGGTACCCCATGAAAGAAATCGTCCGGAACAACCTCACCCGCCGGGGACTTGCCGGCCTGGCCGCCGGCGTCGGCCTGGCCGTTGCGCTGACCGCGTGCGGCGGCAGCGATCCGCTGTCCACGCCCACCACCAGTGCCGCCGGCGGGGCCACGGCCGGCGGTTCGCTGGTAGTGGGCTCTGCCGACTTCCCGGAGAGCCAGATTGTGGCGGAGATCTATGCCGGGGCCCTGACTGCCGCCGGTGTCACAGCCACCACCAAGCCGAACATCGGTGCCCGCGAAATCTACTTCAAAGCCGTCCAGGACGGTTCTGTAGACCTGGTTCCGGATTACTCCGGCAACCTGCTCTCGCACGTGGACAAGGAAGCTGCTGAAGTTTCGGCAGAGGACATCTACAAGGCCCTGCCGGAGAAACTGCCTCAGGGCCTCGCGGTCCTGGAGGCCTCAAAGGCAGAATCCAAGGACGCCATGGTGGTCACCAAGGCCACCGCGGAAAAGTACCAGCTGAAGTCCATCGAGGACCTCGCCAAAGTGTGCAAGGACCTGACCATGGCCGCGCCGGCCACGTTCGAAACCCGCGCCTACGGCTTCCCGGGCCTGAAGGCCAACTACGGGTGCGAACTCAAAGCCCTCAAGCCGTTCAGCGACGGCGGCGGCAACCTGACGCTGCAGGCCCTCCTCACCGATGAGGTACAGGTGGCGGACATCTACACCACCACCCCGTCGATCGCGGACAACGATCTTGTGGTGCTGGAGGACCCCAAGAACAACTTCAAGGCCCAGCAGGTCCTGCCGTTGTACAACACGGCGAAAATGACGGACAAGGCCAAGGAGGCGCTCAACAACGTCTCGAAGATGCTCACCACCGAGGACCTTGTGAACCTGAACCGTGCGGTCAGCGGCAGCCAGAAGCAAAACGCCAAAGACGCTGCAGCGTCATGGCTCAAAGACAAGGGCATCGTCAAGTAGGAACCCGCCTGCGGCCTGAAACATGACCACGACGGCGGCTGCCGCACTCACCGGGTGCGGCAGCCGCCGTCGTTCGTGTGTCTCAGGTCTCAACTGAAGTACATCCTTCCTGTGGCATATTTGAGGGATGGCAGAATTCAGGCAGTCCACCAAGCTCAACAACGTCCTTTACGACATCCGTGGACCGATTCTTCAGGCCGCCCAGCAGATGGAGGCAGAGGGTCACCGCATCCTCAAACTGAACATCGGAAACCCCGCACCGTTTGGATTTGAAGCGCCTGACGCCATCCTGGTGGACATGATCCGCCACCTGCCCCACGCCCAGGGCTACAGCGACTCCCGCGGCATTTTTTCGGCCCGCACCGCCGTCTCGCAGTACTACCAGACCCGCGGTATCCAGAACATCCACGTTGACGATATTTACCTTGGCAACGGTGTCAGCGAGCTCATCACCATGTCCCTCATGGCACTGCTGAACGACGGCGACGAAGTGCTGATCCCGACCCCCGACTACCCGCTGTGGACCGCATCAGTGGCCCTCGCAGGCGGTAAGCCGGTGCACTACCTGTGCGATGAGGAATCCGGTTGGCAGCCGGACCTTGAAGACCTTGAAGCCAAGATCACGCCCCGGACCAAGGGCATCGTGGTCATTAATCCGAACAACCCCACGGGGGCTGTGTACCCGGAGGAAACGCTGCGGAAAATCGTGGCACTGGCGGAGAAGCACGGGCTGGTGATCTTTGCCGACGAGATCTACGAAAAGATCCTGTACGAAGACGCAGTGCACATCAACCTGGCCGCCCTGACCGGTGACGACGTCCTGTGCCTGACCTTCAGCGGACTGTCCAAGGCCTACCGGGTCTGCGGCTACCGGGCAGGCTGGATGGCCATTTCCGGTCCGAAGAAGGACGCCGCCGACTATTTGGAGGGCATCAGCCTGCTGGCAAACATGCGGCTGTGCGCCAACGTCCCGGCCCAGCACGCAATCCAGACCGCACTCGGCGGCTACCAGAGCATCAACGATCTCATCCTGCCGGGCGGCCGCCTGCTTGAGCAGCGCAACAAGGCCTACGACATGCTCAACGCCATTCCCGGTGTCAGCACCCAGCAGGCCCGGGGCGCCATGTACCTCTTCCCGAAACTCGATCCCGAGGTCTACCGCATCCGCGACGACGAGAAATTCGTCCTTGACCTGCTGCGGGAGCAAAAGATCCTGGTCTCGCACGGCCGGGCGTTCAACTGGGTGCGCCCGGACCACTTCCGGATGGTCACCCTGCCCCTCGTCAAGGACCTCGAAGAGGCAATCAACCGCATGGCGGACTTCCTCAGCCGGTACAAAGGGAACTAGCCTGTGGTGACGTGCACCGTTGGCACGTGGAACCTTGGGAAAGGACCGTCATGGCCGGTGTCGTTAAATTTGAGCAGCACGCCTCCGAAGCGCTCAGGATCGGAAAGGGCTTCTCCCTCGCCAAGGTGGACCCCGACTCCACACCCGGCTACACCGGCAGCAAGACCGATGGCCAGCAACTCCTCGCGGAGCTTGACGATAACTTGGCCGAGCTGCAGGAAAAACTGTTCGCGGAGTCCCGTTTCGGCGGGACCAAGCGCATCCTGCTGGTGCTTCAGGCGATGGATACCGCGGGCAAGGGCGGGATCGTCAATCACGTGATGGCCCCCATGGATCCGCAGGGTGTGCAGTTTAAAGCTTTCAAGGCACCCACGGACGAGGAGAAATCCTATGACTTCCTTTGGCGGATCCAGAAGGAGGTCCCCGCGGCCGGCATGGTGGGAATTTTTGACCGCTCCCACTATGAGGACGTCCTCATCCACAAAGTCCACAGCTGGGCCACCCCGGCGGAAATCAAGCGCCGTTACGTTGCCATCAATGAGTTCGAGAGCAGGCTGTCCGATTCTGGCACCAAGATCGTGAAGGTCATGCTCTACATCAGCAAGGACGAGCAGAAGGCCCGGCTGCTGGCGCGGCTGGACAATCCGGCAAAGCACTGGAAATACAGCCGGGGCGACATTGACGAGCGGGCCTTCTGGGATGACTACATGGCCGCCTACCAGGCTGCCATCGACGAGACGAACACCGCCGCCGCGCCATGGCACGTGATTCCGGCCAACAAGAAATGGTATGCGAGGATCGCGGTTCAGCAGCTGGTGATGGGCGCGATGTCCGAGCTGAAGCTCGAATGGCCGAAGGCGGAGTTCGATGTGGACATCGAGCGCGCGCTGGTGGAGAAGTCCTGAGATTGGCCTAAAGCGGCTGGTCGCGTGCTGCGGCCAGCCGTTTTCGTGCACCCTCAAGCCACTCCTCGCAGCGCTTGGCCAACGCTTCGCCCCGCTCCCACAGGGCCAGTGACTCCTCAAGGCTGGCGCCCCCCGCCTCGAGCTTGCCCACCACCTGCACCAGCTGCTCACGGGCTTCCTCGTAGTTCAGCGCTTCGATGTCTGATGCGGTCTTTGGCTCAGTCATGTGGTTCTCCTTCGTGAAGTTTTCCGGTGGAGGCCGCGCCAAAGCGGCCCTGGGCCACGCGAACGGTCAGTGGTGTGCCTGCCGGGGCCTGTTCGGGGTTGCGGACCACCAGGTGTCCGGCTGGGTCATCCGGCCGGGCCGGCTGTTGGGGGATGAGCTCCACCACGGCGTAGCCCCGGTCAAGGGTCTTTTGTGGTGACAGGGCCCGCACCTGGGCCTGCAGATGCACCAGCTGATCGGCTGCCCGCACCACCGTGGAGCTGACGGCGGCCGATGATCTCCGCAGGAGCCGTTCGATTTCTTCTGAGCGCACGGTGACCATGCCCTCCGGGGTGGCCAGGACCGGCCGGGAATGCAGGGCGGACAAGCGTTCCGTTTCCTGCTCGACCAGCCTGCTGATGAAACGGCGCAGGTGCTCCCGGGTCTGGCGCACGCCGGCCAGTTCCTCAGCCACATCGGGAACGATCCGTTTGGCGGCATCGGTGGGCGTGGAGGCACGCAGGTCCGCGACGTCGTCGAGCAGGGGCCGGTCTGCCTCGTGTCCGATGGCGCTGACCACCGGGGTGGATGCGGCAGCCACGGCACGGATGAGTTCTTCGCTGTTGAAGGGCAGCAGATCTTCGAGGGCCCCGCCGCCGCGGGCTATCACGATGACGTCCACGTCCGGCCGGCCGTCCAGTTCCTTCAGGGCCCTGATGATCTGGGCGACTGCGGTGTTGCCCTGCACGGCGACCTCCCGGATTTCAAATTCGACCGCGGGCCAGCGCAGGGCCGCGTTTTGGAGGACGTCCTTCTTGGCATCCGAGTCCCGTCCGGTGATCAGGCCGATGCGGTGGGGGAGGAGGGGCAGGGGCTTTTTCCGGGAGTCGGCAAACAGGCCTTCGGCGGACAGTGCCTGCCGCAGCCGTTCGATCCGGGCCAGCAGATCGCCGAGGCCGACGGGCCTGATGTCCCTGACCTGCATGTTGATCCGCCCGGTCTTCAGCCAGAACTCGGGCTTGAGCAGCGCGACCACGCGGGAACCACGTTCCAGGGGAAGGTTCTGCCGCTCAAGGATCTTGGACCAGACCGACGCCGGAAGGGAAACCTCGGCGTCGACGTCGCGCAGGGTCAGGTAGGCGTTGGTCCCGCGCCGGTTGAGTTCGATCACCTGGCCCTCGACCCAGGCAGCAGGCGCCCGGTCGATGTGCATCTTCAGTTTCTGCGACAGCAGCTGCAGGGGCCACGGATTGTCCGGGCTTGTCTCAGCCGCGGTAGCAGGCAACGTTGAGGGTGCCGTTCCGGGCAGCGCAGCCTGTTCAGACATGCGCCGGCCTTCGTGAAGGTGTGGCAGGTGGCATGGGCGGTCCTCTGTCTGATGCGTGTATTTCGGGGCTGCTGTTTACGGGTTGTGTTTACGGGTTGTGTTCAACCTTATCCATAAGCTGTATCACTCCGGACTGACATTGTTCGTCCACCCGGTCCCTCTAAGATGGCAATGCCGCCCGATGATTAAGGACCTTGCTGTGCGTACTGTTGTTTCTGCCGTTGCCGTCATCCTGGGCGTAGTGCTCGCTGCCCTGGCTGTTCCGGCCATCTGGCTTGACCGGAACGTGGTGCAGGAAAACGGGTTCGTGGCGCTTGCCGCGCCGCTGGGCAGTGACGATGAGTTCCAACAGCAGTTGGCTGCCGCTGCCGTTGGCACCATTGACACCAGTGCCGTCCCGGAGGCCTTCGCCGGCCTGCTCGAGCCGGTCCTGGAAGCCGCAGCAGCCTCGCTGACCGGTCTGCCGGGGTACCCGGCAGCCTGGGAGGAGAGCCTTCGCAGGAGCCACCGCCTCAGTTTCGCGGCCCCTGGCACTCTCCCGGCAGAAGTGGATTCCAGCACCGCGCTCACCTTGGATGTTGCCCCCCTGGTTGCCCCGGGTGTGGAGGAGTTGAGCCGGACCTCTGGGCTGCCGCTGGATCCGCCGGGCCAGACGCTGATCAACGTCGGGCAGGCCAACCAGCGCCAGCTCATCGAACAGGCCGCCGCCTATGCGCCATTGGGGTACAGCTTGGCTATCGGCGCCGGTATCGCGTTGGTCCTGGCACTTGTGGCCGCCCGTCGCCGGTGGGTCGTACTTTTCAGTGCCGGAATTGCCGGGCTCCTGCTCGCCGGCCTGTGGACCGCCGGAGCCCAGCTCGCCGGGGACAACGTTCTCGCTGCTGCGAGTGGCAGTGGGATCGCCGACATGTTCAAGAATGAGTTTGTTGCCGCGGCTGCTGCGGGCTTCCGGACGTGGACCCTGGCGGCCGCGATAACTGGCGGAGCCCTGGCCGTGGCTGGCCTTGTGGTGCGCATCGCATCTCCGGGACGCCGGGGTTCAACCCGGTAGCATGGAGCAATGACCTCCACCGCTGTGCCCCTTTCGATGCCAACCGTCCCGCGCCGGCGGCGTACGCCAGAAGAGGTGTCCGCGGCTGCTCCGGTGACCGGCCCCAAGAAGGTCCTCCTGGCGGCACCCCGCGGGTACTGTGCAGGTGTGGACAGGGCCGTCATCGCCGTGGAAAAGGCCTTGGAGCACTACGGCCCGCCCGTCTATGTGCGGAAGCAGATTGTGCACAACGTCCACGTGGTCAGCTCGCTCGAGGCGCAGGGCGCCATCTTCGTCGAGGAAACCGACGAGGTCCCCGAGGGTGCGCTGGTGATTTTTTCCGCTCACGGCGTTTCACCGGCCGTCGTCCAGTCGGCCGAGGACCGCGGGCTGCGCACCATTGACGCCACCTGCCCGCTGGTCACCAAGGTGCATAAGGAAGCCGTGCGCTTTGCCAAGGACGATTTCGACATCCTGCTGATCGGCCACGACGGCCATGAAGAGGTTGAGGGAACAGCAGGCGAAGCCCCTGAACATATCCAGATCATCAATGGCCCGCACGAGGTGGACAAAGTAACCGTCCGGGATCCCGAGAAGGTCATCTGGCTGTCCCAGACCACCCTCAGCGTTGACGAGACCATGGAGACGGTCCGGCTGCTGAAGCAACGTTTCCCCACCCTGCAGGATCCGCCCAGCGACGACATCTGCTACGCAACCACCAACCGCCAAGTGGCCATCAAGAAGATCTCCCCGCAGGCCGAACTGGTGATCGTGGTGGGATCAGCCAACTCCTCGAACTCGGTGCGCCTGGTGGAGGTAGCCCTGGAATACGGGGCGAAGGCCTCCTACCGTGTGGACTTCGCCAATGAGGTGGACGAAGCCTGGTTCGAAGGCGTGGCTACCGTGGGTGTCACGTCCGGAGCCTCAGTTCCGGAAGTTCTGGTCAAGGACGTCCTGCGGTTGCTGGCCGACTACGGCTACGGCTCGGTGGAAGAAGTAGTCACCGCTGAAGAAGACCTCCTCTTCTCTCTCCCCAAGGAGCTGCGGGCAACCTTGAAGGAAGCCGGCGACGTCAGCCGGGCCCTGGGCGGCCGCCGCTCCCGCAGCTAGGGGATTCCCCGCCCGCCAACACGCCGTGGGGCGTCAGGCCGCGGCGTCATCCTCCTGACGCTCGGTAGCAGCTTTCTGAAGCTCCGGGGCGGCCTGCTGAAGCTCCGGGGCGGACACGGATCGCGGCGTTACCTCCAGCGCGGCCGGGGTAACCAATCCGGTTTCGTCCAGGGCGTTGAGCTTGCGGGCCGTTGGTAGGATCCTTGCCTCGAGTGTGCCCACCATCATGTTGTAGCGGTCCACCGAGGATTTCAGCGACGTGCCCAGCTTGCTCACGTTCTCGCCCAGGGTTCCCATCCGCTCATACAGCTGCCGGGCCAGCTCGAACAACTCGCGCGCACTGTCCGTAAGGACGTCCTGCCGCCACGTGAAGGCCACTGATTTCAGCACGGCCAGCAGTGTGCTGGGCGAGGCCAGGACGACATTCCTGGACAGTGCATGGTCCAGGAGCGTGGCATCTGCCGTCAGGGCTGCTGCAAGGATGGATTCCGCCGGCAGGAAGCAGATCACCAGTTCGGGGGAGTTCCCGGGGATGTCCCAGTACTTCTTGCTGCTGAGCGCATCCACATGGGCCCGCAGCGCCTTGGCGTGGGCGGCCAGAAGGGTCTGCTGGTTCCCGGGGTTCTGGCCTGCCGGGCCGTGCCCCTGCCGGGTACCGAGTTCCTGGGCCTCGAGGTAGGAGGACAAGGGGACCTTGGCATCCACCACCAGCTGTTTGGCGCCGGGGAGCTGAACCACAAGGTCGGGGCGGAGCGCAGAATCCGCGCCCGCGCTGTGGACCTGCTCCAGAAAGTCCACATGCCGCAGCATTCCGGAGGCTTCGACCACGCGGCGCAGCTGCACTTCACCCCACTGGCCGCGGGCGCTGTTGGAGCGGAGGGCTGATTCCAGGGCGTGCGTGCTGCGGATCAGCTGGGCGTCGGACAGCCGGGCCTCCTGCAGCTGCTGAGCCAGCTGACCATATTGCTCTAGGCGGTCACGTTCCAGCAGAGCTACCTGCTGCTGCACTGCCGTGAGCTTTTCGGCAACCGGTGCCAGAGCCCTCAGGACACTGCCGTCCTGGCTGCGGGCCTCGCCGAGTTCCCGGTTCTGCAGCGAGAGCAGGCGGCGTTCCGCATCCGCCGCGGCCAGCTGGGCGCTGACGCCGGACAGCCGCGATGACACGGCGTCGAAGTCCTCCTCCAGGGCGCGGGTCCGCTTGCGCAGGAAAAAGTACGCGGCGGCGGCGCCGGTGACGGCACCAACCAGCAGCATCAACAGGGCGAGAATCAGGCCTAAAGCATCCATAGCCTCACTGTGGCATGACCCTGTGACAATTTCCGGAACCGACATATTCAGGCGAAGCCGGACCGGTCCGGGACCCGCTGGGGCCAAGGCCACCTGCAACCGGTAGAATCAATGCTCGTGGCTCTTACTATTGGCATCGTCGGACTGCCCAACGTCGGCAAATCAACTCTCTTCAACGCACTGACCCGTAACCAGGTGCTGGCAGCGAACTATCCGTTCGCTACCATCGAACCCAATGTCGGCGTCGTGAACCTGCCGGATCCCCGGCTCAAGCAGCTCGCGGAAATTTTCGGCTCCCAGCGCCTGCTGCCCGCGCCGGTGTCCTTTGTGGACATCGCCGGCATCGTGAAGGGTGCATCCGAGGGCGAAGGCCTGGGCAACAAGTTCCTGGCCAACATCCGTGAGGCCGAAGCCATCGCACAGGTGGTGCGCGTGTTCGACGACCCCGATGTCATCCACGTGGACGGCAAAGTGGATCCCCGCTCGGACATGGAGACCATCAACACCGAGCTGATCCTGGCCGATCTCCAGACCATCGAAAACGCCATTCCGCGGATCGAAAAAGAAGTCAAGATCAAGAAGCGCGAAGCCGCTGAACTGGCTGCCATCAAGGCGGCCCAGGCGGTCCTGGAACGTGGCGACACCATCTTCTCCTCGATCACGCGGGACAAGCTGGAGATGGAGCACCTCAAGGAACTCAGCCTCCTGACAGCCAAGCCCTTCATCTATGTCTTCAACGCTGACGAAGGCATTCTGGGCAGCCCGGAGAAGCAGGAAGAGCTGCGGGCCATGGTTGCCCCGGCAGACGCAATCTTCCTTGACGCCAAGCTTGAGTCTGACCTCGTTGAGCTGGACGAGGAAGAAGCCCGCGAGATGCTGGAAATGAACGGCCAGGATGAGTCCGGCCTCGACCAGCTTGCCCGCGTGGGGTTCCACACCCTCGGCCTGCAGACCTACCTCACGGCCGGCCCCAAGGAGACCCGCGCGTGGACCATTCACCAGGGTGACACAGCCCCCCAAGCAGCCGGTGTGATCCACTCCGACTTCCAGCGCGGGTTCATCAAGGCTGAAGTCGTTTCCTTCCACGACCTCATCGACGCCGGCTCCATGGCGGAAGCCAAGTCCCGCGGCAAGGTCCGCATTGAGGGCAAGGAATACGTGATGGCCGACGGCGACGTCGTGGAGTTCCGCTTCAACGTTTAGTTCATGCTCGAAAATCGCGTCCCGGCACAGCCGGGGCGCGATTTTTCAGCTTCCGGCCGGAGCCCATCCCAGGGCAGGACCCAGTTTGTTCGCTATGTCGCTGAGGATCTGGACGTAGTCCTCGTGGTCGAAGCTGAAGGGCAGAGCGAACGCGACTTCGTCCACTTCCTGGAACCCCGCGTGGGCATACAACTGTTCGGCAATCTGATCACTGCTGCCGATGAGATCGGCGGCGAACAGCATCCCTCTCGGCCCGTGCGGCACCCGGGTACGCGGAGTGCGTTCATCGACGTACAGTTGGTACTTTTCCCGCTGTTTCGCTGAAGCCGAATCGGTGGGAATCACCACGAGGCCCTGTGAGACCCTTGCCGGCCCGCGCGCAGGAACCGATGCCGCGGCGGCTTCACGGTAGGCGCGGATCTGTGATTGTTGGATCCGGGCAAACTCCGTTTCCTGATCCCTGCCGGCAAAGACCACACTGCTGGATAGCAGGTTGAATCCGTTGGCCCCGGCCCAGATGGCCGACTCCTTGCTTGCCGCCCCATACCAAAGGCGTTCGCGCAGCCCGAAAGAATGCGGCTCCACGCGGTTGGAGAATTCCTCAACCACACCCTGCTTGCCGGAAAATTCCCGGACCGGTTCACCTGCGATCAAGCGGGCCAGCCGCTCGACCCGTGCGTAGCTGAAGTCCTCCAGCCCGGCGGAATCCGGGTACAACTCGTGCTTGATCGTGTCGTAGTGCATTGGTTCGCCCACGCTGAGGCCCGGATTGATTCGTCCGCCGGCGAGCAGATCCACGGTGGCCAGGTCTTCGGCCAGGCGCAGCGGGTTTTCCCATCCCATGGGGGTGACGGCGGTTCCAAGCTCGATCCGCGAGGTGCGCTGGCTGGCCGCGGCCATCATCGCAATGGGGGAGGAGATGCCGAACTGCAGATGACGGTGGCGCAGCCAGGCGCTGTCGAATCCAAGCCGCTCGCCCAGTTCGATGATCTGCAGGGTCGATTCGTGGCCTGCAACCGGATCCACAGGATCGAACAGGCCAATGGTGAGGAATCCGAGCTTGCGCAGCGGCCGTGAGGAATCGGGCATGGGCTTCCTTCAGGAGATCGGTGTACGGCTGTTGACTCATGATATGCGGACACTAGCCCACGCCCTGAACCGCTAGAATTCAAGGAAAATATGGACGTTCAACGTCTGATTCGGGACAGGCAAAGGAGACGCATGCCTCTGAGGCGTTTGATTCAAGTCATCACCGGGGCCGTCGCGTCGGCCCTGGTTCTCTCAGGATGCAACGCTTCAGGTGGCGCCGCTCCCGTGGTGGTCGGCGAGACGAACCGGGGCGGGAGCGTGACCGTGGCCGAGGTGAATGCATTTACCTCGTTCAATCCCTTCAGCGTCGCCGGAAACACGGACATCAACACCAAGATCGGCCACATCACCCATTCAGGCTTCTACTACGTCGATGACACCGTGAAGGTGGTCCGGAACGAAAAGTTCGGCCGGTACGAGAAGGTTTCCGACAAACCCCTGAAGGTGCGTTACACCGTCAACGAGGGCGTGAAATGGTCCGACGGCGATGCCATCGACGCCGGAGATCTCCTCCTGTCCTGGGCCGCCGGTTCCGGCTACTTCGACGATGCTGATTCCGAAGCGGGGACAGGCACCACCTACTTTTCCGCTGCCGCCGACAAGACCGGTCTCGCCGGCACAGTCTTCCCCGAGATCGGCAGTGACGGCCGGTCCATCACGCTGGAATACGCCACTCCCTATGCGGACTGGGAAGTGGCGTTCGACGTCGGCCTGCCGGCCCATGTGGTGGCAGCCAAAAGCGGCCTGAACGACGAAGCGGACCTGATTGACCTGCTCAAGGAGTCGCCCGGCGGGGATACCACCGAGCCAGCAGTCAACGCGCCGCTGAAACGCGTCAGCGATTTCTGGAACTCCGGCTTTGACGCCAAGTCCCTGCCCGATGACCCCGCCATTTACCTTTCCAGCGGCCCCTACCTCGTCCGGGATATCGTTGCGGACACCTCCCTCCGGCTGGTTCGGAACAGGGACTACGTGTGGGGCCCCGAGCCATTCCTGGATGAGATCACTGTCAGGTTCACCGGGGCCGCCCCTGCCGCGGTTGCGGCGCTCAGGAATGGCCAGGCGGACATCATCGCACCGCAGCCGACGGCCGGCAACGAAAGCCTCTTCCAGGGTCTGAAGGACCAGGGAAACACGGTCCAGCAGTACAGCCAGGCCGGTTATGACCATCTTGATCTCAAATTCTCGGGGCCCTTCGCCGACAGGGACGTCCGCCAGGCGTTTTTGAAAACAGTTCCCCGGCAGGAGGTCGTTGACGCCATCGCGGGGTCCGCCTCCGACGCCAAGCCCCTTGATTCACACGTTTTCCTGCCATCGCACCCCAAGTACCCGGACACAGTGAAAAACAACGGTTCGGCAGGGTACTCCGAGGTTGACATCCAAGGGGCAAGGTCGCAGCTCCGCGGTGCTACCCCGACCATCCGGATCCTGTACAACCGGGACAATCCCAGCCGCGTGCGGGCGTTTTCGCTGATCCGCGACTCCGCCCGCCTGGCCGGGTTCACGGTTGAGGATGCCGGACTCGGAAATTCCGACTGGGCAGCCGCCCTCGGAAGCGGAAACTACGATGCTGCCATTCTCGGTTGGATCAGCACCGGAGTAGGGGTGGGCCGCGTGCCGCAGATTTTCAAGACCGGCGGCGGCAGCAACTTCAACGGCTTTTCCGACGACGACGCCGACAAAGTGATGGAGCAATTGGCTTCCACCACTGATCTGGCCAAACAGGACGAACTCATGGCCGCCATCGACAAACGCGTCTGGGAAAGCGCCTATGGCCTGCCGCTGTACCAGACGGCTGGGACGGTGGCCTTCAGCAGCCGGGTGAGCGGGGTCAAGCCCAGCCCCGGCCCTCTGGGGGTCTGGTGGAACGTCTCGGAATGGCGCCTGAAATAGGCCCTGCCAAAGGCGTGGGAGAACGCTTGAGCCTTCGATTCGCCGCACGTCCTACCAACAAGTAACATGTGACTTGCACAACTTCCGGGTACCGGCTAGTTATTCGCGATTAACTGATTACGGTTTGGCAACGGAGTACCAGTATTTGGACATTGTGCGGCTAGGCTCTTCAAGTATGTATGGTGCGTCACAGTGTGAACCTGTGACTGGCCTGCCGGGGAGCAAAAGATTTCCCCTGAACATCTCCCACAACTCATAGGAGGCGGAATGCGTTTTACGCGCACTTCCAAAGCACTCGGCATGGTGGCAATCGCCGCCCTTGCCCTGACCGGCTGCGGCGCTGGAGGCGGCAGCAATGACGGTGCCAGCCAAGCCGCTGGTGATCCCAACAAGGTCATCACCGCGTACAGCAACGAACCCCAGAACCCCTTGCTGCCGGCCAACACAGGCGAAGTCTACGGTGGCCGCGTTGTCGAGCTGCTCTTCGAAGGACTTCGGACCTACGACGCCGACGGGAAGCCCGTCAACGCACTGGCAGAGTCCATCGAGTCCTCTGACGCCCAGAACTGGACCATCAAGGTCAAGAAGGGCCAGAAGTTCACCAACGGCGAAGCGATCACCGCAAAGACGTTCGTTGATTCCTGGAACTTCGCCGCGAATTCAAAGAACCTGCAGCAGAACGGCTTCTTCTTTGAGTCCGTCGCCGGATATGCAGATGTTTCAGCAGTCACCACCGAAAAATCGGCCGACGGTAAAGAGACCACCACCCCGGCTCCCACCGCCGAGACGATGTCGGGACTGACGGCTACAGACGATTCAACCCTCACGGTCAAGCTCGCCCAGCCGGAAGCCGACTGGTCGCTGCGTCTCGGTTACTCGGCGTTCTTCCCGATGCCGTCGGTTGCATTGGCGGACCCCAAGACGTTCGGTGAAAACCCGGTCGGTAACGGCCCGTACAAGATGGAAAAGACCGGCGCCTGGGTACACGACCAGTCCATCTCGCTCGTAAAAAACGCTGATTACAGCGGTCCCCGCGAAGCCAAAAACGGTGGCGTGAACTTCAAGTTCTACACCGATCCGGGCCCCGCATACACGGACCTGCAGGCCAACAACCTGGACGTTTCGGATGTTCTGCCCTCCAACGCGCTGAAGACCTACGTCACGGATTTCCAGGACCGGAACTCCACCAAGCCGGTTGCCACCAACTCCACCCTGAACATCCCGGGTTACAACCCGAACTTCCAGGGTGAAGCAGGGCTGCTGCGCCGTCAGGCACTGTCCTACGCCATCAACCGCGAAGAGATCACCAAGGTGATCTTCAACGGAACCCGCACGCCGGCCAAGGCATTCGCTCCGCCGGTCATCGACGGCTTCAAGGAAAACATCCCGGGCAGCGAAGTCCTCAAGTTCGACGCCGCCAAGGCTAAGGACCTGTGGGCGCAGGCTGAGAAGATCAAGCCGTACGACAACTCGAAGCCGCTCCAGATTGCCTCCAACACCGATGGTGGCAACAAGGAATGGATCGACGCCGTAGCCAACGGTTTCAAGAACAACCTCGGCATCCAGGCTGAAATCCAGCCCTTCGCCAAGTTCGCGGAAGTACTGAACCTGCGCAAGTCCCAGATGCTCCCCGGCCTGTCACGCGCCGGCTGGCAGGGCGACTACCCGTCGCTCTACAACTTCCTCGGACCGGTTTGGGCCACGGGTGCTCCGTCCAACTACGAGAAGTACACGAACCCTGAGTTCGACAAGTTGCTTCAGGAGGGCCTCGCTGCCAAGTCCACCGACGAGGCCAACGAGAAGTTCAACGAGGCACAGGGGATCCTTTTCAAGGATCTTCCGGGTCTGCCCCTCTGGGACCAGGCCAAGCCGATCGTCTGGAGCGAGAACGTCATCAAGGCCGAAACCGGCTGGAATGGCGGAGTTCTCTACTACGACATCACGGCCAAGTAGTCTCCACGATCTAACTTGCCGCAGGCGTAATGGGGGTCCGGCGTTATGCCGGGCCCCCATTGTCCTGTACGGCAGGAAGGCACCCATGAAATTCCCTTCTTCGCTCCCCGAAGGCCGGTGATCCGGTGGTCCGCTTTATCCTTCGCAGGCTGCTTCAGGCCATCCCCGTCTTCCTCGGCACCACCCTCCTGGTGTACTACATGGTTTTCGCCCTGCCGGGTGACCCCATCGCCGCCCTCTTCGGCGACCGCCAGCCCCCGCAGGCAGTTATTGACACCCTGCGCACCCAGTACCATTTGGACGAACCCTTCTGGGTCCAGTACGGCTTGTTCCTGCAGAACATCTTCACTTTCAACCTCGGCAACGACTTCACGGGCCAGCCGATCGCTGCCTCGTTGGCGAGGGTCTTTCCCGTGACGGCGATGCTGGCACTGGAAGCCTTGATTATCCAGACCGTGTTCGGCGTGGGGTTCGGTGTCTTTGCCGGCCTGCGTCGTGGTGGCTGGTTTGACTCCACCGTGCTGGTCGCTTCACTTGTGGTCATCGCTGTTCCCACATTCGTCCTTGGCTTTGTTTTCCAGTTGGTCTTCGGAGTCCAGCTGGGCTGGGCGAAACCGACAGTCGGCGCTAACGCCGACTGGGGCAGCCTGTTGCTGCCGGCCACGGTGCTGGGCCTTGTGTCGTTCGCTTATGTCCTCCGCCTGACGCGTGCTTCGGTCAGCGAGAGCATGAATGCCGATTACGTGCGGACTGCCACGGCAAAGGGCCTGTCCCGGCCCCGGGTTGTGATTGCACATATCCTGCGCAACTCCCTGATCCCCGTCGTCACCTTCCTGGGCGCCGACCTGGGCGGTCTGATGGGCGGCGCGATCGTCACCGAAGCCATCTTCAACGTGCCAGGGGTGGGCAACAAGCTCTATCAGGCCACCTTGCGCACTGAGGGGCCCACCATTGTCTCCATAGTCAGCGTGCTGGTTCTGGTATTTGTGGTTGCCAACCTGCTCGTTGATCTCCTGTACGCCTGGCTGGACCCAAGGATTCGTTATGACCAGTAAAAACAGCCACTTTGTGGCGCCCATCGACGAAACGCCGTTGCTCGCGACCGACACTCTCAAGACGGAGCAGGCGCCACTGAGCCTGTGGGCCGACGCCTGGCGCAAGCTCCGGCGTCGTCCGCTGTTCATCATTTCGTCGCTGTTGATCCTGGCCCTCATTATCATCGCGCTGTTCCCCGGCCTGCTCTCGACGGTGCCGCCGAACGATGACTGCCAGCTCGGAAACTCCGAAGCAGGGCCGGCTCCCGGGCATCCCTTCGGCTTTACCTTCCAGGGCTGCGACATCTATTCGAGGGTTGTCCACGGAACACAGGCATCGCTCTCAGTGGGCCTCCTCTCGGTTATCTGCGTGGTGATCATCGGCGTAACGATTGGCGCGATCGCCGGCTACTACGGTGGCTGGGTTGACTCGGTCCTCGCACGTCTCGGTGACATTTTCTTCGCTTTGCCGTTGGTGCTGGGCGCCCTGGTTATCACCCAGCTGCCCTTCTTCCGTGACAACAAGAGCGTGTGGACGGTGGTGGCCATCATTGCGCTGCTGACGTGGCCGCAAATGGCACGCATTGCCCGTGGCGCAGTCATCGAGGTCAGAAATGCCGATTTTGTAACTGCCGCCCGAGCCCTCGGCGTATCGAGGGTTGGGGCGCTCCTGCGCCACGTCCTGCCGAATGCACTGGCGCCGATCATTGTCATGGCCACCCTGAACCTGGGCATCTTCATTGTCCTGGAGGCCACCCTGTCATTCCTGGGCATCGGGTTGCCGCAAAGCATCATGTCCTGGGGCAACGATATTGCCGGTGCCCAGTCGTCCATCCGGACGAAGCCGGAGATCATGCTCTACCCCGCTGCAGCCCTGTCCATTACGGTCCTGAGCTTCATCATGCTGGGCGACGCCGTTCGTGACGCCCTCGACCCGAAGAGCAGGCAGCGATGAGAGACAAAAACATGACCATTCCCGATGTTCACGTCGCGGAGGCAGGTAATTCAGGAGTCAAACCCCTGCTGGAAATCCGTGACCTCGCAATCACCTTCAAGACCAGCGCCGGCGATGTCCAGGCAGTCCGTAACGCCCACCTGACCATCATGCCCGGTGAGACCGTGGCGATCGTGGGGGAGTCCGGCTCGGGCAAATCCACCACGGCGTTGGCTGCGATCGGGCTCCTGCCGAACAATGGCTCTGTGTCCGGCGGGCAGATCCTTCTGGATGGCGAGGATATTGCCCATGCCAGCGAGAAGCGGATGATCGAACTTCGCGGCAACACCATAGGCATGGTGCCGCAGGACCCGATGTCCAACCTGAACCCGGTCTGGAAGATTGGCTACCAGGTCAAGGAAACCCTCCGCGCCAACGGCCGGCCCAGTGGCCCGGACGACATCGCCAAGGTCCTTGAGCAGGCCGGACTTCCGGATGCCCATCGGCGAGCAAACCAGTATCCCCACGAGTTCTCGGGCGGTATGCGCCAGCGCGCACTCATTGCGATCGGGCTCTCGTGCCAGCCGCGGCTTCTGATTGCAGACGAGCCGACGTCGGCCCTGGACGTTACGGTCCAGCGGCAGATCCTGGATCACCTGGACACTATGACCACGGACTTGGGTACGGCCGTTCTGCTCATCACCCATGACCTGGGCCTGGCGGCCGAGCGTGCCGACAAAGTTGTGGTCATGTACCAAGGACAGGTGGTGGAGTCCGGTCCGTCCCTGGAGTTGCTCCAGAATCCGCGCCACCCGTACACCAAGCGGCTGGTGGAGTCCGCTCCTTCCCTGGCCAGCCGACGGATCCAGGTTGCAAAGGAACTGGGCGTGGAAGCGGCCGACCTCCTTGCTCCCACAGAAGAACCGGCCGCAGACCATGTCTTGAAGATCCAAGACCTGCGGAAGGTCTACAAGCTCCGTCACGGGCTGGGCAAGGCAACCGACTTTGCTGCAGTGGACGGCGTCAGCTTTGACGTCACCAGGGGAACCACCACGGCGATTGTGGGGGAATCCGGTTCCGGAAAGTCCACCGTGGCCAAGATGGTCCTCCAGCTGGAAAAACCGACCGAGGGAAAGATCCTGTTCGACGGCGTGGACACAGCTGCGCTGAAGCCGGCGGAACTCTTCAAATTCCGGCGCCGGGTGCAGCCGATCTTCCAGGACCCCTACGGGTCACTGGACCCCATGTACAACATCTTCAGGACCATCGAAGAACCGTTGCGGGTCCACAAGATCGGCAACAAAGCGAGCAGGGTAAAGAAGGTCCGCGAACTGCTGGACCAGGTGTCCCTGCCGCAGTCGAGCATGCAGCGCTTCCCCAACGAACTGTCCGGCGGCCAGCGCCAGCGTGTTGCCATCGCGCGTGCGCTTGCCCTGGACCCGGAAGTGATCATCTGCGACGAAGCCGTGTCTGCCCTTGACGTGCTGGTCCAGGCCCAGGTGCTGAACCTGCTCGCGGACCTGCAGGCCAACCTGGGGTTGACCTACCTGTTCATCACCCACGACCTCGCGGTGGTGCGCCAGATCGCGGACCATGTGTGCGTGATGGAGAAGGGGAAGCTGGTGGAAACCGGCTCCACGGACGACGTCTTTGAGTCGCCGCGGCAGGACTACACCAAGGCCCTGCTGAACGCCATCCCGGGAGCGAAGCTGATGCTCCCGCCCGAGGTGGCCTGACCTTTCGGTTGTTTCAGTGGTAGGAGCCGGTGCCCTTGGCGCCGGCTCCTTCTTTTCCCCGGGAAGCCCCGGATTGAGGTGAGCTTGGTCACGCCTTGAGGCGCGATGGGCGGCATTCTAACCTCCGAGGGAGATGGCCTGGCAACGATTTTTAGGCCAATAAAACCCTCAGCGTCTAGAATGATGGAAGGCGCCCTGTGTTAATGGGCCAATCCGTCGTGCGTTCCGGTTGGAAATGCGGCGATACAACAGCTGACTTCACCACTGAATCGAGCACTCACGCATGTCTGAAACCACCACCAACACCGCGGTAGCCACTGCATCGCGCAGTGACCTGCGCAACGTCGCGATCGTGGCCCACGTTGACCACGGCAAGACCACTCTGGTCGACGCCATGCTCAAGCAGACCAACTCTTTTGCCGAGCACAACCACCTCGAAGACCGTGTGATGGACTCCGGTGACCTGGAGCGCGAAAAGGGCATCACCATCCTGGCCAAGAACACCACCGTGGCCTACAACGGACCGTCCTCCAACGGCGAAACCATCACCATCAACGTGATCGACACCCCCGGCCACGCCGACTTCGGTGGCGAGGTGGAGCGCGGCCTGTCCATGGTTGACGGCGTTGTGCTCCTCGTCGACGCTTCCGAGGGCCCGCTGCCGCAGACCCGCTTCGTGCTGCGCAAGGCCCTGGCCGCGCACCTGCCGGTCATCCTCCTCGTCAACAAGACCGACCGCCCCGACGCCCGCATCGACGAAGTTGTCCACGAGTCCATGGACCTGCTTCTGGGCCTCGCCTCGGACCTCGCCGACGAAGTTCCGGACCTGGACCTCGACAAGATCCTTGAAGTTCCGGTTGTCTACGCAGCAGCGAGGGTGGGCCGCGCCTCCCTGGACCAGCCCGCCGACGGCTCCGCTCCGGACAACGAAGACCTTGAGCCGCTGTTCAAGACCATCATCGAGCACATCCCGGCCCCGACGTACAACCCGAACGGTGTCCTCCAGGCCCACGTCACCAACCTCGACGCCTCCCCGTTCCTGGGCCGCCTCGCTCTGCTGCGCATCTACAACGGCACCCTGCGCAAGGGCCAGACCGTTGCCTGGGCCCGCGCCAACGGCGAGCTCAAGAACGTCAAGATCACCGAACTGCTGGCTACCAAGGCCCTGGACCGTGTTCCGGCCGAGTCCGCTGGCCCGGGCGAAATCGTCGCCGTCGCCGGTATCGAGGAAATCACCATTGGTGAGACGCTGACCGACGTTGACAACCCGCAGCCGCTGCCGCTGATCACCGTGGATGATCCCGCGATCTCCATGACCATCGGTATCAACACCTCGCCGCTGGCCGGACGGGTCAAGGGCGCCAAGGTCACGGCCCGCCAGGTCAAGGACCGCCTGGACAAGGAACTGATCGGTAACGTCTCCATCAAGGTGCTCCCCACCGAGCGTCCCGACGCCTGGGAAGTCCAGGGCCGTGGCGAGCTGGCGCTGGCAATCCTGGTTGAGCAGATGCGACGTGAAGGCTTCGAACTGACCGTGGGCAAGCCGCAGGTTGTCACCAAGACCGTCGACGGCAAGATCCACGAGCCGATGGAGCACATGACCATCGACGTGCCGGAAGAGTACCTCGGTGCCGTCACCCAGCTGATGGCTGCCCGCAAGGGCCGCATGACCAACATGGCCAACCACGGCACCGGCTGGTGCCGCATGGAGTTCATCGTTCCGGCCCGTGGCCTGATCGGGTTCCGCACCAGGTTCCTCACGGACACCCGCGGCGCCGGCATCGCAGCCTCCATCGCCGAGGGCTACGAGCCGTGGGCCGGCCCCATCGAGTACCGCACCAACGGTTCGATCGTGGCTGACCGCTCTGGCGTGGTCACCCCGTTCGCGATGATCAAGCTCCAGGAACGCATGTCATTCTTCGTGCAGCCCACCTCCGAGGTCTACGAAGGCATGATCGTTGGCGAGAACTCACGCGCCGATGACATGGACGTGAACATCACCAGGGAAAAGCAGCTCACCAACATGCGTGCAGCGTCGTCGGACACCTTTGAAAACATGACCCCGCCGCGCAACCTGACCCTGGAAGAATCCTTGGAATTCGCCCGCGAAGACGAGTGCGTTGAGGTGACCCCGGAGTCCATCCGTATCCGGAAGCTCATCCTGGACGCCAGCGACCGCGCCAAAGCCACGCGCGCCCGCGCCAAGGTCTAAGCACTGACGCACGCCTGAAGTAGGGCTGCCGGTACGGCAGGCGGGATACCCGCCGTCGTACCGGCAGTTTCTTTTTGCCCGAAGGCAGCCGCGTTGTGGAATTCAGCCGCGTTGTGGAATTCAGCTGCGGGGACGGCGCCGCGGGGGAGCGGGCGGCACTTCCTTGGCCGCCACCACCAGTTCCAGGGGGATTACGACGTCGGCCTGCCGGGTGCGGACGGTGCAGTCGCCGCCGGCGGTTCCCACCAGCAGTCCCAGCGCGTCGGTCAGCCCGCCTTCGATCCGGTACCGGACCACCACCCGGGTTCCCGGGGAAGCGGACGCCAGGAATTCGGCAGGCGATGGCGCGGTGAGACTCACCACTTCATACTAAGTGGGCCGGCTAGGTTCGCGGGAACGGGCCGGGAGATAATAGGCTCAGAAGTCAACAGTCCGGCCACGTGCCGGATTCAGTGCCGGCGGATGCCGGAAAATCGTGGAGAGGCCAGGGACGTGACGTACGTAATCGCGCAGCCGTGTGTAGATGTCAAGGACAAGGCATGTATTGAGGAATGCCCCGTTGACTGCATCTATGAGGGTGAGCGTTCCCTGTACATCCATCCGGATGAGTGCGTCGACTGTGGCGCCTGCGAGCCGGTTTGCCCGGTGGAGGCCATCTACTACGAGGATGACACTCCGGAAGAATGGGCCGATTACTACAAGGCCAACGTGGAGTTCTTCGATGACCTGGGCTCGCCCGGTGGCGCCGCCAAGATCGGCAACACGGGCAAGGACCACCCGATGATCGCCGCCCTGCCGCCGCAGAACCAAGACTGACCCGGGCCCACCGTTGACCGCAGCCGTGAACAGCTTTGGCCTGAGCCTGCCCGACTACCCCTGGGAGGCCATGGCACCGTACCTCGCCAAGGCTTCGGAGTACCCTGGCGGGGCCGTGAATCTTTCAATCGGCACTCCGGTGGACCCGACTCCTGCGTTGATCCAGGAGGCCTTGAGGGCCGCAGCGAATGCCCCGGGGTACCCCACGGTCCACGGCACCGTCCCGCTGCGGGAAGCGATCGCGGCCTGGTTCGAGAGGCGCCGCGGCGTTTCCGGACTGGACCCGAAGGACATCATGCCCACCGTCGGTTCCAAGGAACTGGTGGCGTGGCTTCCGCTGCTGCTGGGACTGAAACCGGGTGACGTCGTCGTCCGTCCCAAAGTTGCCTACCCCACCTATGACATCGGCGCCACATTTGCGGGGGTCACGTCGGTGGCAACGGACAACCTTGAGGAGCTGGACGAAGCCACCCGCTCGCGCGTCCGGCTGATCTGGGTCAATTCACCGGGTAACCCCACCGGCAGTGTCCGGGATGTTGAGTCGCTGAAGGCCCTGGTGGCGCAGGCGCGGGAAATCGGTGCCGTGGTGGCGTCTGACGAATGCTACGCCGAGCTCGGCTGGGGCACCTGGGACGCCCAGCGCGGCGGCCAACAGGTGCCCAGCGTCCTTGACCCCCGCGTGGCCGGCGGCTCCCATGACGGGCTGTTGGCCGTCTACTCGCTGAGCAAGCAGTCCAACGTTGCCGGCTACCGCGCCGCCTTCGTGGCCGGCGATCCGGTGATCATGGCCAACCTGGTCAACAGCCGGAAGCACGCGGGCATGATCGTTCCGTACCCTGTGCAGGAGGCCATGCGTGTGGCCCTGGGCGACGACGCCCATGTCAATGCGCAAAAGGACCTGTACCGCGGACGCCGGGAACGCCTGCTGCCCGCACTGCAGGCCTTCGGGCTGGAGATCAAGGAATCCGACGCCGGGTTGTACCTATGGTCCACCGCGGGGGAGAGCACGTGGGAAACCGTGGATCGTCTCGCATCGCTCGGCATTGTCGTGGGGCCGGGAGTGTTCTACGGCGAGGCCGGCAACGGGTTTGTGCGCGTTGCGCTGACCGGCACTGACGAGCGGATCGACGCAGCAGTCGCCCGGCTGGCTTCAGCCCCGTAACAAAGGTGTGACTCGCACCACAATCGCGGCCTTTTGCGGGCATTTCCGCCGTCGCCGATTAGTGGCATGCGCCGTGGGGCGGTACTTTTTAAGTGACTATCAATGGTGGCTTTCTACAAGATGGCAGCCCGGGTGTTGTATTCCTGAACGAACAGGGCGCGGCGCACGGCTCACCGGATGTTGGATCAAGCTTTCGACAGAGGCCCAGACGCCTCATGAAGGGGACTCCATGACTGAGACCAACAGCGCAACCCTGCACCACGCAGGTGGCGAGCTCAAGCTCCCGCGCATTCAGGTTGTTGAAGGAAACGAAGGCTACGACGTTTCCAAGCTGCTCAAGCAGACGGGCGCAGTCACTTTTGACCCCGGCTTCATGAACACCGCAGCAACCACGTCCGCTATCACCTACATCGACGGCGATGCCGGAATCCTGCGCTACCGCGGATACCCCATCGAGCAGCTGGCACAGCACTCCAGCTTCCTCGAGGTCTCTTACCTCCTGATCTACGGCAACCTGCCCAGCCCCACCGAGCTGGAAGAGTTCGATCAGAAGATCCGCCGCCACACCCTGCTGCACGAGGAGCTCAAGGGCTTCTTCAGCGGCTTCCCGCGCGACGCACACCCGATGCCGGTCCTGTCATCCGCTGTCTCGGCGCTGTCCACGTTCTACCAGGATTCGCTGGACCCCTTCAACGCCGAGCAGGTGGAGGTCTCCACCATCCGCCTGATGGCCAAAATGCCGGTCATCGCCGCGTACGCGCACAAGAAGTCCATTGGCCAGCCCATGCTGTACCCGGACAACTCCCACAACCTCGTGGAAAACTTCATGCGCCTGAGCTTCGGCCTTCCCGCCGAACAGTATGAAGTGGACCCGGTGATCGCCAAGGCGCTGGACCTCCTGCTCATCCTGCACGCTGACCACGAGCAGAACTGTTCCACCTCCACGGTGCGCCTGGTCGGATCCTCGAACGCCAACCTGTTCGCGTCTGTCTCCGCAGGAATCAACGCCTTGTTCGGCCCCGCCCACGGCGGCGCCAACGAAGCGGTCCTGAAGATGCTCCGCCAGATCCAGGCCGACGGCACCAAGCCCGAGGACTACATGGAGAAGGTCAAGAACAAGGAAGACGGCGTCCGCCTCATGGGCTTCGGACACCGCGTCTACAAGAACTACGATCCCCGCGCCAAGATCGTCAAGGCCACGGCCCACGAGATCCTCACCAAGCTCGGCGGCAACGACGAACTGCTCGAGATCGCCCTGCGCCTGGAAGAGAAGGCGTTGAATGATGACTACTTCATCCAGCGCAAGCTCTACCCGAACGTGGACTTCTACACCGGCCTGATCTACAAGGCCATGGGCTTCCCGGAGAAGATGTTCACCGTGCTGTTCGCTATCGGCCGCCTGCCGGGCTGGATCGCCCAGTGGCGTGAAATGATCAGCGATCCCAACACCAAGATCGGACGCCCGCGCCAGCTGTACATCGGCGAACCCGAGCGCGATTACCCGGTGCGCTGACCCAAACCAACTGAATAACGACGTCGGCCGGTCACCTTCTCCGCAAAGGTGACCGGCCGGCGCCGTTAAGCACCTGATCCCCGGTTTATCGCACAAGTGTGCTAAATAATAAGGGTGCCCAAAATAGTTGATGCCGCGGCCCGGCGCTCAGACATTGTCGAAGCCGTGTTCCGGATCATCGCCGTGGACGGGCTGGAGCGGGCATCGTTGCGGGAGGTGGCAGACGAAGCCGGCTTGGCGGTGGGATCCGTGCGGCACTACTTTGCCGGCAGCGAGGAACTCCTTCTTCACTCCTTTGCCACGGTGGTGGAGCGCATAACGGCTCGGCTCCAGGCCGCCCTGCCGGCCGTTACGGAGAGCACGCCAGCCAGTGTTCAGCGCCGCGAAGCCGTATTAACCCTGCTGGGTGAATTCCTGCCCCTGGATGAAGAACGTGCGGTGGACGTCTGCGTCTGGATGGCATTCCGGAACGCCGCCAGGATCCGTCCGTACCTGGCCCCTGTTGCCGATCGAAGCCACCGTGAGGTGGCAGCGGTTGTCGGGCAGGTGGTCACTGCGGTAGTGACGGACGACGGCGACGGGCAGCACCCGCTGGTGGTCGAGGCCGAGCGGCTGCTGGCAACGATTGACGGGCTGTGCATGCACGCCCTCCTGCAGCCGGAATGGATGACGGCAGCGATGTGCCGCGACGTCCTGGAGCGGCACCTGGCCGGCCTGCCTGTTCCCACGCCTTGATGGTCCTTCCGGGGACACGTACGGCGGCTTCGGGAATAGACTGGGAGGCGGGGGAGCGGAGCCGGCCAACCACGCCGGATCGGGCAGGTCACCGGGAGGAATAAGGATGAATCAAACTGGCGGTTCCGGCTGGCAGATCACCACGGATACGTCCGGGCCGATGATGATTGCATTATTTGTCCGGGACACGGCAGGCCTCGACGGCGCCGGCCACCCAGCGTTGTCGCACGCTGCCCCCAAAATCCGGCCTGCAGACCACGCACATCTCACCGCCGAGGTAGGCGGGCTGAGCGCACTTAAGACCGAATGGGAAGCCTGGTGGGAACAGCTGCTGAAGGCTTACCCACAGACATCGCCGGAGCTTACCCCGCCGGAATTCGAGGCGTTCGGCAATTCCCCAGCGCTCCAGCGCGTCCTGCAGGCACACTTCGGTGCGGCCCTGACCTGGGCCCGGGAACGCCGCAGTGAATACGCCCGGCTTGAAGCGGAACGCGTGGCCAGCGGATCGGACCAGATGCTCGGGGACCTTGTGGGTGACCGGCTGTTGGAGGTGGGCCGCAAAGCCCGCGACTTCAACTTGACCATCATTGAACTGCCGCTGGATGAGCAGCGGGCCTGGTACCTGGAGCCGGACAAGATCATCATGAGCCACGAGCTCATGTCCCAGCCGGAGCTCTTCCGCAGCTACGTGCAGCCGGTGGTGGAGATCCTGGCCTAGGCACGCTGTGCCGTCCTGACGCCTGTGCCGTCCTGACCCCTGTGCCGTGCTGGCGGACGCTGTCCTCCTGGCGGCGGGTCAGGTGCCGGCGGGTGCCACCGTGATCCGGACCTGGCCATCGGCGGCCTCGGACTCCCGCCAGCCGTCTTCAGCCTGGCGCTCCCAGCTCCTGCCGGCAACATCAACCCGGGTGATGGAAAGGTCCTTGGCATTGGCCACTGCCCAGTGGGCAACAGACCAGGCCTGACTGCCGCTGGCTTCAACCACCAGCGATTCACCCTCGGCGAACGTACCCAGCGGCCCGTACGCCACGGCAAGCCCGGCCTCGACTGCCGAGGGGAGGCCGGCCTCCTGCGCAGCGCGGAGAGTGCATTGCACCGATTCCGGGGTCTGCCCGGTCAGGCCTGAAGCAAAGGAGCGGCCCATGTCCTCGTGCTGGGCATACGCCAGGGGGTACGCGGAGCGCTGGACGCGTTGGGCGGCGTCGGTGATCTCCAGCGACTCGTAGCCAGGTATCTTCACCAGGGCATCGTAGAAGGCGTTGGCGGCATACACGGGGTCCATCACCTGCGCCTCGGTGCCCCACCCCTGAGAGGGCCGCTGCTGGAACAGCCCACGCGAATCGGGGCCGGCCTGGTCGCCATGATTGATATTGCGCAGCTTGGACTCCTGCATGGCGGTAGCCAGGGCGATGCTGGCAGCCCGCGGCGGCAGCCCGCGCTGCACGGCCACGGCCGTTATCAGGGCGGCGTTACCCGCCTGGTCGGTGGCAAGCTCCGCGACCTGTGTACCGACGTCGGCCGTGCAGCGCTCCGTCACCAGGGTTTCGGAGCGCTGCAGGAAAGACACCGCTGTATAGATGCCGCCGCCCACCAGCGCCAGCGTTAGGAGGACTACGGCAAAGCGCCGTGCACCACGTCCACGTGCCACCGCCGGTCAGTTAGCGTGGAGGGCGGTGTTAAGCTCCACGGTCTGGCCTTTGCGCGGGAGCGCTTCCACGGCGCCGGTGGTGGAGTTGCGGCGGAACAGGAGGTTGGGGACTCCGGACAGCTCTGCGGCTTTCACGATTTTAGTGGTGTCTTCGCCGACCTCGTCCTTCGGGCCGGGAACGCGGACACGGGTTCCGGCGGTGACGTAGAGTCCTGCCTCCACTACCGAGTCGTCGCCGATGCTGATGCCCACGCCGGAGTTGGCGCCCAGGAGGACGCGTTCGCCGATGGAGATTTTTTCCTTGCCGCCTCCGGAGAGGGTGCCCATGATCGATGCGCCGCCGCCCACATCGCTGCCATCACCGGTGACCACACCGGCCGAGATCCGGCCCTCAACCATGGATGTGCCCAGCGTGCCCGCGTTGAAGTTGACGAACCCTTCGTGCATCACGGTGGTGCCTTCTGCCAGGTGGGCGCCCAGACGGACGCGGTCGGCGTCGGCGATGCGGACACCGGTGGGCACCACGTAGTCCACCATGCGGGGGAACTTATCGATCCCATAGACGGTGACGGCGCCGCGGCGGCGAAGCCTGGCGCGGGTCAGTTCGAAGCCCTCTACCGCGGCGGGCCCGAAGTTGGTCCAGACCACGTTGGGCAGCTTGGCGAAGACGCCGTCCAGGTTGATGGTGTTGGGCTTGACCAGGCGGTGGGAAAACAGGTGCAGCCGCAGGTAGGCGTCAGCGGTGTCAGCCGGCGCCTCATCAAGATTGATCTGGACGAAGATCACTTTCTGCTCAGTCCCGCGGTCCGGGTCTGCGCCGTTCTCGGCGAGTTGAAGGAGCGTTTCGTCCGCATTTTCCACAGTGCGCAGCTTTTCGGCCGCGACTCCCAAGGCCGGCGCGGGGAACCAAACGTCAAGAATGGTGGCCCCGGCGGCGCCGGTGGCGATGGTCGCCAGCCCAAAACCGTAGGCGGAGCGGTCCTCGGTGGTGGTGTTCTGGTTTTCGGGCACGGCAGAAGTAGCGGTCTCAGTCATGGCCCCAGTCTAGCGAGAGCCGGGCATCCGGTTCGAACTAGACTGGCAACGTGACTGCCGAAACTGCTCCCAAGTCCCTGACCGCGCCATTGGACCTCCGCCAGGACGTGGCCCTGCTCACCGCAGCCGTGATGGACATCAACAGTGTGTCCGGGAACGAAACGGAACTGGCTGACGCCGTCGACGCGGCACTCCGGAGCATCCCGGGCCTTCAGGTCGTCCGCGACGGCGACTCAATCATCGCCCGCACCGAACTGGGGCTCCCGGAGCGGGTCATCCTCGCCGGCCATCTGGACACGGTGCCGCTCCCCACTACCGAAGGCGCCCGCGGCACGGTGCCTTCCACCTGGGAGTCAGGCACTCCGGGGGAGGGCGTCCTCTACGGGCGCGGAGCCACGGACATGAAGGGCGGCGTCGCAGTCCAGCTCGCACTGGCGGCCACAATGTTCGACGGCGGGGCGTCACCAACGCGGGACGTCACCTTTGTTTTTTATGACCATGAGGAAGTGGAAGCGGTGAAGAGCGGTCTGGGCCGCCTGGTCCGCAATCACGGGCATCTCCTGGACGGCGACTTCGCCATCCTCCTTGAGCCGACGCACGGCACCGTGGAGGGTGGCTGCAACGGCACCAGCCGCTTCGAAGCCACCACCGTGGGGGAGGCCGCACATTCGGCCCGGGCGTGGATGGGCAGCAACGCCATCCACGCTGCGGCACCCATCCTTGCCCGCCTTGCAGCCTACGAACCACGGACCATCAACGTCGATGGCCTGGACTACCGGGAAAGCCTTAATGCCGTAAAGATCAACGGCGGCACAGCGGGCAACGTCATCCCGGACCGCTGCGTGGTGGAAATCAACTACCGCTTCGCGCCGGACAAGTCCCCCGATCAGGCAGAAGCGCACGTCCGGGAACTGCTGGAAGGCTTCGAGGTGGTCCGGACGGACGCGGCCGCCGGCGCCCGGCCGGGACTGAACCACCCTGCTGCCGCCTCCTTTGTAGCCGCGGTTGGTGCTGAACCCAAGCCCAAGTACGGCTGGACCGACGTCGCGCGCTTCAGCGAACTGGGCATCCCGGCCGTGAACTTCGGCCCCGGCGATCCGCTGTTGGCTCACAAGGACAACGAGCACGTTGAGGCGGCCGCCATCCGTGAATGCCTCCGGGCGCTGCGGAGCTGGCTCACCGCCTGATTGAGAAAAAACAGAAGGATCCGCAGCCTGGAGGCGGCGGATCCTTCTGTTGATGCGTTGGGCGGTCTTACTTGGGTTCTTTCACTTCAGGCAGTTCCGGTGCGACGACGGCGGTAGGCGCCTTCGCGACACCGCCTGCCGCCTTGTTTGAACCGCGGCGCTCGATCCAGACTGCGATCCGGGAAACGACGATGTTGATCGCAATGTAGATGGCAGCGGCCACGAAGAAGATCGGGAACAGGAACGCATTCCCGAGGAAGTCGGCCATGACCTGGACTGCCCGGAGGAGCTCGCCGTACGCGACGATATAGCCAAGCGACGTGTCCTTCAGGAGGACCACGAGCTGGGCCACCAGGGACGGCATCATCCGGCGGACTGCCTGGGGCAGTTCGATGAGCATCCGGGACTGGAAGCTGGTCAGGCCGATGGTCAGGCCCGCCTCCCGCTGGCCCTTGGGCAGTGACTGGATGCCGGCCCGGATGATCTCCGCGAAGATGGCCGCGTTGTACAGGACCAGCCCGGCAATCACGGCGACAAAGGAGCTGGTGCCGAACACGAGTAGGACAAACAGCATCATGAGCACAACCGGCATGCCGCGCAGGAACTCAAGGACCACGCGGGTAGGGATCCGGATCCAGGCCACCAGGGAGATCCGCAACAGGCAGAGCATCAGCCCAAGCGGGAACGCGATGACTGCGGCAATGGCTGCGGCGCTGAGCGTGGCGCCGATTCCGTTGGCCAGGAGCCGCCACACGTCGGCCCGGGTGAAGATGGCCCAGCGGCGGCCTTCAAAGATGCCCTGCTGGGCAAGGGTCATGATGATAAAGGCGAGCAGGCCGAGAATCAGCACGGTTCCGATGATCGAACCGATCAGCGATATCCGGCGGGCTTTCGGGCCGGGGACGTCGTAAAGGACTGAAGTCATCGGGCAATCGCCACCTTTTGCTCCACCGTGCTGGCCAGGATGCCTAGCGGGATGGTGAGGAGCAGATAGAAGAATGCCACGCCGAGCAGCACGGCCATGACCTGGTCGCCGTTGGCATTGGCCATCTGGCGGCCGTAGCCAAACAGTTCCAGGACGAAGAAGGCGCCGGCCACTGAAGAGTTCTTGACGAGGGCGATGATGATGTTGATCAACGGCGGGATCACCGTCCGGAGGGCCTGCGGCAGGATGATGAGGGAGAGCACCTGGCCGAACTTCATGCCGATGCTCCGTGCCGCTTCCGCCTGGCCAATGGGAACACTGTTGACGCCGGAGCGGACGGCCTCGGCAATGAAGGCGGCTGTGTAGGCGCTGAGGGCAATGATGGCAGCGACCTCAAACTGCTCAAATGTCACACCGAGGCGGGGCAGGACGATCGCTGCGAAAAAGAATGCAATGGTCAGCGGCGTGTTCCGGAGGACTTCCACGTAAACAGTGCTGAAACCCCGGAGGGCTGCAACGGGGGAGACACGCGCTGCTGCCAGGAGTGTTCCGACAACCATTGCGATGATCCCGGAGACGACGGACAGGAAAAGAGTGCGGAGAAGGCCTTCCCAGTACAGGGGGAGGTTTTCAATGATGACTTCCATAGGATCCTTCGGCTCTGGGCGTTGGGGGCGAAGACGGGGAAACGGTTGCCGGGACGGGGCTGAAAGCTCCGTTCCGGCAACCGCAGGCGCCGGTTAGCAGCGGTTAATCTGCGCTGGTTAGTAGCGGTTGATTTCGGGGAGAGCCGGGGCCGTCTTGATGACGGTGCCCGCCGTGGCCTCCCAAGCCTTCTTGTAGGACCCGTCCTTGTCGAATGCCTCCAGCTGGTCGTTGATCCAGTTGCGGAACTCGGTATCGCCCTTCTTCAGGCCGATGCCGTAAGGCTCCTTGGTGAAGGTTTCGTCCGAGGCCAGCTTGAAGGCTTCGGGCTCCTTGTCCACGAAGCCGGCGAGGATCACGTTGTCTGTGGTGATGGCTTCGACCTGCTTGTTGCGCAGCGGTTCGAGGCAGGCAGAGTAGGTCGCTGCAGGAACCAGTTCGGCGCCGTACTTGTCAACGATCGTGCCCGCAGGGGTGGAACCGGTGACGGAGCAGACCTTCTTGCCCTTGACGTCTTCGGGCGTCTTGATGGTGTCGTTGTCCTTGTTCACCATCAGTGCCTGACCGGCCTCGTAGTACGGACCGGCAAAGTCCACAACGGTCTTGCGCTTGTCGTTGATGGTGTAGGTCGCGATGACCAGGTCCACCTTGCCCTGTTCGATGAACGGCTCGCGGTTGGCGGAAACGGTCTCGGACCACTCGATCTTGTCTGCGGCGATACCCAGCTTGGCGGCAATGAGCTTGCCCATCTCTACGTCGAAGCCCACCGGCTTGCCATCAAGGCCGACCTGGCCGAACAGCGGCTGATCGTACTTGGTGCCGATCTTGATGGTGCCGGCCGAGGCCAGCTTCTCCATGGTGGTGCCTGCAGCGAAGGTCGGCTTCTCGGCAACCGTGGGGTCGTCGGTGGTGCCGGGTGTGGCGCCGCCACAAGCGCTCAGGGACAAAGCCAGGGCAGCGGTAGCCGCCACGAAGAACGACTTCCGCCGTGTCATAAATGCCTTCATGACATTCCTTTCATTGATCGGCCGTGGGTCACGGCCTGGATGCGAACTGGAGTGTGTGTTCGTTGATGGGTATTCAGTGGGTCAGCAGTTTGGACAGGAAGTCCTTGGCGCGTTCACTCTTGGGGTTGGTGAAGAATTCCTCCGGCGTGGCGTCTTCGACGATCTGGCCATCGGCCATGAAGACCACGCGGTCCGCAGCCTTCCGCGCGAAGCCCATCTCGTGGGTGACCACCACCATGGTCATCCCTTCCTTTGCCAGCTGGATCATGACGTCAAGGACTTCGTTGATCATTTCGGGGTCCAGCGCCGAGGTGGGTTCATCAAAAAGCATGACCTTGGGTTTCATGGCCAAGGCCCGGGCGATTGCTACGCGCTGCTGCTGACCGCCGGAGAGCTGCGCGGGGAGCTTGGGCGCCTGGTGTCCCACGCCCACCCGCTCCAGTAGCGCCATGGCTTCCTTGTCCGCCTGCGCCTTGGGCACGCCCTTGACTTTAATGGGCCCCAGCGTCACGTTTTCCAGGATGGTCTTGTGCGCGAAGAGATTGAAGGACTGGAAGACCATGCCGACATCCGCGCGGAGCTGCGCAAGCTCTTTGCCTTCTTCGGGCAGCACCTTGCCATCGATGCTGATGGTGCCGCCCTCAATTGTTTCCAGGCGGTTGATGGCACGGCACAGCGTGGACTTGCCGGAGCCCGACGGCCCGATAACAACAACAACTTCGCCCTTGCGGACATGGAGATTGATGTCTTTAAGAACGTGCAGCTGACCGTAATGCTTATTCACACCATTCAGGGAGACGAGCGCGTCGCCAGGCACAGGAGTAGTCATAAGAAGAATCTAGCGAACAATGCCTGTTTATGAGGTGAATCACCACAAAGTCGCGCGGATCGTGATTCAAGAGATACCTGCCGCCGCCAGCCCGGCGGTGGGTCTAGCCTTGGGAGATGAGCATCAACGCAGATCCGGCCAAAACTTCCCAGCCGCGCCGCAAGGGTCCCCTCGAACTTCGTCGTAAGCAAGCTGCCGTGGAAATGTCTGACCAGCATCTGCTTGATACCAAGGGCCCCGGTCAGTTCGTCCACACCGACCCCTGGCGGGTCATGCGGATCCAGAGCGAGTTTGTTGAGGGCTTCGGGGCCCTGGCGGACCTGGGGCCGGCCGTCAGTGTCTTCGGGTCAGCCAGGACAAAGCCGGGCAGCCAGTACTACGAAATGGGCGTCGAGGTTGGCCGGCATCTTGCGGCCGCCGGCGTGGCAGTTATTACCGGTGGCGGGCCCGGGTCCATGGAGGCCGCCAACCGCGGCACCGTGGAGGGGAACGGCGTGTCGGTTGGCCTGGGCATTGAACTGCCCTTTGAGCAGGGCCTGAACCAGTGGGTGGACCTCGGAATCAACTTCCGCTACTTCTTTGCACGAAAGACCATGTTCGTGAAATACGCCCAGGGATTCATCGTCCTGCCGGGTGGACTGGGCACCCTGGACGAACTTTTCGAAGCAATGGTCCTGGTCCAGACCCGCAAAGTGACCTCCTTTCCGATCGTGCTGCTTGGTGTCGACTTCTGGGGTCCAATGATCGAATGGATCCGCGGCACTCTGGTGGCTGAAGGCATGGTCTCCGAAAAGGACCTTGACCTGATCCAACTCGTTGATGATCCTGCTGAAGCGGTGGAGCGGGTGCTGCACGAAGGCATTACGCCCTCGCTCAATGGAGAGCAACGGCCTGAATAGCCGGCCCGCGCCGGCTGCCCATCGGGATCTGGCACGATGGATTCTGTGAGTTTTTTCCTGGTCTTCCTCGCCATTGTGCTGATCGGCGCCACTCTATGGGCCGGCACCGGTGGCCGCCGCGGCATTCTCCGGCGCTTCCGCCGGAGCGCTGTGCCCGCTACGGGAACGGACGACGCCGGAAACGACGTTGCCGCTGCGCCCGTCGCCGGAGGGGAATCACCGGAAGGGGGGCTCCTGTTCGGCGGGTTCGGACAGCCCCCAGCCAACCTCCCGCCCGTGTTGCTCCCCGCTGTTGCTGCCCCGGCTGACATCGATCGGGTCCGCTTTTCCCTGGGGCTCAGGGGGTACCGCATGGACCAGGTGGACCAGGTGCTGGACGAACTGCGCGATCAGCTCGCTGCCAAGGACGATGAAGTGGCCAGGCTCCGCGCCCGCCTGGCGGAGGCCGAACGCGCTGTTGCTGAACGCGTTGTTGCCGAACATGACGCAGAGCGCGCCGCCCGGCCGGAGTCCGGCACATGAGCACGGACACCGGCGACCGGACAGGCCCAAGAGCCTCGGCCGCCGCTGTGGCCGTCCGCGCCGCCAGTGCCCTCCAACGCTGGCCGTGGTGGCTGCAGGTCGGCGTACTTTATGCCGTCTCCCGGCTGGTCAGTGCCTGCATTTTCATGGCTGCAGCGCTTCACCAGGGCCCCAACCCCTGGTTTCCCCCGACGCCTGACTACTGGAACTTCATCAATATCTGGGACGCACGTTGGTACGGGCGGATCGTTACCGACGGCTACCCGTCCGTCCTTCCCACGGACGATGCCGGCAATGTGCAGGAAAATGCCTGGGCGTTCTACCCGCTCTTTCCAGCCCTGGCGCGGGCGCTGTCCGGGCTCACCGGGCTGGTTCCGGCGGCATCGCTGACGGTCATCGCCATGGCTTCCGGCCTGGCAGCAGCGCTGGCGGTCTACAGCCTTTTCCGGCACAAGGCACCGCACGGTACAGCCCTGTGGGGGGTTGCATTCTTTTCGGCTTTTCCCGTGTCCGCTATTCTCCAGGTGCCTTACGCGGAGCCGTTGACCATATTCCTGCTCGCCATTGCGCTGTTGTTGGTCATCAGGCACCGCTACCTCTGGGCGATGCCGGTGGTTATTCTGTTGTGCCTTTCACGCCCGGTGGGTGTTCCCTTTGCACTAATGCTGGGGCTCCTTTTTATCCTGCGGTTGGTGGAACGCCTCCGGGATACTCAGCCGGCTTCCACCCCCGGTATCCGTGAGCTGACATCGCTGGCCGGCCTCACCGCCGTCTGTGGTGTATCGGCTTTGCTGTGGCCGGCGGCGGCCTGGGCTGCCACCGGCGACATCGAGGCGTATACCAAGACCGAAACGGTGTGGCGCGGGCACGATCTTGTGCCCTTCAAGCCGTGGTTCGATACCGGCGCTGACCTCTTCGGGCCTGTCCTGGGATTGTTGGCACCCTTTGTTTTTGCCGCCCTGTTTGGACTCACGCTGTTTTCTCCGCCAGTAGTCAGGCTCGGCGTCGAGCTCCGGTTGTGGTGTGCCTGCTATATGGGTTACCTCCTCCTATTCCTGCACCCACAGACGAGCACGTTTCGAATGCTGCTTCCGCTCTTCCCGCTGGCTCTCGGCGCCGCATTGCTGTCCCGCTCCCGCGCCTACCGGGGGACGGTCATGACCATGTTTGTCCTGCTCCAGATCGTTTGGATTGTCTGGCTGTGGGCATGGGCGCCTTTGCCGGGCGGCGGTGATTATCCACCGTGATCCCGTGCGCCCGCGGTCGGGTCATTCGGAGAATGCGACGCGGCCGGAAATGTCCATCGATTAGCTACGTACGGGTAATTACGGGATAATAGTTAGTAAGCAAGGACAAAATCATTCAGAAATGTTCAGCCATGGCGGCATCAGTACGGGCCGCCATAGCGGCTTGATATGACCATGCGGACACAGCCCGCCCGGGCTGCTATGTCCTGGGACTAAATGGAGGGGAAATTCCTCATGGCGGCTATGAAACCACGCACCGGCGACGGCCCTATGGAAGTCACCAAAGAGGGCCGCAGCCTGATCATGCGCGTTCCGCTCGAAGGCGGCGGACGCCTGGTTGTTGAACTTAACGCGGCGGAAGCGGCAAACCTCAAGGAATGCCTCGTAGGCGTTACCGAATAAATCCCGTGACGTGACAGGGCCCGCAGCTGCAAGCTGCGGGCCCTGTGGTGTTTCTACTTCTTGACTGCTACCAACAGTCCATCGCCGGTGGGCAGCATCGCCGAGGCGAGGCGGTCGTCGTCGCGGATGGTTTTACCGACCTGGCGGAGTACAACCGTGTTGGCGTCCCGGGCAGCCGGGTTGGCAACACGGTCCTTGTCCAGGGCGTCGTTGATGATCAGGAGCCCGCCCGCCTTCAGGAGCCGGATTCCCTGTTCAACGTAGCCGGGCAGCCCGGGCTTGTCAGCGTCGACAAACACGAGGTCATAAGCGGCGTCAGTCAGCCGGGGCAGCACATCGCCCGCGCGTCCGGAAATGGTGCGTGTGCGGTTGGCCGGGCTGCCGGCTTCGGAAAACGCCTCCCGGGCGGCCTTAAGATGCTCCACATCAACGTCGATGGTGGTCAGCACGGCCTGCGGGCCCAGGCCCCTGAGGATGCACACGCCCGAAACGCCCGCCCCGGTTCCGATTTCGACGGCGGTCTGGGCCTTCGACCCCGCAGCAAGCACCGTCAGGACCGCTCCGACGCCCGGGCCTATCGGCGTCACGCCCAGTTCGAAGGAACGCTCCCTCGCCCTCAGCATGACCTCATCGTCGACGGGCAGATCTTCTGCGTAGGACCAGCTCGTGGACTTGTCGGCGCTCATGGGGGATTCGCTTTCTGGGCGGCAGGGGAGTGTTTAGTACAGCCTACTGGGTCCGCGCGTACCATCCCGGAAGGTCACCAGTTGCGCCTTTGGCTGAAAACAACCCCGGTCAGGTAATTCCCAGCCAATTTTGAAATGATTAGTATCCGGTCATCCGCAAGGCGGCCGGCGCCGAACCAGAGATGACAAGTATCCGGGCGTCAGCAAATGCACGAGGGGAGTGGACGATGTCAGCATCAGGCGTGGCAATTGTCCCTGCAACACAAGATACCGCCACCGAATGGGTCAGGCCCACATGGGAAGAAGTGGTGGCCAACCACTCCGCCAAGGTCTACCGCCTTGCCTACCGGCTGACCGGCAACAAGTTCGACGCCGAAGACCTCACCCAGGAAGTTTTCGTCCGTGTTTTCCGCTCGCTTGAGAACTTCAAGCCCGGCACACTCGATGGCTGGCTCCACCGAATCACCACCAACCTGTTCCTGGACCAGGCACGCCGCAAGAGCCGCATCCGGTTCGACGCCCTGGCGGAGGATGCCGAGTCCCGGATTCCCGGCCGGGAGCCCGGACCTGAGCAGAGCTTCGAACTGAATAATCTCGATCTCGATGTCCAGGCAGCCCTCGAGGAGCTGCCCCCGGACTTCCGCGCCGCCGTCGTCCTCTGTGATCTGGAAGGCCTGTCCTACGACGAAGTTGCAGCCGCCCTCGGCGTGAAACTGGGGACCGTGCGTTCCCGCATCCACCGCGGCCGCACCATGCTGCGCGAAAAGCTGGCCCACCGTGATCCCCGCCCGCAGCAGGCCCGGAAGCCAAAGCTGTCTCTGCCCCGCATCGCCAGCATCCTCTGATCGGCACCATGTCGCCCCAGAACCCCTTTGGCCGCCGGCACCACCGCGGCGCCGACCACCTGCGGACCTGCACGGAGTGCGCCGCAACGTTGAATCGCGAACGCCAGTACATTGAGCGGCTCAGGGAAGCACCTGTGCCGCAGGCAAGCGATGACCTGACCGCACGCCTGCTGGCCAGGACCGAAGTGCTCGCTGCCGCCCCGGAGCCTGCCACAGGCCAGCATCCTGCCGCCAGGGTCCTGGCTTTGACTGCCGGCGGTACCGCGGCCGCTGCCGGAATCCTTGCCATCAGCGCGTTCGCGCTGGCGGGAGACGCCCTCCCTGTTACTGCGACGGCTATGAACGGCAGCCTGGTCCAGCACACTGCCCGGCTACCGGCGGACGGGAGGGCGCTCAGTGAACCCCAGTTGTCAGCCCTCCGCTCCGAGGGCTGGGTGTGTCCGGGGCTGGAATCGCTCGGCTTCAAGCTCCAGACCGCCAAAGCCGTGACGCACAACGGCCGGCCGGCGGTGGAACTGCACCTGTCGGACGGACAGCACTACGCCACCATCGTCGAACAGCACTCCGCGGAGCCGGGCCGCAGCGTGGGCCAGTTGCTGGTCAGCAACGGCGCTCCCTGGACGGCTACCTATGAGACCGCCGCCGGGACGTTCCTGGTGACGTCTGACCTTCCCGCGGAGAAGGCGGATGACGCCGTTCCCTTGCTCCAGAAGCTCAGCGAGTTGGCTGCCGAGGGCATCAATGCCAGGGTCAGCGCCGGGCCTGCCTCCGCGCAGGCCACCGCCCCCGGGGAATCTCCAACGGCGCGGCTTGAACGGGGAATCCGTAAAATCGGAGAAATGCTCGGGCCGTGATCGCGGGCGCGTCTGCTGCCCGTGGACAGGAATCGTCAGTGGGGCTTCGGAGAGGGTAATCTTCCTAAAGTGTTTGGTATCAACGGCCCGGAGTTCTTCCTACTGCTGCTCATAGGCATCCTCGTGATCGGCCCCCAAAGGCTGCCCGAATACACCCAGAAACTCGCGAATCTGGTGAAGGAAGTCCGCCGCATGGCTTCAGGTGCGCGCGAGCAGATCAAGGAAGAAGTGGGGATCGACATCGATGATGTCGACTGGAAGAAATATGATCCCCGCCAGTACGATCCTCGGCGCATCATCAAGGAAGCCCTCCTGGACGACGACTCGAAGCCTGTCAGCTCCGGGGCACCTGCTGCTGTTGCGGCTGTCTCCGGCGCAGCCGCTGTTGCCGCCGGCGGAGCCGCAGCAGCTTCCGCCCGTCCTGAACGGGCGGTCCAGGTCCTGCCCCCGGGCGAAGCGGCACCTTTCGACACCGAAGCCACCTAGGCCGGCCCTTTAGCGCGGCTGTCCTTGGCGCGGCTGCACTTTTTAGCGCGGCTGCAGGCCGAGCTTCATCCCTGTCAGTCCACGCGGCCTGGCCGCCAGTTTGCCGGCAATCCCGGCCAGCGCGACGGCGGCCGGAGTCTCCGGCCGGCCGAGGACGATGGGCATCCCGGCATCGCCGCCCTCCCGCAGCAGGATGTCCAGCGGAATTTCGCCCAGCAGCGGCACCTCGGCGCCAACTGTGGCGGTGAGCCTCTCGGCGAGGACGGCGCCGCCGCCGCTTCCGAACAGAGCCATCCTGCCGCCGTCGGGCATCTCCAGGTATGACATGTTTTCAATGATTCCGGCCACAGACTGCCCCGTTTGAGTAGCGATCGCACCGGCCCGCTCGGCGACGTCGGCTGCCGCTGCCTGCGGCGTAGTGACCACCAGGATCTCCGCCTTGGGGAGCAGTTGGGCGACCGAAATGGCGATGTCACCGGTGCCGGGCGGCAGGTCAAGAAAGAGGGCGTCGAGGTCACCGAAATAGACGTCGGTCAGGAACTGCTCCAGGGCACGGTGGAGCATTGGTCCGCGCCACGCGACCGGTTGGTTTCCGGTCACAAACATGCCGATGGAGATGACTTTGACGCCGTAGGCGACCGGCGGCAGGATCATATCGTCCACGCGGGTGGGCGCCTGGGTGATGCCCATCAGGGCGGGGACGGAGAAACCGTAGACGTCGGCATCGACGATGCCCACGCGCAGGCCTTGGGCTGCCAGGGCGCAGGCCAGGTTGACGGTGACGGAGGACTTGCCGACCCCGCCCTTTCCGCTGGCCACGGCGAACACCTTGGTGAGGGAGCCCGGCTCGTTAAAGGGAATCCCGCGCTGGGCGCCGGCCCCGCGCAGCTGTTCCTTCAGCGCATCCCGCTGCGCCTGGTTCATCACTTTCAGTTCAACCTCGACGGCGGTCACGCCGGGAACTGCGGACAGCGCCCTTTCGGAGTCAGCAGTGATGGTGTCTTTGAGGGGGCAGCCGGCGATGGTAAGCAGGACAGCCACGCTGACGCGGCCGTCGTCGGAAATCTGCACCGAATCCACCATCCCAAGCTCCGTGATGGGACGGCGCAGCTCGGGATCGATCACGGTGGCAAGGGCAGCGTTGACTGACTGCTCCAATGTGGGACTCATTTTGTGCAGGGCTCAGCTTTCCGGGATTGGGGGCTGCTTGGGGGCGCCGGGATCCTTGTGGACCTGGTCCCTGCGGGCAGCTTCTGTGCCGGCAGCTTCTGTGCCGGCCGCCTCGGTGAGGGCCGCATCCTTGACGGCGGCGTCAGTGGGGCTCTCATCCCGGTACGCTGCATGGCTTGGTTTGACCTTCGGAATCTGCTGCGTGCGGGGGTTCCGCTGCTTGTCACGCTTTTCCTTGAGCTTTTCCTTGACCTTTTCACGCGGGGACTCGTGGGTTCCCGCGCCGGCGGGATCGTGGGTCCGGAGCTCCTCCTGTGCCTCCAGCAGGTCCTCCAGGAGCGAGCGCAGTTCGGCCCGGACGTAATCACGGGTGGCCACTTCGCGCAGGGCGATCCGGAGCGATGCCAGCTCCCTGGTGAGGTACTCGGTGTCGGACAGGTTCCGCTCAGCGCGCTGCCGGTCCTGTTGAAGTGACACGCGGTCGCGGTCGTCCTGCCGGTTTTGGGCCAGCAGCAGAAGCGGGGCCGCGTAGGAGGCCTGCAGGGAGAGCATCAGTGTCAGCAGCGTGTAGCCGAGGAGGCGCGAATCGAACTGCCACTCCTGCGGCGCCCACGTGTTCCACACCAGCCAGACCACAACGAACACCGTCATGTACACCAGGAACTGCGGGGTGCCCATGAACCGGGCGAAACCCTCGGTGGCATGGCCGAACGCGTCCGGATCAGGTGAGAACTTGGGCAGGATGCGCTGGCGGCCGCTCAGCGGGGTGTCCAGCCCGCCTTTGTCCGCATTCTTGGCCGGGGACCGCCGGCCCGGATTCTTTGGAGCGCCGCTATCAGCCAATGCGGCCTCCCAGCTTTCTTATCGGGGCTTCGCCATCATAGGCACGCCAGTCATCCGGCAACAGATGATCCAAAACGTCATCAACAGTCACCGCCCCCACAAGCCGGCCGGCGTCGTTGACCACAGGCAGGGAGTTCAGGTTGTAGGTTGCCAGGGTGCGGGCCACTTCACTGATGTGGGCCTGGTCCGACAACGGCTCAAGGTTCTTGTCCACGAGGTTGCCCAGTGGCTCGAACGGGGGGAACCGCAGGAGCTGCTGGATGTGGACCACGCCAAGGAAGCGACCGGTGGGGGTTTCCAGTGGCGGCCTGGTGATGAAGATCGACGACGCCAGCGCAGGGGAGAGCTCTTCGCGCCGGACGTGTGCCAGTGCTTCAGCCACGGTAGCTTCCGGGGGCAGGATGACCGGCACCGGGGTCATCAGGCCGCCCGCTGTGTCTTCGTCGTACTCGAGCAGCCGCCTCACGTCCTCGGCGCCTTCGGGTTCCATCAGCTGCAGCAGTTCTTCCGCCTGGGCGGACGGCAGTTCGCCGAGGAGGTCGGCGGCGTCGTCCGGGTCCATCTCCTCGAGGACATCGGCCGCGCGCTGGACGTCAAGGGCGGAGAGGATTTCCACCTGGTCGTCTTCCGGGAGCTCCTGGAGGACGTCGGCGAGCCTTTCATCCTGGAGCTCGCTGGCAACTTCGAAGCGGCGTTTGTCGCTCATTTCCTGCAGCGCCTCGGCGAAGTCCGCGGGCTTGAGGTCCTCGTGCGTGGCCACGAACTGGGTGGCGGCCTGCGGTTCGGTCCGGGCACCCTGGAGGGCGTCGGCCCAGTCGATGATCAGGGTTTCGTTTCGGCGCAGGCGGCTTAGCGGGGACAGGGAATGGCCACGGCGGACAAACAGCTTGCTGACGAACCAGTCGCGGGAGCGGTGCTGGTCCATGGCGATGTCTTCAATGGTGGCGTCGCCGCTGCCGTCCCTGAGGGTGACCCGTCTATCGAACATTTCCGCGACCACGAGCGTTTCCGCGCCGCGCTGCTCGAAGCGCCGCAGGTTCACCAGGCCGGTGCAGATGATTTGCGTCTGGTCGATGGAGGTGATGCGGGTCATGGGCACGAAGACCCGCTTCTTGCCCGGAACTTCGACGACGATGCCCACCACGTGCGGGGCGCCGCGGCTTCCGCGTGAGAGCACAACAACATCACGCAGCCGGCCCAGCCGGTCACCGAGGGGGTCGAAGACGTCCAGACCCAGGAGGCGCGCCACAAACACGCGTGTAGGAGTTGTACTCACCTCTACAGGCTACCGAGTCTGCTCACTTTTAGCTGAATTACAGGCGGCGCACATGCAGATGGGCAAGAATGGGAGTATGTCAAACATTTTTGGTGCTCCCAAGGCCGGCGGCGCCAATGCGCCGGACGACGCCCGCATGGTTCCCTCCGGTGACACCGTCGGTTCGTACAACTCCTACCTGGATGCCCAGAAGGCGGTGGACTACCTTGCCGACCAGCAGTTCCCGGTTCACATGGTGTCCATTGTTGGCAACGAACTGAAGATGGTGGAGCGGGTGACCGGCCGCCTCAGCTACCCCCGGGTGGCCCTCTCCGGTGCGCTCAGCGGCATGTGGTTCGGCCTCTTTGTTGGCGTGATGCTGTCCTTCTTCGCCCCGTCGCCGGGCTACTTCTCCATCCTGGCATCCGTGCTGATGGGGGCGGCCTTCTTTATGCTTTTCGGCATTGTCACCTATGCCATGCAGCGCGGGAAGCGTGATTTCACGTCTACCAGCCAGGTGGTGGCCACCAACTACGACGTCGTGGTGTCACCGGAAGCCGCCCATGAGGCGCGCCGGCTCCTGCAGCAGTTGCCCATGACCCGCTCCGATGCGGCCACTGGCGCCTACCGTGCTCCGGGCTACCAGAACCAGCCCTACGGCCAGCCCGGCCAGCAGGACGCGCAGGGCAGCCAGCCCGGCAACCAGGGCCAGCCCGGCAACCAGGGCCAGCCCGGTCCCCAGCAGGGCCAGCCCGGTCCCCAGCAGGGCCAGGCGCCGGTCCGGCCCGCCAGCTGGAACGATCCCTACGGGCAGCAGGGTGCCAGCAATCCTGCCGCTGCAGAAGCCGGGCAGCAGCATGTCCAGCAGGACAGTGCTTCCGCCCAGCCCGCCAAAGCGCCCGCTGCAGTCCGCTACCCCGATCTTCCCGACGGCCGCCCCCAGTACGGCGTGAGGGTGACGGACCAGCCAGCCTCCAGCGGGCCGGCCCCGGCTCAGCCCGCCGCCGACCAGCCCAAGGCCCAGCCGGAATCGGGCCAGGACCGCGGAGAATCAGCGCCTTAAGACACGAAGCGGCGTCCGTTTGAAAGAGGCGGCACCGTGGCGGAGGAACGCGTCAGGCCCGGGGGAGAGTATCCAACCCGGGCCTGACGCGTTAAGCGGTGTGGTGTTCTTACTTGACGCTGCCTGCCGTCAGGCCGCCAACGAGGTACTTCTGGAACATGAAGTACAGCACCACTACGGGAGCGGCGCAGACCAGGGCGGCGGCCATCAGCTGCGAATAGACCGGGATGGCGCCACCCTCGACGGCGGAGGCGAACACCTGCAGGGCAACTGCGGCCGTGTGGGTGTCCGGGCGGGTGAACACAGACGCGAACAGCACGTCATTCCAGCCCAGCAGGAACGCGAAGATGGCGGAAACGATGATCCCGGGCCAGCTCAGCGGAATGATGATCCGGAACAGGATGCCGATATTCGAGGCGCCGTCGATCCGGGCCGCTTCTTCGAGCTCCCGCGGCAGGCCGCGGAGGTAGGTGACCATGACCCACGTTGAGAACGGCAGGGCGAACGTCAGGTAGGCGATGAACAGGCCCCAGAGTGTGCCAATCACTGTCACGCCCAGGTAGGTGCCCGCGGAGGAGAAGAGCACGAACACCGGCAGCAGCATGAGGGTTCCCGGAATTGACTGGAGGCCCAGCAACCCGCGCAGCACGGTCAGGCGCCCCCAGAAGGAGAACCTGACCAGGACGTAGGCCGTTCCGATTGCCATGATGGCTGACACAATTGCAGTGGCGCCGGAAACAATCAGGCTGTTGCCGATTGCTTTGGCCAGCCCCACCGAGTCCCAGATCTTGCTGTAGCTGTCCAAGGAGAAGGAGCTGGGCCAGAACTCTCCGCTGGCCACGCCCACATCCGTGTTCAGTGAGGCCAGGAAGATGTATGCGATGGGGGTAAGGACCAGGGCGCACAGCAGGACCGTGATGATGGCCAGCAGCGGACGTGGCATGAGCCGGGTGACTTCAAGGGCTGCGTCACGACGGATGGGCTGTTTCTTCTGTTGCTGGATCGGACTTGCGGCGTCGACGGTCATTTTTTTCCTCCTTCGTGCACATCAAGCCGGACTGCGCGCAGGTAGATGAAGAGCGGAATGGCGATCAGGATCAGCGAAACCACTGCCATCGCGGCGCTGAGCCCGAACCGGAAGCTCTGGAAGCTGGTGACGTAGACCAGGATGGGCAGCACATTCACGTCCGCGGGCGCCGGTGCGCCAAAGAGCACATACGGGAGCGTGAAGTTGTTGATGTGGTTCAACGTGGCCAGCAGGAAGGCGAGCGAGACCGGACCCTTGAGGTAGGGGAAGATCACGTACCGCAGCTTGTTCCACCACAGAGCCCCATCCAGGGCCGATGCCTCGTGGACCTCGTGGTCCACCGCCTGCAGGCCGGAGAGCGCCAGCAGGTAAATGAACGGCCAGGCCGCCCAGATTTCCACCCACACCAGGGTCCAGTACGAGCTGGGTCCGTTGAGCCACAGCCCGCCGTCCATTCCCATGTTGTTCAGCGTGACATTGACGATGCCATCGGGCTGCAGCATGGTCCGCCACACACTTGCCACCACAAACGAAGGCAGGACGTAGGGGATGAGGAAAATGGAACGCACCAGGGCACGGCCACGGTAGGCATTCTGGGTAACGACGGCGGCAGCCACGCCCAGCGGGATGGTCACCACTGTGGAGATCACCGCGAAGGAAACCGAAAGCCAGATGGAGCGGAGCAGATCGCTGCTCATTGCAGCTTCAATGTAGTTCTGGATGCCAATGAACTCGGCACTGACCCATTGGCGAAGGGTGTACTGATCGAGGTCGATCAGGGACATCCAGATGCCCATGGCAAGGGGGACGAGGATGACGATGGTCATCAGGAGTCCGCCCGGAATCAGGAGCCAAAGCGGCCGGTTGCGCTCGCTCAGGCCTTTCCGGCGCTTGGGATTTTTCTCTGCGCCGGGTCCGGCGGCCGCCCCGGCCGCCGGACTGCTGTCCGACGGCCGGGGCTCGGTAACGCTGCTAGCCATGTGTCTTAACCTTCCGGAGGTGTTCGGTCGGTCTTACTTTTTGGCCCGGTCCAATGCTGTCTGCGACTTGGACTGCTCGTCCTTGAGACGCTGGGCGAGGTTGGAATCGCTGACGGAACCTGAGGAGAGGTCCGGAATGGACTGAACAACCACGTTGGTCAGGGACAGCTGGACATCGCCCCAGGCCCCGCTGAACGGCGTAGCAATTGATTTGGCGCCTGATTCAAGTGCCGGCGCGATCATCTCATTGGTCTCCAGTTCCTTGGCGGCTTCCTGGTTGGCGGGAAGCTGGCCGAAGACCTTGAAGTAGTTGAGCTGGACGTCCTTCTCGGTGATCATCTTGACGAACGCGAAGGCGAGGTCTTTCTGCTTGGAGTAGTCGGCTACCACGAGGTTGTCGCCGGAAAGGATGCTGGCGGCGGGCTTTCCGTCGGACGGGTTGGAGCTCTCACCCGGGGGAACGGTGGGCATCAGGGCGTACTTGTATTTGCCCTTGACGGCCGAGGCATCCAGTGCAGGGATGGACAACGGTGACGTCATGGGGAAGTAGGCAGCCTTGCCGGCGGCGAAGGCAGCAAGTGCCTGGGGGTTGGCCCAGCCCACCGAGGAGGGATCAACCACCTTGTCCTTGGTCACCCAGCCGAAGTAGGTTTCGTAGGCCTTCTTGGTGATGGGGTCATCAATGCGGACCTTGCTGCCGTCAATGATGGGGTTGCCGGCCTGGATGGACATGCCCCAGATGTATTTCCAGGGGTCGAAGTTGTCCTTGTAGGCCACCGCGATGCCGTACTGGTCACCCTTGGTGAGCTTCTTGGCGTGCTCCGTGAACTCGTCCCACGTGGTGGCCGGTTTCTCGATCCCGGCAGCAGCAAGCAGTTCGGTGTTGTAGGCCATCACAAACGGCCGGCTTACAAACGGGATCCCGATCTGGTTTGCCTCGTCCGGGCCGGAAATACCAAGGGCCGCGGGGACAAATTTGTCCTTGCCACCGAGCTGGTTCCACTCGTTGTCCCCCAGCTTCACAAAGGCTCCGGTGGAATATGCCGTGGGCGTGAATGTGGTGCCAAGGCCGTACACGTCCGGGCCCTGGCCGGAGACCACAGAGGTCTGGATCCGGGTCATCTCATCGTTGGCGGTAGCGAACGTTTCCCACTGGATGTCGGCTCCGGTCTCCGCCTTGAACTTGGTGCCCATCTCCTTGAACCAGGCCTGCTGCTCCTGGGGATACTGGGACGTGACGTTCATCAAAACGTTGAGCGTCTTACCGGTGCCGTCCACCTTGCCGGGCGTTGCTCCGGAAGTTTGGCCCGCGGACCCGCCTGAGCCGCCGCAGGCAGCGAGCATCAGTGCAGAGAGGGTCGCGGCGGCAATTGCACCGAGGCGACGTGGTTTTGACATACCCATGAAACTTCTCCTTTGAAGGCATAGATTGGCAGAGAACCGCAGCTAGGACACAGTCTACGATTTCTTTCTCCGGCCTCAGCGTATGCATCGGAAAAGTTCTTGGCAAGCGATTGCCAAGGAATTGTTATCGAAGTGTCATCCCGGGCCGTCTGGATAGCGTTATCCCGCGGCGTAGCGGTTCGAAGAACGTGTTGCCACCTTCTGGTTTAGTTGCCAAGCTCCAGGTTCACCTCGCGGTAGATTCCCTCCATCCAGGCCTCGACGTCGTCGGCCTTGCGGGGCAGTGCGGCACTGAGGTTGACGGGGCCGCCTGCCGTCATAAGGATGTCGTCCTCGATCCTGACCCCGATCCCGCGGTACTCCTCCGGGATACCCAGGTCTTCGTTCTTGAAGTACAGGCCTGGCTCGATGGTGAAGACCATGCCTTCGGTGAGGACGCCGTCGAGGTACAGCTCCCGCTTCGCCTGAGCGCAGTCATGCACGTCAAGGCCGAGGTGGTGGCTGGTGCCATGCGGCATCCAGCGCCGGTGCTGCTGCCCCTCGGGGCTCACTGCTTCCTCAACGCTCACGGGCAGCAGGCCCCACCCGGCGAGGCGTTCGGCCAGTACCGTGGTTGCCGCCGTATGGATGTCCCGGAATTTTGCGCCGGGCCGGGCTGCCGCGAAGCCGGCGTCCGCGGCGTCCAGGACGGCCTCGTAGACCTTTCGCTGGACGTCCGTGAACCGGCCGTTGGCGGGCAGGGTCCGGGTAACGTCTGCGGTGTACAGGGAGTCGGCTTCCACCCCTGCGTCAAGCAACAGCAGTTCACCGGCATTGATCCGGCCGGTGTTCCGGGTCCAGTGCAGCACGGTGGCATTGTTGCCGGCGGCGGCGATGGTGTCATAACCAAGTTCGTTGCCTACTTCGCGGGCACGCGCAAAGAAGGCACCTTCAACAACCCGCTCACCGCGGGCATGGGTCAGCGCGCGCGGAAGGGCCTTGACCACTTCGACAAACCCCTCCACCGTGGCGGCCACTGCGGTCTCCATCTGCTCAATCTCCCACTCGTCCTTCAGGAGGCGGAGCTCGGAGAGTGCTTCGGAGAGTTTTTCGTCCAGTGCATCGAGGACGGCGAGGTCCAGGTTCTCAGGATCCTTGGCGGTGTTGTAGCGCGCGGTGTCCACCAGGGCATCGATGTTCTCGTCAACCTTGCGGACGAGGCGGATGGAGATGCCGCCGATTTCGGGAGCGCCAACGTTCTTGGTGATAGCCCCTTCGAGTTCATCGATGTGGGCGGTGGCCAGGCCAAGGCGGGCTTCGAACTCTGCGAGCGTTGGCCGCGCGCCGATCCAGAACTCGCCGGAACGGGAGTCCGCGTAGAACTGCTCTGTATCCCTGCCGGCTAGGGGGCGGAAGTACAGCGTGGCCCGGTGGTGACCGCCGCCGTCGCCCGTTCCCTCAGCAACCGGTTCCAGGATGAGCACGGCGTCGGGCTCGTGATCCAGGCCTAGCCCCGTGAGGTGCGCGAAGCCTGAGTGCGGGCGGAAGCGGTAATCGCAGTCATTGGAGCGGACCTTGAGCGGGCCGGCGGGAAGGACCAGGCGTTCACCTTTGAAGAGGCCCGAGATGGCCTTGCGCCGGTTCGCGGCGTGCGGGGCGACGGCGTCGAGCCCGGGCAGTTCCTGGCTGGCGGGCGCCCAGTTGCTGGCCATAAAGGCCTTGAAGGCCTCCGAACTGGGCCGCTGCGAGCGGTTGTTGACGCGCTCGTCGAGGGGCTGGGATGCAGAATCAGGGGTATTTTCGGCAGAGTTCACCGCACCATCGTCTCACCAGCGGCCTGACCCGGCCACCGCACCCGCGCTCAGGCTACTAGGCTGGGCTGGTGAGGATTGACCTGCATGCCCACTCAAACGTTTCCGATGGCACGGAAGCCCCGGCCGATGTGATGGCTTCTGCTGCCCGGGCCGGCCTGGATGTCGTCGCGCTGACGGACCACGATTCCACCGATGGCTGGGCGGAGGCATCCGCCGCGGCGCTGGAAAACGGGGTGGCACTTGTGCCCGGCATGGAGGTTTCCTGCCGGACAGAGCTGGGCATCAGCGTCCACCTCCTGAGCTACCTCCACGATCCGGCCCACCCGGGGCTGCTCGAGGAAATCACCAAGGCCAAGGACGCGCGCCTTATCCGCGCTGAGCGGATGGTGACTCTCCTGGCGGAGGACTACCCGCTGACGTGGGATGACGTCATCCACCATGTGGCGCCCGGCGCCACGCTGGGGCGGCCGCACATCGCCGACGCCCTGGTTGCCGCCGGGGTTGTCTCAGACCGGGCCGAAGCGTTCTCATCGATCCTGACCTCGCGTTCGCGGTACTTTGTCCAGCACTACGCCCCCGATCCCGCCACAGCGGTCGAACTGGTCCGGTCCGCCGGCGGTGTCCCGGTATTTGCGCACCCGGTGGCGTCAGGGCGCGGCCGGGTGGTGGGGGAGCATACCTACCGGGAAATGATCGACGCCGGCCTGGCGGGCCTGGAGATCGAGCACCGCGACAATCCGGCGGAAGGCCGGGCGTTTCTCCACAAGCTGGCGGAACGCCACGGCCTGCTGGTCACCGGTTCCTCGGACTACCACGGCACGGGCAAGCCCAACCTGCTGGGGGAAAACCTGACAACGCCCGAGGTCCTGGCGCGGATCGAGGAGCTCGGTACCGGCACACCTGTGGTGCGCCGGTCAGCTTCCCGCTAGCTTGGCGGGAAGCTGGTCAGCCTGAAACGAAACGAACTCCGCCCGCGCGCCCAGCCGTTTGGCCATGACATCGATGGCCGGCTGGTTCTGGTCCACGCAGACAAACTTCCGGTCCAGCTTTGCCGCCACTGCCCCGAGGGTCCCCGAACCCGCGAAGAAGTCCAGGCACCAATCACCCGGGCGGCTTGAGGCAGCCACCACACGGCGGATCAGGCCCTCGGGCTTCTGGGTGGGGTAGCCGGTTTTTTCCTTGCCGGTGGGGGAGACGATGGTGTGCCACCAGACATCGGTGGGCAGCTTTCCGAGTTCGCGTTTGGCGGGCGTGACCAGGCCGGGTGCCATGTACGGTTCGCGGTCCACCTCGGCGTTGTCGAAATGGTATTTCGCCGGGTTCTTGACGTAGACGAGGATGTTGTCGTGTTTGGTGGGCCAGCGGAATTTCGCGCGCGCACCGTAGTCGTAGGCCCAAATGATCTCGTTCAGGAAGCACTCGCGGCCAAAGATCGCATCAAGCATGACTTTGGCGTAGTGGACTTCCCGGTAATCCAGGTGCAGGTAGAGCGTGCCGTCATCGGCCAACAGGCGCCAGGCCTCCACCAGCCTGGGTTCCAGGAAGGACCAGTAGTCACTGAACGCGTCGTCGTACCGGTGCAGTGCGCCCTTGATGGTGTCGTAGGAGCGCCCTTTGAAGCCCACGCGGTCGCCGTCACCGTCGGTGTTGAGCACCATTCGGGTTTCCTGGCGCTTCTGGACCCTGCCTGTGTTGAAGGGCGGATCCACGTAAATGAGTGTGAAGGCGCCGTCCGGCAGCGAGGGGAGGAACTCCGCGTTATCCGCGTGAACCACCAGGTTGCTGCCGTCCGGCGCCCAGACGGTGTCAGTCATTGAGATATTTAGGCCTCGGTGCTTCCGGGCTGCGAGCCGGTGTCGGCACCCGCCACCACTTCGCCGTTGCGGCGGCGGGTGCGTGTCCGGCTCCGGCGGGTACGCGAGGGCTGCTCGCCGTCCGACGGTGCCGTTGCTGCAGCTTCAACAGCAGGACCGGTCCCTGCCGGTGTTGATTCAGACGGACGACGGCGGCGCTCACCGGATCGGCCGGCTGAATCGCCGGTGCCGCGGGAGCTCCGGACGCGGTCGCGGCTGGTGTCACGGGCACTAACACGGGCGCCTTCACGGGCACCATCGCGGGCCCCGTCACGTGAGCCGCCGGAACGGGTGCTGCTGTCCCGGCTGCTGTCGCGTCCGCCGCTGCTGCTGCGGGTGTTCTTCTTTCCGGTCTCGCCCAGGTCCTCCAGGACCTCGGCATTGACGCCGGCCAGCGTGCGCTTGTTGCGGGGGAGACGTCCCTTGGTTCCCTCCGGAATGTCCAGCTCTTCGAAGAGGTGCGGCGAAGAGGAGTACGTCTCCACCGGCTCGGGGACGCTCAGGCCCAGGGCCTTGTTGATCAGGCCCCAGCGGGGCATGTCGTCCCAGTCAACGAACGTGACTGCGGTGCCCTTGTTGCCCGCACGGCCGGTACGGCCAACACGGTGCAGGTAGATCTTTTCGTCTTCGACGCACTGGTAATTGATCACGTGCGTGACGTCGTCCACGTCGATGCCACGGGCGGCGACGTCGGTGGCTACGAGGACATCGACCTTGTTGTTGCGGAACGCGCGGAGGGCCTGCTCGCGGGCGCCCTGGCCGAGGTCGCCGTGGATGGCTGCGGCCGCGAAGCCGCGGTCCACGAGTTCCTCTGCCACCTTGGCTGCGGTGCGCTTGGTCTTGGTGAAGATGATGGTGCGGCCGCGGCCGCGGGCCTGCAGGATACGGGCAACAACCTCGATCTTGTCCATGCTGTGGGCACGGTAGATGAGCTGGCGGATATCGCGCTTGGTGAGGCCTTCGTCGTCGGGATCGGCAGCGCGGATGTGGGTGGGCTTCGTCATGTAGCGGCGGGCCATGGCGACTACCGGGCCCGGCATGGTGGCCGAGAACAGCAGGGTCTGGCGGACCGCAGGGGTGCCGGCGATGAGCGTCTCGACGTCGGGCAGGAAGCCAAGGTCCAGCATTTCGTCGGCTTCGTCCAGGATGACCATCTTGACGTTCTTCAGCACGAGGTGCTTTTGCTTATAGAGGTCGATGAGGCGGCCGGGGGTGCCCACGACGATCTCGACGCCCTGCTGCAGGGCTTCCACCTGCGGCTCGTACGCGCGGCCGCCGTAGATGGTGGTGATGCGCGCGTTGCGCTTGCGGGAGGCAGTCTGGAGATCGTTGGCTACCTGGACTGCCAGCTCGCGGGTGGGGACGATGATCAGGGCCTGGGGCGCGCCAGGGACGGCGAGCTTGTCGAAGCCGGCGTCGTCCGGTCCCACCACGCGCTGCAGGGCGGGGATGCCGAAGCCGAGGGTCTTGCCGGTGCCGGTCTTGGCCTGGCCGATGATGTCATGGCCCGAGAGCGCCACCGGCAGGGTCATGGCCTGGATGGGGAAGGGGTGCGTGATTCCGGCGTCAGCCAGGGACTCCACAATATCGGCGCGGACGTTGTAGTCCGCGAAGGATTTCTCCTCGATCTCGTGCGGCTTCTCGTCCGAGATGATGGTCTCTTCGGGTTCGATCGTCTCGATGCCGGCGTCGTCAGTCAGCAGTTGGTGGGTATGCAATTCACTCACAGGGGAGTTTCCTTATTCATTTGGGCATTGGCGCTGCCTGCTCAACGGGCCGGCCGGGAGGCCGTTCCGGAGCACGCTCGAAGCGCGCAAGCAAATCCAGTGGAAGCCGATCGCGGGCTATCTAAATGCTGGCACTGGTGACCAACGGGTACATCTCAAGATCGCGTAGGGGCGGGCTTGTTGAATTCAAAATCAAGGAAATCAACGACCGGGCATCCATATCTACTTCTTCAGTCTAGCCGCAAGGACCCCAATTACCGGCTTTGGCCACGTCAAACCGGGTGTAAAGGGCTAGGGCAGCAGTTCGAAATGGACCTCACGGGTGGCGATGTCCGAAGAGATCAGGCGGACCCTGACCTTGGTGCCGGACTCCAGATCGCCCGCACACCGGGCCGTGACGGCGGGTTCGGCGATCTGGATGACTCCTGACGGGCCGTTCCCGTTCTTTCCGTTGCCGTTTTTGCCATTCCCGTTTTTGCCGTTGCCGTTGTCCTTCTGCGGTTTGGAACCTGAAATCACAATCGCATCGAAATCCTGGCCGATGTGGTTGACCAGCAGCGCGGCCTCCACGGTGTCCAGCGCCATCCGTTCCATCCGGGCCGCCAGTTGATCGGACCCTGCCATGATTTCCGGCAGGGACGGAAGTGCCTCCCGCGCCCAGTCCGGTACTGGCCGGCCGTTGCTCAGGGCCTCGCAGATCACGAGGACAAAGCGGTCGATCAGCCTGCGCAGCGGTGCCGTGGTGTGGGCATAGGCGGCGCCGATGGCGGACTGGATTGCGTCGTCGGGGACAGTCCCGTCAAAGGCGGTGTAGCTGGCGCCACGGAACAGCATTCCGGCGGAGTGCAGGATGGCCAGCTGCCGGGGGTCGGTCGGATTGAGGCTGCGGAGGTATTCGCCGTAGCTGATTTTTCCGTCCCAGGGCTTGCCCAGGGCTTCGGTCTGGATCCGGAAATGGCGCAGCGACCTCTCGTCCGGGGCCGGCATGGTGCGCAGGATGCCCACCTTCCCGTCAAGCATCAGCTTGGCGGCCGCCATCCCGGTCATCAGGGAAATCTGCGCATTCCAGTCCTCCACCGGCAGTTGGGGCGCCGCGGCAATCCGGTAGCCGCCGTCGGGCAGCTGGACGATTTCCTGTTCCGGCATGTTCAGGCTCGCCCCGCCGCGCTGGCGCTCCAGCTCGACGCGCTTGAGCCCCACTTCCTTCAGGAGCTGCAGCACCGGGTTCTCTGACCCGGCGTCCAGTTCGGCCTGGACACCCTTATAGGACAGCTTGGCCCGGCTGGACATCCTGGCCCGGCGGACCGCCACGGAAGAGACCTGGGCGGCATCGTCCAGGTCAAACTCCCAGACGAACGCGGAGCAGAGCTGGCCGGCCAGGAGGCTTCCCGCCCCTTCGCTGATGACCTCCGGGTGCAGCGGGATGCGGCCGTCGGGCGCGTAGAACGTCTGGCCCCGCCGGCGGGTCTCGGCGTCCAGCCCGCCGCCGGGGCGGACGAACGAGGGGACGTCGGCGATTGCATAAAGGACGCGGTACCCGGCGCCGCCGCGCTCAATGAACAGGGCCTGGTCAAGGTCAGTGGACGACGCCGGATCCACGGTCAGGAACTCCACGTGCGTCAGGTCCGCTTCGGGCAGTTCGTGCGAGGCGACGGCGGCCTCGGCGTCGCGGACCGCCTCTTCCGGGTAGGGCCCGGGCAGCTCCAGCTCAGTCCGGAGTGCACTCAGCGCCGCTTCCAGGGCGTTGGTGTGTTCGCGGACGTAGGGAGCTAAACGATGATGTGGCACAAAAGTCAGACTAGCCCGATTTCCGCTGATCGTGCACGCCTGGGCCCGCCGCGTGGCTGGTTTTCACGCGGCTCGGTATCAGGCGGCCCCCGCGTCAAGGGCGGCCAGGAGCGCTGCGGCCGCGGCCGCAGGATCGGAGGCCTCAGTGATGGCACGCACCACCACAATCCTGCGTGCCCCGGCGGCCACCACCTGTTCGACGTTGTCCAGGTCGATTCCACCGATCGCGAACCAGGGGACGGTGGCCTGCGTAGCGCCGGCATCGCGGACAGCCTGCGCGGCGTACTGCACCAGGTCTAGGCCAACGGCTGCACGCCCGGGCTTGGTGGGTGTGGCCCACACCGGACCGACACAGAAGTAGTCCAGTCCGCCGTCGGGCGTGGACAGGGCGGACGAGAGCCGCAGGGCGCCCTCCACCTGTTCCGTGGTGTGCGTGGAAAGCCCGATCAGGGCGTTTGTGCCAAGCAGCGAGCGGGCGGATGCCACCGGGAGATCCTGCTGCCCGATATGGAAGACCGGCGCGCCGGACAGCAGGGCAATGTCCGCTCGGTCATTGACTGCCCACAGCCGCCCGTGGCGCTCGGCGGCGGCCCGGAGTACCGCCAGCAGCTCCAGTTCCTCGGCCGCCTCGATCGTCTTGTCGCGGAGCTGAATGATGTCTACACCGCCGGCAAACGCCGCCTCCACGAACTCGCCAAAGTCCCCGCGGTCCCGGCGCGAATCGGTGCAGAGGTAGAGCCTGGCACTGACGGGGAGTCCGCTGGCGGGATCCGGTGCGGAGCCGGTGGCGGATGTGCTGGAAGAGGGTGCGGAAGTCACGTTCATGGAAGCCAGCCTAATTCCCCTAAACTGGGCGGGTACTGCGGGAGCCCGTAGCAGCCGTCATAAAGCTGCCGGGCTGAGAGGGCATCAGAGCCGACCGCTTGACCTGATCCGGCTAGTACCGGCGTAGGGAAGGAACCCCTTGATGCTTCACGCTGAGCAGACAATCCATGCGGACATCCACGCGGATGTGGCGGTGATCGGCGGCGGAGTGGTGGGCCATTGCATCGCCTGGGAAGCGAGGCGTTCGGGCCGTTCTGTGGCCCTGATCGACGACGCCCCCGGCCAGGGCGCCAGCTGGGCGGCTGCCGGGATGCTCGCACCGGTCAGCGAACTCCATTACCAGGAAGAGGACCTCCTGGAGCTGATGCTCGAGGCCTCCGGCCGGTGGCCTGCTTTTGCTGCGGACCTTGCCCGGGCGGGAGCCCCGGATCCCGGCTACCTGACGACGCCGACCCTCGCCGTCGGCGCGGATGCTGGGGACCGCCGGGCGCTGATGGACCTGCGTTCGGTCCAGCAGGCCAATGGCCTCCAGGTGGAACCGCTCACCGTCCGCGAGGCCAGGGCCAGGGAAAGCCTTCTCAGTCCGGCCATCTCCTGCGCCCTGGAGATTGCTGCGGACCATCAGGTTGATCCGCGGAAACTGGTGGCGTCCTTGCGGGAGCTCTTGTCTGCCCACGAACCCGGTGCGGGATCCATGGTTGACGGGGCCACCGGCGGATTCGCCGTGGAGGACCGGGCAGCTTCGCTTCTCTGGGCGGACGGGCACGTCGCCGGCGTGAAACTGGCACGCGGTGGGACCATCCTTGCCCGGGAGACCATCGTGGCCAACGGGTTGCACGCAGCCTCCCTTGAGGGCCTGCCGGAAGGACTGCACCTTCCCCTCCGGCCTGTCTACGGGGACATCCTGCGCCTGGCCGTGCCCCGGCACCTCCGCCCGCTGGTCACATCCACTGTCCGTGGGCTGGTCCACGGTGTGCCCGTTTATCTGGTTCCGCGGCAGGACGGCACGGTGGTGATCGGCGCCACCCAGCGTGAGGACGGGCTGTCAGCGGGGGAGGGCGCTGCCGGAGCTGGTGCCAAAAGCCATGCGGCAGTCTCCGCCGGCGGCGTCTACCAACTGCTGCGGGACGCCCAGGTCCTGGTGCCCGCAGTCTCGGAGCTGGAACTCCTCGAAAGTACCGCAAGGGCGCGCCCCGCCACCCCGGACAACGCACCGCTCCTTGGCAGGGTCCCCGGCATCCACGGGCTGATCATCGCCACCGGGTTCTTCCGCCACGGTGTGCTCCTGGCACCGGCGGCCGCAGCAATTTGCGCGGACCTGATGGATGGCCAGGAGGACCGGCGTTGGGAAGCCATGAACCCCACAAGATTTTCCCGCACCCACCCGCAAAAGGAATCAGTATGAACATCATCCTCAACGGCTTGCGCCATACCGTGGCCAGCGACGCTTCCATTACTGCCCTGGTCAGCCAGGTCACCGGCCGTACCCTCGCAGCCAGCGGCCAGGCGGCCGACGGCGGGAAACTCGGCGTGGCAGTGGCCCGTAATGCCGAAGTTGTGCCCCGCAGCCAGTGGTTCGTGACAGCGCTCGCCGAGGGTGACGACGTCGAACTCGTCACGGCAGTCCAGGGAGGCTGACACCATGACAGAAACCGGCATCATCCCGACAAGCGGAAAAGACCACCCAGTGTCCAACGACCCCCTGATCATCGACGGGGTGGGGCTCGGTTCCCGCCTGATCATGGGCACCGGCGGCGCCCCCAGCCTGGACGGTCTGGGCGCGGCCCTGCTCGCGTCCGGTACCGAACTGACCACGGTGGCCATGCGGCGCTACTCGCCATCCGAATCGGGATCCCTGTTCCAGCTCCTGGTGGACCATGGGATCCGGGTCCTGCCCAACACGGCAGGCTGTTTCACTGCGCGCGATGCGGTCATGACGGCTGAACTGGCCCGCGAAGCGCTTGAGACCGACTGGATCAAGCTGGAAGTCATCGCCGACGAACAGACCCTGTTGCCGGACGCCGTGGAGCTGGTGGACGCTACGGAACAGCTGGTGAACCGGGGTTTCAAGGTTTTCGCCTACACCAACGATGACCCGGTCCTCGCGCTTCGGCTGGAGAACCTGGGGGCCACCGCCGTGATGCCGCTCGGCGCGCCCATCGGCACCGGCCTGGGCATCCTGAACCCGCACAACATCGAACTGATCGTGTCGCGGGCGTCGGTGCCGGTGGTGCTGGACGCCGGTATCGGGACGGCGTCGGACGCGGCGCTCGCCATGGAACTGGGCTGTGATGCGGTTCTGCTGGCCACGGCAGTGACGCGCGCCCAGAACCCGGCCCTGATGGGCGAAGCCTTCAAGCACGCCGTTATCGCCGGTAGGCTGGCGAAAGCGGCCGGCAGGATACCGCGCCGTGAGCACGCCCTGGCGTCATCGGCCATGGAAGGCCGGGCAGAGTTCCTCTAGGCAGGTGCCTGCTGCCGTCCGCCGGGCCGGGCTCTGGAGTGTGAGCAAAGGAGACCGCTGTGGCCGGCAAGGAAGACGTACTCACCCGTGAGCAAATCGACGCAGCCCTGGCAACACTCCCGGACTGGCGGTATCGGTTGGGTGGCCTGGTCACCGTCTACAAGGCGCCGACGTCGGCCGTGGCACTCGAGCTGATTGCCGCCGTCGGACGTTCCGCGGAAGAACAGAACCATCACCCTGACCTGGACTGGCGCTACAACCGCGTGTTCATCCGCTATACCTCCCACGACGCCGGAGGTGAGGTCACGGAGCGCGACGTAGCTGCTGCCGAGGCAGCCAGTGCCGCGGCTGCCGCAGTGGGCGCTGAGGCCCAGCCCGGGCTGTTCCGGACGGTGGAAGTGGGCATCGATACAGCTGACCCCGCGGAGATCGCCGAAGTGTGGCGTGTCGCGTTGGGATATAGGAAGACCGCGGGCGGGGATCTGGTGGACCCTTATGGCCGTGGGCCCAACATCTGGTTCCAGGAAACCCGGACCCCCAACAGCAGCAGGTTCCATCTGGATGTGCACTGGAGCCAGGCCGAATCCGGGCCGGTGCTGGAGAAGACGGCTGCCACCGGGGCCTTAATGAACCGTGACCACGCACCCGACTGGGTGGTGGTCACGGATGCGCAGGGAAACCGGCTCTGTGTGTGCACCGAGGCAGGCGCCCAGCCCGGGCGCCCGTCCTGAACGGCACGCGGCGTCCCTCGAAAGGTCCCGCTACAGCCTGAGGGCCTGTGTCAGCCTCTTGGTGTCCTGCCGGGTGCGGGCCCGTCCGAGGTAGATGACGGTTCCGATGGCCGCCGCCGTGCCGAGAACCATCGGCAGGACCCACGGGATCCAGGTCAGCCCCGGTTTGTAGCCCAAGCCTGCTGCCATGAAAATGATCCAGCTGAGCGCGCCCACGGCAACGGCAACCCCTGCGGGCAGCCCCATGCCGTACCGGGTATGGCGTTTGTCATTTGCCCAGACGATAAAACCGGCAGCCGCTGTCGCGAGGACAACAATGGTGAGCGAAAGCAATGGATGCCTGCGGTTAGAACTGGCCGAAACCGACGCGGCGGGCTTCTTCGGCACCGATTTCCACGTAGCCCAGGGCATTGCCGGGAACGATGATGACCCGTCCCTTCTCATCCGTCAGGCGAAGCTCGCTGCCCTTGGTAATGGCTGCTTCCACAACTTTGGCAACGGCGTCGGCGTCCTGGTTGGATTCCAGGACGATTTCGCGGCCAATATTCTGTACGCCGATCTTAATTTCCAATGCGGGGCCTCCCAGCCAATCAAAATTTATTAGGTGTCTCTTATTTGTAGTCTAGGACTCTTTGGGAAAGCGCGAGATTCCGCGCCAAGCTAAACGGTAAATGAGGTCGCTGGCCACATCGAGGTCCAGATTCCCGTCCGTTTCCAGCCAGTAGCGTGCGCTGACCTGGGCCATTCCTGCCAGTCCGCGGCCCAGCAGCTGTGCTTCGAGGTGCGGCAGCTTGGTGTCTTCGGCGATCACTCGTGCCACGGCATCCGCGAAAGTCTTATTGAACGTTTCCAGCCTGGAGCTGACATCGGGATCGTTGATGAGGTCCGATTCAAAGACGAGCCGGTGCGCCTGGTCGTCACTGGCAATAAAACGGTAGTACGCCCGCATCACAGCCTGGACGCGCTCTTTATTGTCCACGGTGGAGCTCAGGGCGCCAAGCATCAGGTCCGTCAGGGAAGCGAGATGGCTGTCCAGCAGGGCAATGTACAGCTCCCGTTTGGACGGGAAATGCTGGTAGAGCACAGGTTTGCTGACATGGGCGGTCTCGGCGATCTCGTCCATCGCGGCGCCGTGGTAGCCATTGGCCACAAAGACCTCCTGGGCCGCGGCGAGCAGCTGCGCCCGCCGCTCATCCCGGGGAAGCCGGGCCGATCGTTGTCCTGTTCGCGGAGGTACGGCAGGTTCGCCGCCGGACGCCCGGTCAGCCCGTGCTTCATGGACCACAGTTGTCCTACTTTCCCTTGCAGTTATCTCCACTTTACTGTGCGGTAATATGACCGGGCGGTATCTCGGGGCATACATTGAAGTATGGCTTCAACATTGACCGCAAATGTCTCCCCTGTTTCTCTCGAACCGCTGGTGGAGCCCGCCGGTGAACTGACTCCGGCCGAGGTGGAACGCTATTCGCGGCACCTTATTATTCCCGAAATCGGTGCGGTGGGGCAGCGGCGGCTGAAGAACGCCAAGGTCCTGGTCATCGGTGCCGGGGGACTCGGCTCGCCGGCGCTGCTGTACCTTGCCGCCGCCGGAGTAGGGACGCTGGGAATAGTCGACGACGATTCCGTGGACCTCAGCAACCTGCAGCGCCAGGTGATCCACGGTGTTGCCGATGTAGGCCGGCCCAAAGTCGAATCAGCCCGGGAGGCCATCGCTGCATTGAACCCGCTGGTGGAGGTCCGGCTCCACGACCTGAGGCTTGACGCCACCAACGCCCTGGAGCTGTTCGCGGACTATGATCTCATCCTGGACGGCGCTGACAACTTCGCCACCCGGTACCTGGTCAACGATGCCGCTGCGATCCTGGGCAAACCCTACGTGTGGGGTTCCATCTTCCGCTTCGATGGCCAGGTCAGTGTGTTCTGGGAAAAGCACGGGCCCACCTACCGCGACCTGTATCCCGAGGCGCCGCCGGCCGGCTCCGTGCCCTCCTGCGGTGAAGGCGGCGTGTTCGGCATGCTCTGCGCGGCCGTGGGGTCCCTCATGGTGACGGAGGCAGTCAAGCTGATCACCGGCGTCGGGCGTTCCCTTTTGGGACGTGTGGCTCTGTTCGACGCCCTCGGCGGCAGCTGGCGTGAGATCCGTGTGTCCAAGGACCCTGCTGCGGAACCCATCACCGAACTGACGGACTATGACGCGTTCTGCGGCATCGCACCGGCCGCTGACACCGATACCGAGCACACCGTCACGGCCACCCAGCTGGCCACCATGCTGGCATCGCGCAAGGCGGGCCTGAAGGACTTCGAACTGGTGGACGTCCGCGAAACGGGTGAACACGACATTGTCAGCATCGACGGTGCCGTGCTGATCCCGCAGGGCCGCATTCTGGCCGGAGAAGCCTGGACCGAACTGCCGCAGGACAAGGACATTGTGTTCCACTGCAAGGCAGGGACCCGCTCGGCGGCCGTGCTGGCGGCGGCACGGAAGGCCGGTTACCAGCGGGTCAGCCATCTCGACGGCGGCATCCTGGCCTGGGTGCGCGACGTTGAGCCGCAAAAGCCCGTCTACTAGCAGCGCAATTCAGGAACGCGCGTTGCCGGGGCGGTCAGGCGGTTTCGAGGCCCCGGTGGTCCACAGGGCATTCCGCCGGGGCGGGGGCAGCCGGCTGCTCCACGGTGATTCCGTAGAGGGTTTCGAGGGCTGAAACGTAGTCGTCCTGCTGGCCGTTGGCGGCAAGCTCGCGCGCCCGCACCGTGGGTACGTGCAGCAGCTGCCTGACCATCCGGCGGAGGGCGAATTCCACTTCCTCGGCGGCCGCTGTGCAGCCGTGGCGCGCACGGACCTTCTCCATCTCGGCGTCCAGGACATTCATGGTGTGCCGGCGGAGAGCCACGATGGCCGAATCCACCGAGCGGACCTCGCGCTCCTGCTCGAAGGCCTGGGCTGCACCGGAAACAATGCCGCTGGCCTGGGCCAGCGATTCGGCCTGTTCCTGGGGTGCCGCCAGACGCACGGATTCCAGCGTGAGCAGCTCAACGCCGTCGAGCTCTCCCACTTCGGGGTCAAAATCGTGGGTGAGGGCGAGGTCGATGGCGATGAGTGGCTGCGGGGACAGGGCGCGGATCTCGGCCAGCTCTGCTGCCTCAACGCGGGTGTCCGAACCGCTGCAGCCGATCATGACGTCCGCGGCCGCGACGGCAGGCCGGAGCGAGTCCGAATCCAGGGCAGTCCCACCGCGTGTTGCGACGAAGCCTTCGGCGCGCCCGGAGGAGGAGAATACGGAGATATCGGTGCAGCCACGCTCACGCAGCAGCGCCATGGTGGCGCCGGCATAGGCGCCGGTGCCGAACACCACGACTTTTTTGGTGGACCAGTCAGGGAATTCGGACAAATCGGTGGCCAGATCCAGGGCGACGGAAACGATGGACAGGCCGCGGGAACCGAGGGCTGTCTGCGCGCCGACGTCCTTGGCCGTTTTGGATGCGGCCTGGAAGAGGCGGACCAGGCCCGAGCTGGCGGTGCCTTCATGCTGGGCGGTGATGAGGGCCCGCCGGACCTGCCCAGCGATTTCACGCTCACCCACGACGGCGGAATCCAGTCCGGCACTCACAGCGAACAGGTGCTGGGTGACTTCGGAACCGGTCCGGGTGCTGAAGGAACGCGAGACCAACTGCTCATTCAGGCCGCTGAGGCCGCTGATCTGGGAGACGAGGGCCGCGCGGGCTGCCTCGACATCGTCCGGATGCGGCGCTTCGCCGTAGATTTCATAGCGGTTGCAGGTGGCAAGGACTACCGCACCCGTCACTGCCGGCGATCCGGAGAGAGCGGATGTGGCGATCTCTGAAGCACCGTTGCTCAACTGAGCAACGGTCTCAAGATCGATGTCGGCGTGTGTAGCCACCAATGAGAAAAGAACCACAGCAGGTCAATCATAGCTTTTTCGTGGCCCGGTAGAACAACCAGGGGAGGTGGGCCTGGCAACAAGGGCCTGTGATTCGGACCACGGGGCCGGCGGCGATGCGGCAGGTGACAGGTTGTCGTTATCTTTTACGCCCGATTTTGGGCACAATCGAAAGCATGACTTCCAGCTCCGCCGTGTCCAATGCCGCGACCAATGCCCTGCCTGAGGGTGGCGCCCTTGCCGCCGGCCATCCGCTGATGGACGGGCGCACCGCGGATTCCCCGCTGATCACCGCGTACCGTGGCGGGAAGCCGTCCCGGCGCCCGGTGTGGTTCATGCGGCAGGCCGGACGCTCCCTCCCTGAGTACCTGAAGGTGCGCGAGGGCGTGGCAATGCTGGACTCGTGCCTGCGGCCGGAGCTGGCATCCGAGATCACCCTGCAGCCGGTCCGGCGCCACGACGTTGACGCGGCCATCTTCTTCTCGGACATTGTGATCCCGCTGAAGCTCGCGGGCGTCGGCGTGGACATTGTTCCCGGCGTGGGACCCGTGCTGGAGAAGCCGGTCCGCACCGCAGCGGATGTCGCCGCCCTGCCGCAGCTGACCTGGGAAGCGCTGGAGCCCATCCGGGAAGCGGTCCGCCTGACGGTGGCGCAGCTCGGCAAGACCCCCTTGATCGGTTTCGCCGGCGCACCCTTCACGCTCGCGGCGTACATGGTGGAAGGCAAGCCGTCCCGCGACCACCTGGGCCCGCGCACCATGATGCATGCGGACCCCCAAACCTGGACCGCCCTGGCCAACTGGGCAGCCGACGCCTCGGGCATGTTCCTGCGTGCGCAGCTTGAAGCAGGGGCCTCCGCGGGGCAGTTGTTTGATTCGTGGGCCGGGTCCTTGGGCTTGGCCGATTACGAGAAGTACGTGGCGCCCGCTTCGGCCCGCGCGCTGGACCACGTCCGTCACCTTGGCGCGCCGCTGATCCACTTCGGCACCGGAACCTCGGAACTGCTGGTTGCCATGCGCGACGTCGGCGTGGACGTTGTGGGCGTGGATTACCGCCTCCCGCTGGACGAGGCCAACAGGCGCCTGGGCGGCAGCGTCCCGCTGCAGGGAAACATCGATCCCGCACTGCTCTCCGCGCCGTGGGAGGTCCTTGAAGCCCACGTACGCGAAGTGATTGCAGCCGGAGCCGAGGCACCCGGCCATGTGCTGAACCTCGGCCACGGTGTGCCGCCCGAAACCGACCCCGCCGTCCTGACCCGGGTGGTCGAACTCATCCACTCCATCTCCCCGGAGTAGGTCCGTGGGCAGCACCACGAAGCCCGCCCGGACAGCCCTCGTCCTGGGCGGCGGCATCTCCGGCCTGCTGGCCGCGCGGGAGTTGGCCGCCGCGGGCCTTTCCGTGACCGTCCTGGAAGCGACGGACACGTGGGGCGGCTGCGTCGGCAGCCACGTTGTTGCCGGCCTGACCCTGGACAGCGGAGCCGAATCCTTCGCCACCCGGTCCACCGCCGTGGCCGACCTGGCCGGCGAACTGGGGCTCGCTGACAGGATCGTTGAGCCCAAGCCAGGCGGCGCCTGGGTGCAGCTTCCCGAGGGTGCGCGCGAACTGCCCAGGACGGGAGTATTGGGCATTCCCGCCAACCCCTGGGACCCGGAAGTCCGCCGGACGTTGGGCTTTACCGGCTCGCTCCGGGCGTCGCTGGACAGGTTCCTGCCGGCCTCGGTGGGCGTATCCGGGGATGTCACCAGCGTCTCGGCCTTGGTGCGCGCCCGGATGGGCCGCCGCGTCCTGGACCGCCTCGTGGCCCCGGTGGTCGGGGGAGTGCATTCAGCGGACCCCGCCCTCCTCGACGTCGACATGGTGGCCCCCGGGTTGCGCGCCGGGATCACCCGGCACGGCTCCCTCGCCGCGGCTGTTGCTGCCCAGCGGCGCAGTCCCGCTGCCCCGCAAACTCAGGCGCCGCCGTCGGGAACTCCCGCTTCCCACAATGCCGGCCAGCCTGCCCTCGCCAAGGCGGGCTCCGCCGTCGCGAGCCTTGTGGGCGGCATGCACACCCTCATCGCCGCCCTGCTCGCCGATTTGCGGGAGCGCGGCGTGACGCTGCAAGGCGGTTCAGCCGCGGAAATTGTTGCCCGGACGGCGGACGGCTGGCGTGTCACCACCGCGGACGCAACGTACGACGGCGGCGCGCTGGTGGTGGCGCTCCCGGGCCCGGCTGCCGTCGGGCTGCTGCAGGCAGCAGTGCCCGCACTGGCCGGCAGAAGTCCGGAAAGCGGGCCCGACGTCCGGCTGGTCACGCTCGTGGTGGACGTGCCCGAGCTGGACGGGCGGCCGCGGGGCACCGGGATCCTGGTGGCACCCCAGGCTCCGGGTATTGAAGCGAAAGCCCTCACGCATGCAACGGCAAAATGGGACTGGCTGGCTGCCGCGGCAGGACCGGGAACCCATGTGCTGCGGCTGTCCTATGGGCGCCTGGACGGAACCGCAACCACGGGTTCCACAGGCGCGGCGCCCACAAGCGACGCGGAACTCCTGGCTGCAGCCCTGCGCGACGCGTCTGCACTGCTGGAGGTCCCGGTCCAGAGCAAAGACGTTGTTGATTGGGATGTTGTCAGGTGGGAAGGGGCCCTGCCTTTTGCGGCCGTTGGGCACAAGGCGCGGGTGGCCGAGGTCAGGGAACTCTGCGCCGCACAGCCAGCGCTGGCCATTGTAGGCGGGTGGGTGGCCGGCAACGGACTCGCCGCCGTGGTGTCTGACACACGTCAGCAGGTTCGAAAACTGCTCAGCTGACCATCGTCCCTGCTCAGCCGGGGATCGGCGGTGCAGGGCGTTTTTGGAGGGGTATTTTTCGGTTTTCGCTCCCTTCGCGATGTGGCTAGGGTCGGTACCTATGGTTATTTACAGGTCCGAACTTTCCCGTTCCCGGACCAGTGTCCATGGGGGACTCCGGCGCGGAGCTGCAGCCGCCGCCATCGGAGCGATACTGGTCTTTTCCGCAGGAGTGCCGGCGTCATACGCGGCCAACGGCAAAGAGCCGCCCGCCCGGCCCGGGCATGCAGCCGGCTCAGGCAAGGAACCTGCCGAAAGAGGTCCACTGAAGGACCTGTTGGGCATTTCCGACGGGTCTGCCGGCGCCACCGACACTCCGTCGCCTGTTCCGTCGTCGTCACCCGCAGCCACTTCGAGCGCCGCGCGAACACCGGCGGCCACCACACCGTCACCGGTCCCCACGACACCGCCTTCTTCGCCGGCGCCTGCATCCCCTGCCCCTGCATCCCCTGCCCCGGCATCCCCTTCCGCCGCGCCGACGCCGGCCTCCCCGGCTCCGGCCGCGCCGGGTGAGGCGGCTTCCGGCACGCCCGCCCAAAGTCCTTCGACGCCGGGATCCCCTGTCCCGCCGTCGGGTACCTCAGGGGACACCGGAGCAGCGTCAGGAGCTGCCGGAAATTCTTCGGTTGCGGAAGGCACCGCTGCCGAGCCGGCGCCGGGTCCGATGTACCGGGGTCAGCCGGATTCCACCCAAGCACTCACGCCCACGGGAAGCCCGTCCCCGTCCAGTGCCACCAGCGCCGGTCCCACACCGACTGCCGGTAAAGGTACCGCCGGAAGTTCGCCGTCCAGGCAGGCCACTGCGTCCGCCACAAACGCTGAACCGGAGCCCGAAGCGGCGAAGGTCTGGCTCGGTGTGGGGCTGCTGGGTTCCGCTGGGGCCGCCGGACTGGTTTTCGCCCGGATCCGCCGGATCTAAGACGGACCGGAAACGGCCCATTGGAACCACGTGGGCCGGGATCTGTGAAGTTCACCACTTCTACGCACTGTAGAAGTCGTCGGTTTCGACTTGCAGGTTCGGAAGGGGCAAACTTGTAACCATGAGCCACACTTCTGCCGAATCTGTCACCAAAACCGAAGAATCAGCCGAGCAGTTCTTCACGCTGTGGACCGTGTTCAAGCGGTCTGAAAAGCTGGTGCGCAGCGCCGATGCTGCTACCGACTTCGAAGCGCTGTTGTCCCGGCTGGCCGAGGCAGGCGTGACGCACCGCGGAAGCTATGACGTATCAGCCATGCGCGCAGACGCCGACGTGATGGTGTGGCTTCACGGTGCGAAGCCCGAGGCGCTGCAGCAGGCCATCCGCGACATCCGCCGCAGTTCGCTTTTTGCCGGCACCGAGATCGTCTGGTCCGCCATGGGCGTCCACCGCGAAGCTGAGTTCGCCAAGAACCACACCCCCGCTTATTCGCGCGGTGTGGCGCCGGCTGAATGGCTGTGCGTGTACCCGTTTGTCCGCTCCTACGAGTGGTACATCCTGCCCGAGGAAGAGCGCGGCAAGATGCTGCGCGATCACGGCCTGCTGGGCCGGGAATTCCCGCAGGTCATCTCCAACACCGTGTCCTCCTTCGCCCTGGGGGACTGGGAGTGGATCCTCGGGCTCGAGGCTCCTGAGCTGGTGGACCTGGTGGACCTCATGCGGCACCTTCGCGCCACCGAGGCCCGCAACCACGTCCGGGAGGAAGTCCCGTTCTACACCGGCCGCCGCATCGGCGCCGCAGAGGTCGCAGAGGTCCTCGCGTGAGCCCGCTGGATCCCCAGGCCGGCTCCGCAGTCACGGAGGTTAATCCGGTCACCGAGGCCGGCCGGATGCCGCCCAAGGATTACGACGCCGTCCTGCTCGCCTCCTTCGGCGGCCCGGAAGGCCAGGAGGACGTCCTCCCGTTCCTGCGCAACGTCACCCGTGGCCGCGGCATCCCCGATGAGCGGCTCGAAGAGGTATCGCACCATTACCGCGCCAACGGCGGCATCAGCCCCATCAACGAGCAGAACCGCCAGCTCAAGGCCGCCCTCGAAGCGGAGCTCGCCGCCCGCGGGATCGAACTTCCCGTGCTCTGGGGCAACCGGAACTGGGATCCCTACATCCCGCAGACCCTGCAGGACGCGTACGACGCCGGCCACCGCCGGCTGCTGATGGTCACCACCAGCGCCTACTCCTGTTACTCCAGCTGCCGCCAGTACCGTGAGGACATCGGCGTTGCGCTGACCGAGAGCGGCCTTGACGGCCGGCTTGAGGTGGACAAGGTCCGCCAGTACTTCGACCACCCTGGCTTTGTGGAGCCGTTCATCGAAGGTACGGCCGCAGGCCTAGCCGATGTGCAGAAGCAGCTCGCCGCCGCCGGCACCCCTGACGCCCCGGTGCACATCCTTTTTGCCACGCACTCCATTCCAACCCGCGACGCCGAAGCGGCCGGCCGGTCCGAGGCTGAGCCGCGGGAATTCGAGGAAGGGTCCGCATACGTTGCCCAGCACCTGGCCACCGGCGCCAAGGTTATCGAAAGGGTCCAGGCTGAATCCGGCCTGACAGCACCCTGGTCCCTGGTGTACCAGTCCCGCTCCGGCGCCCCGCATGTTCCGTGGCTCGAACCGGACATCAACGACGCCATCGAGGACCTTGCCGGCCGGGGCATCAAGGGCATTGTGATCGTGCCGCTGGGATTCGTCAGCGACCATATGGAAGTTGTCTGGGACCTGGATACCGAAGCGCTGGAGACCTGCCGCAACCTTGGCCTGGCCGCCACCCGGGTTCCCACGCCTGGCACGCACCGCAAGTTCGTGACCGGTCTGGTGGACCTCATCTCGGAACGGACCGTTGCGAACAACATCAGTGACCGGCCTGCGCTGACCAAGCTCGGCCCTTGGTACGACGTCTGCCGGCCGGGCTGCTGCGCAAACTTCCGCGGCGAGAAGCCGACCATCGCAGGGGCCGACACCACCGTTGGCACCGGACATGACGCCTACCCGGCAGCCGCCGCGGCGCCGGAGGGCGGCACACCGTGACCGTCCGGATCGGAACCAGGGCCAGCAAACTCGCCCTGACCCAGACCCAGCAGACCGCGGACCAGCTTTCCGCCGTCGGGGGCTTCCCCGTTGAACTGGTCCGCATCACCACTGAAGGTGACGTCAAGACCGGTTCACTCTCGCAGATGGGCGGCACCGGAGTGTTCGTCGCAGCGCTGCGCGATGCCCTCCTGCAGGAAACCTGCGATGTCGCCGTGCATTCGCTCAAGGATCTCCCCACCGGCGCGGCACTGGGCCTAACCATCGCCGCCACCCCCAAGCGGGTGGATGTCCGTGACGTCCTGTGCGCGCGGGACGGCCTCAAACTGGCCGATCTGCCGCACGGCGCCACAGTAGGGACCGGCTCGCCCCGCCGCGCCGCCCAGCTCCGCGCCACCCGTCCGGACCTGAACGTCCTGGACATCCGCGGAAACGTTGACACGCGCCTGGGCCGGGTGCCCGGGCTGCCCGGGAACGCGCCGGACGCCCCCGGCGACCTGGACGCCGTGGTGCTCGCGGCAGCAGGGCTGGAAAGGATCGGCCGGCTGGACACGGTAAGCGAGTTCCTCGAGACCGATGTCATGCTCCCGGCCCCCGGCCAGGGTTCGCTGGCGATTGAGTGCCGCACGGCCGATGCTCCCGGCGGGGCCAATTCCGCGGCAGGCTCACAGGGCGTACTTGCCCAGGCCCTCGCTGCGCTCAACGACGACGACACCCGCCTGGCCGTCACGGCCGAACGCGCCGTACTGGCGCGACTGGAAGCCGGCTGCGCAGCACCGGTAGGCGCCTTCGCGTACCGCAAGGGCAGCATGCTGTACCTCGAGGCGGTGGTGTGCGCCGTGGACGGAACCAAAACCGTGCGCCAGAAGAAGGCCACCGACGGTCTCACCGAGATCGGCGCAACGCTGCTGGGAATCGAGGTTGCCGAGCTCCTGCTCGCTGACGGCGCCGCGGAGATCGCGGACCTTGCAGCTTCATGACACGCCCGCTGGGGTGCTGAACGGCAGGCGCGTCCTGATTACCCGGAGCGCTGACCGCGCCCGGCCGCTTGCCTCGCTGCTCAGCAGCCTGGGGGCCGAACCGCTGGTCCTGCCGCTCATTGATTTCGAACGGGCCACAGACCAGCAGGCACTGGATGCCGCCCTGGATGCCCTGGTGGCCGGGGCCTTCGACTGGCTGGTGGTCAGCAGCATCACCACGGTACGGGTGCTGGTTGAGAAGGCCACGGAGCGCGGAACGACGCCGGCTGCCCTGGTGCCGGCCGGGACACGCGTGGCCACCATCGGGCCTTCCTCCCGGCAAACGCTGGAAGCTGTGGGGATCCCCGTGGCCCTGGCCCCGGTGGACATCCAGTCAGCCGAGGGACTCGTGGATCTCTGGACCGCCGCTCCGGAAAGCGTGCTTCTGCCACAGGCGGACATCGCAGCCATGGCCCTGCGTGAGGGCCTGGCCGCCAAGGGCGCCGCCGTCACCGCCGTCGTCGCATACCACACAGTGGATTTCCCGGCCCGGCCGGAACTCCGCCTGGCAGCGGAGCTGCCGCCCGCCGTCGGCAGTTCCATTCATTCAGATATACGGGAGCTGAGCCCGGCACAGACCAGGCGCGAGCTCGACGGCGGGACGATAGACGCCGTCGTGGCCGCATCACCCAGCGCCGCACGCCGCATCGCCGCGACCCTGCTCCCGCTGGGCAGATGCCGTTTCATCGCCATCGGGCGTCCGACGGCGGCAGAAGCCGCCGCGCTGGGCATCCCGGTGGCCGGCACCGCCAAAGTACCCACCCCGGACGGCATTGTGGCCGCCCTGGGCTCCGTATTCGCCAACGAAGGGACCATCCGATGAGCTTTCCGAACCACCGTCCGCGCCGGCTGCGCACCACCCCGGCCATGCGCCGGCTCACCGCAGAGTACCGTCTGGCCCCGGCAGACCTGATCCTTCCGGCGTTCATCCGCGAAGGCATCAGCGAGCCCGTCCCCATCACCTCCATGCCGGGCGTGGTGCAGCACACCACCGAGTCCCTGAAGCGGGCCGCGGCCGAGGCCGTGCAACTGGGAGTCGGCGGGATCATGCTCTTCGGTGTTCCGGCCGTGCGCGATGCCCGCGGCACCGCGTCCCTGGACCCGGACGGTGTGCTCAACAAGGCCATCCGCGACGTCCGCGCCGAAGTGGGCGATGACCTGGTGATCATGGGCGACGTCTGCCTTGACGAATTCACCGATCACGGCCACTGCGGCGTCCTCGACGCCGACGGCTACGTGGATAACGACGCCACACTGGAAATCTACGGCCAGATGGCCGTGGCCCAGGCCGACGCCGGCGCCCACGTCCTGGGCCCGTCCGGCATGATGGACGGCCAGATCGCCGTCATCCGCCAGGCCCTGGAGGAATCCGGCCACAAGAACACCGTCATCCTCGCCTACGCGGCGAAGTATGCCTCCGCCTTCTACGGCCCCTTCCGTGAAGCCGTGGACTCCCAGCTCAAAGGCGACCGCCGCACGTACCAGATGGATGCCGCCAACCGCCGCGAAGCCATCCTCGAGGTGGAACTGGACCTTGAAGAAGGCGCCGACATGGTCATGGTGAAGCCGGCCATGAGCTACCTGGACATCCTCGCGGACGTCGCCGCGATGAGCCCCGTGCCGGTCTCTGCCTACCAGATTTCCGGCGAATACGCGATGATCGAGGCCGCCGCCGGCAACGGCTGGATCGACCGGCGTGGGGCCATTATGGAATCCGTCCTCGGTATCAAGCGGGCAGGTGCCGATACCGTCCTGACCTACTGGGCCTCCGAGCTTGCGGGCTGGCTCAGGGAATCCTGACGGATTCGTGACAGTGCGGGAATGTTTCCGGACCGCCGGTGGTTTGTATGCGTATGCATGAAAACAGCGAGCTTCCCGTGACCAGTCCTGCCATCAAGGGCAACCCCACCGCCCCCGTCCCGGCGGACACCATCCTTCTGGGCGTCAGTACATTCGGTGACGTCGACCTCGATGCCGGCGGCGCACCCAAGCACCACGCCCAGGTGCTGCGGCAGGTGGTGGAGCAGGCCAAGGTGGCTGACGCCGTCGGACTCCATTCCTTCGGCGTGGGGGAGCACCACCGCAAGGACTTCGCCGTCAGCGCGCCGGAGGTTGTGCTGGCAGCCATCGCCACGGCTACGGAGAATATCCGGCTGGGCAGCGCCGTGACCGTCCTGAGCTCGGACGATCCCGTGCGCGTCTTCCAGCGGTTCGCCACCCTGGACGCCCTCTCCAACGGCCGCGCCGAAGTGATCCTGGGCCGGGGCTCCTTCACGGAATCCTTCCCCCTGTTCGGCTATGACCTTGGCGATTACGACGTCCTGTTCGAAGAGAAGCTGGACATCTATGACCGCGTACGGACCCAGAACCCGGTGAACTGGGACGGCCGGACCAGGGCCAGCCTCCGCGGACAGATGGTCTACCCGCACGTGGAAGGGCGTCTGCTTCCCACCTGGATCGGCGTGGGCGGCTCACCCCAGTCCGTGGTCCGCACCGCCTCCTACGGTTACCCGATGGTCCTGGCGATCATCGGCGGCGAGCCGGAACGGTTCCGCCCCTATGCCGACCTGTACCGGCGCACCCTCGCCGACGCCGGCAAGGAACCGCAGGCACTGTCCGTCCATTCACCGGGGTATGTGGCCGAGACTGACGAACAGGCCCTTGAGGAGTACTATCCGCATTGGCTGGCCACCAGGAACAAGATCGGGGCGGAGCGCGGCTGGGGCCCGGCCGGGCGGGGCGAGTTCGAGGCCGCGGCTGACGAGGACGGCGCCCTGTTCATCGGTTCCCCGGAAACAGTGGCCGCGAAGGTGGTCAGGCTGAAGGGCACCCTCGGCGCGGACCGCTTCGAGATGAAATACAGCAGCGGCACCCTGCCGCACGCCCAGATGCTGCACTCCATCGAACTGTTCGGTTCCAAAGTGGCGCCGCTCGTCGCGGACAGGCTCGCGGACGTGCCCGCGGACCGCCGACAGTAGCCGTCAGCAGGACCCGCCGGAGCCCGCGTGGCGTGGGCTCCGGCGGCACCCTGGGGGATGGGAGAATAAGGGCATGACTCGTTCCGATGCCCTCTTCGCCCGTGCCCAAACCCTGATGCCCGGTGGCGTCAACTCGCCCGTCCGGGCTTTTGGCTCGGTGGGCGGCACGCCGCGCTTTATGGTGTCGGCCAAAGGACCGTACCTGACGGACGCCGACGGGAACGAGTACGTTGACCTGGTCTGCTCCTGGGGACCCGCACTCCTGGGCCACGCCCACCCGGCAGTCCTGGAAGCCGTGCACGCCGCCGTGGACCGGGGCCTGTCCTTCGGTGCCTCCACCCCGGACGAGGCCAACCTGGCCGCCATCGTGCAGGAGCGTGTGCCGGCCGCCGAGCGCGTGCGGATGGTCTCCACCGGCACCGAGGCCACCATGACGGCTGTGCGGCTGGCACGCGGTTTCACCGGCCGCAACCTCATCATCAAGTTTGCCGGCTGCTACCACGGCCACCTTGACGGGCTGCTTGCCGCCGCCGGATCCGGTGTTGCCACCCTGGCACTGCCCGGCTCGGCCGGTGTCACCGAGGCCACTGCCGCCGAAACCCTGGTGCTGCCGTATAACGACCTCGCCGCCGTCGAGGCTGCCTTTGCTGCGCATGGACCCAACATCGCGGCCGTCATTACCGAGGCCGCCCCCGCCAACATGGGCGTGGTGACGCCGGGGGAGGGCTTCAACCTGGGGCTGTCCCGCATCACCCGTGAGCACGGTGCCCTCCTGATCCTGGACGAAGTCCTGACCGGCTTCCGCACCGGCTACTCGGGATACTGGGGGCTGACCGGCGGCGCCCCGGACGCCGCCGAGCCGTGGGCGCCGGACCTGCTCACCTTCGGCAAGGTCATTGGCGGCGGCATGCCGACGGCGGCCCTCGCCGGGCGTGCGGACGTCATGGACTACCTTGCACCCCTCGGCCCGGTCTACCAGGCAGGCACACTCTCCGGTAACCCCGTGGCCATGGCGGCCGGCGTTGCCACCCTGACGCACGCCACCCGCGATGTCTACTCGTTTGTGGACGTCCGCTCGCTGGAGCTTTCCTCGGCAGTGTCCGCGGCTCTGGATGAGGCCGGCGTGGACCACTCCGTCCAGTTCGCCGGGAACCTGTTCTCGGTGGCCTTCGGAACCTCGGCCAACGGTGTACACAATTACGCTGACGCCCAAGCCCAGGAGACCTTCCGGTACGCGCCGTTCTTCCACTCCATGCTGGACTCCGGGGTCTACCTGCCGCCGTCCGTCTTCGAGGCCTGGTTCCTCTCCGCTGCCCATGACGACGCCGCCATGAACCGGATCTTCGACGCCCTGCCGGCAGCCGCGAAAGCTGCCGCCGCCGCGCAAGGCTAGCGCCGCCGTCGGACGCTTAAACCGGAAATCCCCGCCTCCCGGACAACTCCCCGCCTCATACGAGGGGGGTAGTCCAGGAAGCGGGGATTTTCTGTTGGTGGGCTTAGAAGGCCGCGGTCACATCACCGTTGGGCCATTCCTTCTCGATGAAGGCCTTGACCTCAGGGGAGTGCAGAAGCTCTTCGAGCTTCTGGATTCGCACATCATCCTTGGAGTCCTCGCGCCAGGCCAGGAAATTGGCGTAAGGGTTGTTCTCCACAGACTCCACGGCCAGGGCGTTGTCTGTGCTGAGCCCGGCCTTGAGGATGAAGTTACCGTTGATCAGGGCAAGGTCCACGGACGGGTCCTTGAGGTCATTGATCAGCAATTCGGGCTGGTTCTCAGAGAACTCCAGCTTCTTGGGGTTCTGTTCATCAGTCAGGGTCAGCACGGAGCTGTCATCCTTGATGTCTTTGACCAGGCCGGCAACCTGAAGGACTTTGAGGGCACGGACCTGGTTGGAAGGATCATTCGTGATCGCAACCTTGGCGCCGTCCTGAAGCTCCGTGACGTTCTTTACCTTTTCAGAGAACGCCGCGTACGGCTCGATATGAACGCCTTCCCCGTGGCCGAACTTGTAGCCCTTTGTTTCCACCTGATCCTCGTACCACGGAAGGTGCTGGTAGAAGTTGGCGTCCAGGGAACCATCGCTGAGCGCCGTGTTGGGTGTCTGGTAATCCTCGATCTCCTTGATGTCCAGCTTGAGGCCGGCCTTCGGAGCGAGATCCTGGTTAATGAACTCGAGGATCCTGGCGTGCGGAACCGGGCTGGCGCCGACACTGAGGGTAGCCGGATTTGCCGGGTCAAGAGTTGCGACGTCGGCGCTCGGGGCGGACGTGCCGCCGCAGCCGGTCAGTGCCAGGGCAGTAACAATGCCCGTGGCAAGGAGGGTGAGTGACTTACGCATCAGATGCGGTCCTTTCTAATGGCTTGGAGTCCGCTGCCGGCTGATGCCGTGCATGGGTCTCCTGCAAAGATGCAGCGGGTGTTGTACCTGCTGCGGTAAGAAATTTTTGAGGCGTGGCCGAATCAGCGGTGGTCCAGCCGCCGCGCCGTCCATTCGCCGAAGAGCTGTATCACCTGGACGAGGACAATGATCAACACGATGGTGACAATCATGACCGGGACATCGAACCGCTGGAAACCGTAGTTATAGGCGAGTTTTCCCAGCCCGCCGCCGCCCACCAGGCCTGCCATGGCTGAGTACCCCACCAGCGTGACCACTGTGGTGGTGGTGGCAGAAACCAGTGCAGGGAGCGACTCGGGCAGCATCACCTTGCTGATGACCTGCATTTTCGTGGAGCCCATGACTTGCGCGGCATCGACTTTTCCGTGGTGGACATCCCGGAGCGTGGTTTCCACCAAGCGGGCAAAGAAGGGAATGGTGCCGATGGAAAGGGACACCGAGGCCGCGACGGGTCCCAGGCTCGTGCCGGTCAGAAGCCGGGCAAGCGGAATGAGTGCCACCATCAGGATGGCGAACGGGATGGACCTGGTGATGTTGACGATCACATCGCTCATGATCCTGTTGATCACCGGCATGGGCCGGAGGCCGCCCGGTGCAGTCGCGTGCAGGAAGACTCCCAGCGGGAGGCCAACGAGGACCGTGAAGAAGGCCGATATTCCGACCATCTGGAGCGTTTCCACGATGGCCTCAGGGAGGGCCTTGGCAAATACAGGATTACTGAAGAAATCGTTCATAGGGTCAGTCCTGTCGTGTCATCAATATCGGCGGGCTCCACCGGAGACGAAGAATCAGCAAGCTTCGCTCCGATACCGCGCTGATGCAGGTAATCGAGGACGCCATCGAGGTCCGCGTTGTCTGCGAGCTGGACGCGGAGGTGCCCGAACTGCTGGCCACCCAGCGTCTCCACGCTCCCCGCAAGGACATTGATATCAATGTCGAAGCGACGGGCGATGCCTGTCAGGACGGGCTCCTTGGCGTTGTCGCCGGCGAACAGGATTTCGAGGATCGGTCCGCCCTGGAGCGCGCCTTTGAGCGGCTCCGCTGCGGGAAGCGGCAGGAGCGCTTTGGCGAGTTGGCTCTCGAGGTCGGCGGCAATGTCCTGCAACGCGCCATGTTCGATGATTCGTCCTTTGGCCAACAGCGATACCGAATTGCAGACCCGCTTCACAACATGCATCTCGTGGGTGATGATCAGCACCGTGAGCTGGAGACGCGTTGTCAGGTCCTGGATCAGATCCAGGATCTCGTTGGTGGTTGCCGGGTCGAGCGCGGACGTGGGCTCGTCGCAAAGCAGGACATCCGGCTCCGCGGCCAGTGCCCGGGCAATGCCGACGCGCTGGCGCTGTCCGCCGGAAAGCTGGGATGGGTACGCGTTTTCGAAACCCGCGAGGCCCACGAGGGACAGCAGTTCGCTGACCCTGGATGCCGTTTTGTCCTTGGGCGTCTTGACGAGTTCCAGTGGATGGGCGACGTTGCCTGCGGCCGTTCGCGAGTCCATGAGATTTGCATGCTGGAACACCATGCCGACCCGTCGGCGCGCCGCCCGGATCTCGGAGTCCCGAACGGAACTCAGGACAGTTCCATTGATACTCACCGAGCCCGACGTCGGACGGTCCAGGAGGGTGAGGCAGCGAACCAGTGTCGACTTGCCGGCACCGGAGTGGCCAATGATTCCGTGAATGGAGCCTTTGGGAACGGAAAGGGTGACACCGTCCAGGGCAACTACGTCTTTCTTACCCTGGCGATAGACCTTGCGAAGGTCAGTAACAGTGATCATTTAACCTCAGGAGTTTGGCCTCGAGCATGACTTAGCACAGGCAGGCATTTGCAGTTAATTATGTCAGCCCAGCGCCTCGGTCGTCATTTTCGAATTTTCTTCGGGGATTAGCCCTGATCGCGATGCTTTTGAGGTGCTCGGAGGATCATCCACTAGTGGGCATGGCGGCCCAGACCGGCGTCCGCGGAATTCACGCCACGGAATTCCGGTACGAAATGGAGGCACTGGCCTGTGATCTCGATCGCAAGGCGGTTGACGGGTCCTAGAAGTCCCCGCGGCCGCCGTCTTCCGGCGGCAGGACCGGCCATTCGCCTTCGATCACGGCAGCAGGTTTGGTCTTGCGCAGGTAATTCTGGAAGTCAGCAGCCTGGCTGACGGCCCAGTCCTTCTGCAGTTCGTGAAGCTGGCTGGCAGGCATCTTGAGCTTGGGGAATTTGATGGCCATGGCATCCAGCATGCGGAGCGTGGCCAGGGCATCCGCCGCGGATGTGTGGGCGTTGTCCAGGGAGATGCCGTATTCCCCGCACAGCGCCGTCAGGGTGCGCTTGCCCTTCCGGTACCTGTCCACCTGCTTGTTCATGATGTAAGGATCCAGAACAGGGAACCGGGTCAGCTGCCGGACACCGTGGCGGGCGGACTCGGCGGCGAGGACCGTGAAGTCGTAGCTGGCATTGAAGGCAATAACCGGAATACCGGCGTCGAACAGTTCCTGCAGGACCGTGGCGAGCTCGCCCGTGACCTCGCCGGCAGGCCGGCCCTCACGCCGGGCCTGCTCTGTAGTGACGCCGTGGACGTCGCTGGCCTCGGCGGGGATTTCGACACCCGGATCGGCGAGCCATTCGTGTTCCTTGATGACGTCGCCTTTATGGTCCACCACCGTCACCGACGCCGTGACAATCCTCGCGGCACGCGAGTTCCGGCCGGTGGTTTCGAGATCGAACGCTGCACGGGGGAGGGTGTTCCAGGTGGTCATGCTTCCACGCTACCGGCGGGCACCGACAGGATCGTGGAACGCCACTGCGGCTAATCTGGATCCATGCGGATTGAGTACGTCGAGGCGGTGCTGGCGGTGGTTGAGCTGGTTCCCTCCGGAGCCGCTGTGGCCTACGGGGACGTGGCCGAGCTCCTGGGGTCCGGCGGGCCCCGGCAGATCGGGCGTGTGATGAGTCACTACGGCACCGGCGTTCCCTGGTGGCGGATCCTCAAATCCAACGGCCAGGCCCCCGAGGGTCACGAGGCCAGGGCTCTCCGGCACTACCTGGCGGAGGGGACGCCCCTCCTGGGTAATCACGCGGGCTACCTCAGCACGGGCGAGGGCCGGTGGCGGGTGGACCTGACGGCAGCCCGCTGGTCACCGGGCGAGGACGATTTCGACCGGATTGATGCCATTGCGGAGCTGCTGGAGCGGCGGCTCCACAGATTGTCAGTGGCTGATGATGGAATGTCTGTGTGACCGCAACTATCCCCGATGTCGAACCGCTTGACACTTCCCACGGCTACTCTGAGCCGAATTTCGGCGCCGGCCGACCCGGCGGGACCGGCCTGCGTCTGCTTCCGCCCCGGCAGATCCACGCCGCAGTTCCCGTGTTGTCGGCGGACCAGGCGGCCGCTGTTGAGGTTCCGCACGGTTCTGGACCGGTGCTGGTTCCTGGAGCGCCGGGAACGGGCAAATCCACGGTCCTGATCGAAGCTGCCATCCGCCGTGCACTGAAGGACGGAGTTGATCCGGAACGCATCCTGATCCTGGCACCGGGACGCCTCGCCGCAGACTCCCTGCGCGACAGGTTCACGGCCCGGCTGGACAGAAGCCTGAGCACCACACCGGCGCGGACATGGGCCTCGTACGCGTTTGACCTGATCCGCCGGGCGAAAGCAGAGGGAATCCTTCCACTTCCGCGGCAGCCGCGCCTCCTTTCCGGCCCGGAGCAGGACCTCATCATCAGGGAACTCCTGGACGGCCACAGCATGCCGGGCCTGGAACTGCCCTGGCCCGCCGATCTCGAAGCGGCCCTGGAAACCCGCGGCTTCCGCCACGAGGTGCGGCAACTGTTCGATCGCATTATCGAATCCGGGCGGACCGCAGAGGATCTGGCAGAGCTGGGCCGCGCATGCGGACGGCCGGACTGGCTTGCTGCCGCAGCACTGTACGCCGAGTACCGGGACGTGCTGGACCTGCGCATGCCTGAGGCGTTCGACCCCGCCGGGATCATCACCACCGCACGGCAAATTTTCCAGGATGCCCCTGATTTCCTGGCGGCGGAGCGCGATCGCCTCCAGCTGGTGCTCGTGGATGACATCCAGGAAGCCAACCCCGCTGTTTTCGAACTCCTGGCTGACATCGCAGCGGGCCAGGATTGCTACGTGGCCTTCTCTCCGGACACCGTGGTCCAGGGCTTCCGCGGGGCCCGGCCGGACCTTGTGGCGGAACTGCCTCAGCTCCTCTCGGCTGACGGCAGCGTCCTCGAGCGGCCGCTCTGGCACACGCACCGGCACGCACCGGCCATCGCCGAGGCATGGCTCGGCGTCGCAGGCAGGATCTCTCAGCGCGCCGGTGGCCGGCTGGCCCGGCGGCTCGAGCAGCCGCAACCTCAGGCCCCTGCACCACACGGGTCCGCCGCCGCCGTCGAACCCCATGCAACATCTGCCGGTACGGTGGAGGCCCACTTGGTTCCCTCGCCTGTCCACGAACTGCGCTACGTCGCCCAGCGCATCCTGGACCAGCACGTGAACCATGGCCGCAATCTCGGGGAGATCGCCGTGATCGTGCGCAACGGCGGCCAGCTCAGCGAGTTGCAGCGTTACCTTTCGGGTCAGGGGATTCCCGTGCGGGTTCCGGTGGCTGAGTCCGCTGTCCGCGACGAAGTGGCGGTCCGTCCGCTGCTGGATGCCTATGCCATCGCGCTGGACCCTGCGCTGCTGACGCCTGAGAGCGCCGTCGCACTCCTCACGTCCCGGATAGGCGGCGCCACGTCCATTGAACTGCGCAGGCTCAGGCAGTCCCTGCGGCAGGAAGAGCTACAGGGTGGCGGCGGGCGTACCAGCGATGCGTTGTTGGTGGAGGCTCTTTTGGAGCCGGGCGCCTTGGGGACGCTGGGCATCGAGGGCCGCGCTGCCCGTCGCACCGCCCGCATGCTTCAGGCCGGACGGGCAGCGGTGGCCGAGCCGGGCGCTAACGCCGAGTCGATGCTCTGGGCCCTCTGGCACTCCACCGGCCTGGCCCAGGCGTGGACGGAATCTGCGTTGTCCGGGGGATCCCACGGAGCGCGGGCAGACCGGGACCTCGATGCCATGATGGCGCTCTTCCACACCGCTGAGCGCTACGTGGACCAGATGCCCGGTGCCGGGCCCGAACAGTTCCTCGAATACCTCCTGAACCAGGAACTGCCCATGGACACACTGGCTGCGCGGGCCCAGGTGGATGACGCTGTTGAGCTCATGACACCTGCGAGCGCCGCCGCGCGGGAGTGGCCGGTGGTCATCGTGGCGGGTCTGCAGGAAGGCGTCTGGCCCAACACACGGCTCCGTGGCGAGCTACTGGGCAGCAGCCTGTACGCCGACGCAGTGGAGCATGGAGTCGGCTACGCGCTGCAGCTCGATCCCCTGAGCCGGCTGCGGGAAATCCGCTATGACGAACTCCGTAGCTTCTCCACGGCGGTTTCCAGGGCCTGCGAAATCCTGATTTGCACGGCAGTCTCTTCAGAGGATGACCAGCCATCATCGTTCCTGGACTACGTCGCTCCACTCGACCCGGGAGTGGAGGGCAGGGGGTTCACCGCAGTGGAACGGCCCATGACCCTCCGTGCCCTCGTGGCAGAACTGCGCCAATACGCCCAGCTGGACGGAAAGTACGAGCCCGAAGCGGCCGAGGCAGCACGGGTCCTCGCATCACTCGCCTGCGCTGAACCTCCCGTACCAGGGGCGCATCCGGACAGCTGGTGGGGGCTATCCCCCCTGTCTTCGTCAGAACCGGTGGTTCCCCCCGGAGGGACCGTCTACGTCTCACCCTCAAAGGTGGAATCCGTCCAGAAATCCCCACTTGACTGGTTCGTCCAGGCGGCCGGGGGAGAGGCCGCCACCGATTTTGCCCGCAGCCTGGGCACCCTGGTCCACGCCATTGCGCAGGATATGCCGGATGCCTCCGGTGGCGAGTACGTGGCTGAACTCGTCCGCCGCTGGCCCACGTTGGGCATGAAGGACAACTGGGAAGGCAAGCTGGACTTCCAGCGTGCCGAAACCATGGTGCGCAAGCTCGCCCAGTACGTCCTGGTCATGCGGAGTGAAGGACGCAGCCTGGTGGGTGTGGAACAGGATTTTGAGGTCCGGCTCCCAGACGTAGCTGTGACGGCGTCTGCAGGTGGGCAGAAGGCCGGGCCTGCTGCGGGGAACACCGCCGACGCCGGCGGGGAACCTGGCGTTGAGGGCGCCGGGGCTGTGCCACGTGCCGCCGTCCTCCGTGGCCAGGTTGACCGGCTCGAGATCGATGCCGAGGGAAGGCTGGTCATTGTGGACCTCAAGACCGGTAAACGGCAGCCGGGGAAAACGGAGCTGTCCAGGCACCCCCAGCTGGGGGCCTATCAGGCAGCAGTTCTGGCCGGCGGTTTCGCGAACGCGGACGGGCTCTCCGGCGGGGGCGCCGCCATGGGTTCCCCGGTCGGGGACGCGCCGGGAGGTGCCGCGCCGGGAGGTGCCGTGCCGGGCGGGGCTGTGCTGGCACAGCTGGGGACCACTACCAAGACCCCCGGAATCCAACAGCAGCAACCCCTCGATCCGCAGGAGAACTGGGCGCTGGACATGGTTACCGGGGCAGCCGCGGTGATGGCCGGCAACAGCTTCGAAGCCCGCCACGATCCAACAAAGAGCGGTCACGGCGGCCACGGCTGCAGGCTGCCGGAGGTTTGCCCCCTCTGCATCCGCGGAAAGCAGGTCACGGAATGAGTCCGCACGAACTTCCCGAGCCCCTTTTCAGCCCTGAGGAGCTTTCCATGCTACTCGGGGAAAAGAACACACCCACCCCGGAACAGTCCGCCATCATCTCCTCGCCGCTGGCCCCGCGGCTGGTCATTGCGGGCGCTGGATCCGGAAAAACCGCCACCATGGCCGACCGCGTTGTGTGGCTCGTGGCCAACGGTTGGGTGCGGCCCGAGGAAGTCCTGGGTGTCACGTTCACCAGGAAGGCAGCCGGCGAGCTGGCCACTCGGATCCGGGCCAAGCTGGCGGCACTGCAGCGTATTGCCGCCCAGGACACACGGAATGCCATCTTCCCCGAAGGGCTCCTCAGCACCGACGCCCTTGAACCAAAAGTGTCCACCTATCACTCGTTTGCCAGCGGCATCGTGTCGGACTACGGGCTGCGGCTGGGTGTGGAACGGGATGTAGTACTGCTGGGCGGGGCGCAGGCCTGGCAGCTGGCCAGCGAAGTGGTGGAGTCGTTCGACGGCGACTACCGCCACTTCAGGGCGGCGAAGTCCACGTTGGTCAAGGCTGTCATCCAGCTCGCGGGCGAATGCGCCGAGCACCTGCAGGAACCGGCCGACGTCGAAGCGTGGCTGATGGCGCGCCTTGCCGAATTCGAGGATCTGCCCTACCTTGCCGGCGCTGCGAAGAACGCCCCGCAGGGCGTCGCTGACCTGGCGGCGATGCTGCGCACCAGGGCAAGCGTCGCTGACATGGTGGGCCGCTATTCGGCGGCCAAAAGATCACGCGGTGCACTGGACTTCGGCGACCTCGTGGCCCTGGCGGCCCGCGTGGCACGGGAGATCCCGCTGGCCGCGGACATGGAACGGCAGCGGTACAAAGTGGTCCTTTTGGATGAGTTCCAGGACACCTCCTACGCCCAGCTGGTGCTCTTCTCCCGGCTCTTCGGTGAAGGCCATGCCGTCACGGCCGTGGGCGATCCCAACCAATCGATCTACGGCTTCCGCGGAGCTTCTGCCGGTCAACTGTTCCACTTCGTCCGCGAATTTCCCGTCCGGCTGGACGGCGGTGACGGCGGTGACGGCCAGGTGAAGTACACCCCCGCACCGACGTCCTATCTCACGACTGCCTGGCGCAACGGGCGGGCCATCCTGTCCGCCGCAAACATCATGTCCGACGCCTTGGGCAGGGTGGAGCAGCAGAAAGCACCGGCCGGTACTGGAGAGACGCTTGCGGCCGCCAACGTGCCGCCGTTGCAGCCCAGTCCTTTCGCGGCGGCCGGGCAGGTGGTGCTGGGCCGTTTCGGCACCGACGTTGACGAGGCATCCGCACTCGCCGAGGACGTCCTGCGGTACCGGATCACTGATTTTGAGCACGCGGCCGACGGCACTCCCGTGCCGCCTGCCCTCGCGGTTCTGTGCCGGCGCCGGGCGCAGATGGAAACCATCCGGCGGGAGTTCGAGGCGCGGGGGATTCCGTACGAGATCGTGGGGCTGGGCGGACTGCTGGACACCCCTGAAATCGTTGACCTTGTAGCCACTCTTCGAGTCCTTGCCGACCCAGGGCGCTCGGATTCCCTGATGCGGCTGCTGGCCGGTGCCCGGTGGCGGATCGGGCCGGCCGATCTGATGGCTTTCCGGGACTGGTCAAGCCAACTGGCCCGGAGGCGTGGACACCTTTCCGCAGCCGACGCGTCGGAGGACATTCCTTCGGACGGGTCCGGCGAGGCCGTGATCGAGAGCGACCTCACTGACGGCGCGAGTCTTGTTGAGGCATTGGACTGGCTGCCTCGCGAAGGCTGGACGTCCTCTCACGGCAGGGCCCTGACAGGCCAGGCACGCGGGCGCCTCGCCAGGCTCTCGGCAGAGCTCAGGCAGCTGCGTGGCTACCTCGGTGACGATCTGACCACGCTCCTTGGCGAGGTGGAGCGCGCCATGCTGCTTGATATCGAAGTTGCTGCCCGCCCGGGGACGAGCATCCATCAGGCACGCCGCAATCTCGATGCTTTCCAGGACGCTGCCGCGGGCTTCCTGAGGACCTCGCACCGGGTGGACATCCTGGCGTTCCTGGCCTGGCTGGAGGCGGCGGCTGCCGAGGAGAACGGCCTCGATTCGCCGGCTCCGGACATCAACCGCGAGGCCGTGCAGTTACTGACAGTCCACGCTTCCAAGGGCCTGGAATGGGATGTCGTCTTTGTGCCTGGCCTTAACGCCGGCGCCTTTCCCAGCAGCAAGGACTCCCGTTGGAGCAGCGGAGCGGCAGCCCTGCCCTGGCCCCTGCGCGGGGACCGGGCTGATTTGCCCCAGTGGGATACCGACCAGCCGGACCAGAAAGGCTGGCTGGATGCTGAAAAGGACTTCAAGGCCGCAGTCCAGGCGCACGGTGAGGGAGAAGAACGCCGGCTCGCTTATGTTGCCTACACCAGGGCAAAGCATGTCCTCTGGGTTTCCAGCGCAGCCTGGGTCGGATCGCGGGCGGTGCGGGCAGACATGTCGCCTTTCCTCGCTGAACTGGAAAAGCTTGTCTCCGCCGACGGCGGGGAAACGGGTTCCGCCGTCGTTCACCCCGCGTCGGTTGACGAAGCGTCGTTGCCGGAGAAAAGCCCCTTGACCACCGAGACTGAGCTGGCCGGCTGGCCCTATGACCCGTTGGAAGGCCCGTTGGATCCGCGGACCGGCCAACGCCTCCGGCTGGTCCCTGGAAGACGGCTGGCTATGGAGGCCGCAGCCGCACGGGTTATGGCCGGCATTCAGGGCTCGACGCCGGGCGCTGAACCAGCCGCAGAAGGCCCCCTGCAGTCGTCCCCGCCGGACGGGTCTTCCCCGTCAGAGGGGGTGACAGAGCGAAGGCTCCGGGGTGCTGCTGCAGGCTGGGCCACGGAAGCTGCCCTGCTGCTTGAGCGCCGGTCCAGGCGCGCCGGTGGCCAGGATGTGCACCTGCCCGGTCACATTTCTGCCTCCACCCTGGTGGATCTCGGTGAGGATCCCCAGGGAGTGGTGGGCCGGTTGCGGAGGCCCGTCCCGCGTGAGCCCGGCATGTCCGCCCGGAAGGGAACAGCCTTCCACTCCTGGGTGGAGGAGTACTTTGGCGCTGCGGGAATGCTGGACCTTGGCGAGGCGCCGGGTTCTGATGAGCACATTGATGCAGCCTACGATCTGGACGCAATGGTGGTGACCTTCAAAGCATCCGAGTGGGCGGACCGTTCGCCTGCGTTTGTCGAAGTGCCGGTGGAAACCCGGGTCGGCGAGGTTGTGGTCCGCGGGCGCATTGACGCCGTCTTCCGCGACGCCGATGGCAGATGGGACCTCGTTGACTGGAAGACCGGGCGCAGGCCCTCAGCCGCACAGCTCAGGTCGAAGTCGGTTCAACTGGCCGTCTACCGGCTCGCGTGGGCCCGGCTGAAGGGTGTACCCCTTGAGGACGTCAGGGCTGCCTTCTTTTATGTGGCGGACAACCAGGTGGTGCGGCCGCACGATCTGGGTTCACCCGAGGAGCTGGAACAGATTGTTGGCACCGCGCTGGGCGTCAGCGCTTCGTGACGTCGATGATGCTGATGGCCGCCGTGGAGGTGTCGTCGGCAGACCTGATGGCGGGTACGTTCTGCGCTGGTTGGTCCTGGTCCGCTTCGTCCAGCGCCGGTTCAGTGTCCGCGGGGATGGGCCCCACTTCTACGGCGGGAAGGACCGACGCCGGCTGTGCCGGCAGCTCGGGTACGGGGACCACCGTGACCGCCGGGGCCGGAACGGCAGTCATGGCCGGGGCCGGTACCATCGTGTCCCCGGGAGCCTCCTGGCCCGGCAGCGGTTCAACACTGATCGCTTGACCGCCGTGCTCGGCAATATCGGACGCGAGGGTCTCCAGCATGCCTTCAGCCTCGGCGACCATCGCAGCGTCCCCGGCAGCAATGCCCTTCACCAGGTACTGCGCCAGGGCGAACTCGGCGGACAAGGCAGCCCGCCGGAGCAGGTGCTGATCCGGAGCGTCGCGGCGGGCCTCGGTGTAGCTGTTGAGGACGGCATCCACGAAGTCCTGTTCGTTGGAGGCAACCAGCCAGGCGAAGTCGTCGGCGGGATCGCCGATCCGCAGGTCCGTCCAGCCGATTACTGCTGTGACGCGGCTGCCTTCCACGAGCAGGTTGTCCTCATGCAGGTCGCCGTGGACCACGCACGGGTTGAACCGCCACAAGGAGACGTCCTCCAGAGCGTGTTCCCAGCGGCGCAGGAGCAGCGCAGGAATCTTCCCGGTAGTGGCTGCCTGGTCGAGTTCGTTCAGCCGGCGCTGCCTGAATTCGTTCGGGGTGTAGCTGGGCAGGTCGGCATTGCTGACCAGGGACTGCGGCAGATCGTGGATTGCCGCCAGGGCAGCCCCGATTTCCCGGGCAAGGGCGTCGGGACCGGCGGTGAGTTCCTCCACGCTGCGGGTGCTCCCGGCCAGATGGGAGTACACAAAGGTGCTGAGACTGCCCAGGCGGACGCTTCCGGCCACGGTGGGCATGAGGAAGGGCAATTCAGCCCGGATGGCCGGTGCGAAGGCGCGGAGCACCAGGAATTCTGTTTCCAGCCGGGCACTCGCTTCCGCGTGCCGCGGCGACCTGACCCTCCAGTGCTTGCCTTCCGAGTCAAGGAGCAGGGCGGAGTCGAAATCCGCGGGATCGTCCGCAGCGGAGCTAACGGCAGTTGGCGTTAGCCCGGGGACGGCCGCGGTTGCAACGGCTGCCAGTTCGATCGGTTTTCTTCTCACTGTTCCACGGTAGATTGAGTGGCGTCCAAGACGACGATGTGCGGGCGGCGAGTCTGAAGATATGCCTCAAAACACCCCGTCCAATGCGGGACAGGCCCCATGACCGCCACAGCTGAATGTAAATTGTCGGTTCGAGTCAGTACGGTGGACACATGAGTCATGCCGAGTCCGCAACACCGGGCTACCGGGCGCAGGCAGTCGAACTGCCGGCCAACCATCTGTTTGATACCGTGCTTCCCGTGCGGCCGGCCCTGGTTGACCGCGGATCGGCAGACCGGGTCCGTCCCGGCATGGTGGAGGGACTGCTGGAGCGGGAGGACACCCTGGCCGTGGTCCTCTCCGGCCGCCAGGCTGTGGTGCAGGGCGATACGCTGTGGCTTACCTCAGCCGCACAGCTGCTGGCCGCATTGAAGGGCCTGGGCTCGGCTCCGGATCTGGTCATTTACCTCGGTGCTGCCCTGGCCGGCTCGGATCTCCCCGCAGGTACCGGGATTGTCCTGTTTGTCCTGCCCGAACCGTTGGATCCGGGCTCGGCCGGGATCCCGTCCAAGGCTTCGTGGGCCGGTTTCCGGGACGTCGCGTCAGTCCTCGCGCCAACGGACACTGCACTGTTTGTGGAAGCCAGTGCCATCGCCAACTGGCATGCTGGCCATACCCACTGTCCCCGCTGCGGAGTCCCCACAACGGTCGAGGCCGGCGGCTGGGTCCGGCGCTGCCCCCAGGACGGCTCGGAACACTATCCCCGCACGGATCCCGCCATCATCGTGACGGTGGTGGGGCCGGATGGACGGCTCCTGCTCGGTGGCGGCGGGCCCGTGGACGCCAAGAACTATTCCACCCTCGCCGGTTTCGTTGAACCCGGAGAGTCCCTGGAACAGGCCGTGGTCCGGGAAATCCATGAGGAAGTGGGGGTAAGGGTGACCGGATGCCAGTACCTTGGTTCGCAGTCGTGGCCGTTCCCGGCCTCCCTTATGCTTGGGTTCACCGCCGTCACTGCGGACAGCGAAGCAAAGCCCGACGGCGTGGAAGTGACCCGGGCGCGTTGGTTCAGCCGGGAGGAACTCCAGGAAGCGGTGCTGGCAGGGGAGATCACCATCTCCAGCAGGCTTTCCATTGCGCGCTCGCTGATCGAGCACTGGTACGGCGGCCGGATCATGGACCGTGCCGACGCCTGATACGCAACACCCATTGAACAGACGCCAGTACGTGGCCGTCGCGACAACAGAGCAGCAGAAGTGACCACAGAGAATTTTGACAGCGCAGAGTCCCTCGAGGAACGCATCCTTGGGGGACTGGATGCCGAACAGCGCGAGGTCGCCAGCACACTCAACGGGCCCCTGTGTGTCCTAGCCGGCGCCGGCACCGGAAAGACCCGCGCCATCACGCACCGGATCGCCTATGGCGTGCACTCGGGCGTGTACAGCCCGCAGCGGCTCCTCGCTGTGACATTTACGGCAAGGGCAGCGGCGGAGATGCGCAGCAGGCTCCGGGACCTGGGCGTGGGCAACGTCCAGGCGCGCACCTTCCACGCCGCCGCCCTGAGGCAGCTGCAGTTCTTCTGGCCGCAGGCCGTGGGCGGCACCCTGCCGAACCTGCTCGACCACAAAGCCCAGATGATCGCCGAGGCGGCCCGCCGGCTCAGGCTTAGTACCGACCGCGCATCCATCCGGGACCTCGCCTCGGAGATCGAGTGGGCCAAAGTCTCCATGCTGACCCCGGCGAACTACCTGGAGAACGCGCAGGACAGGGGTACCCCTGGCGGGTTCGACCTCACCGCCGTCGCCCGTGTGTTCCAGTCCTACGAGGACGTCAAGACCGACCGCAACGTCATCGACTTCGAGGACGTGCTTCTGATAACCGTAGGCATCCTGCAGGAGGACCAGAAGGTGGCCGCCACGGTCCGCGAACAGTACCGGCACTTTGTGGTGGATGAATACCAGGACGTCTCCCCGCTGCAGCAGCGTCTCCTTGAACTGTGGCTTGGTGGCCGCGACGAGCTGTGCGTTGTCGGCGATGCAAGCCAGACCATCTACTCCTTCACCGGCGCCTCGCCCAAGCACCTGCTGGGTTTCAAGGCCCTGTACCCGGACGCCAACGTGGTGAAGCTGATCCGCGATTACCGCTCCACACCGCAGGTGGTCAAGCTGGCCAACGATCTCCTGGCGGCGCGGCGCAGCGGCGGGCCGGTTGCCGACGCTGCCTGGGCCACCCCGCTGCAGCTCGTGGCGCAGCGGCCGGCAGGGCCCGTACCGCAGTTCACCGAATGCTCCGACGACGAAGCCGAGGCTGCCACAGTGGCGCTCAAGGTCCGGGAACTGCTCGACGCCGGCACTCCCGCCAGCCAGGTCGCTGTCCTGTTCCGCACCAACGGGCAGTCCGAAGCCTACGAGCAGGCGCTTGCCGCGGCTGGTATCGGCTACCAACTTCGTGGCGGCGAGCGGTTCTTCGCCCGCAAAGAAGTCCGTGATGCCATTCTTCAGCTGCGGGCAGCAACCCGGGCAGTCGCGGAGACCTCATCGCCGGAACCGCTCGGCCAGCTGGTCCGGGACATCGTTGCGTCCCTCGGGTACACGGAAGCTGCTCCCCACAACGGGGGAGCGTTGCGGGAACGCTGGGAATCCCTGGCGGCGCTGGTGGCGCTCGCGGACGAGCTGGTCCAGGTCCGGGGTGAGCAGTTCAGCCTTTCGGATTTCGTCAATGAACTGCAGGAACGGTCCCTGGCCCAACATGCGCCCACGGTCCAGGGCGTGACTTTGGCATCCCTTCACGCTGCCAAGGGCCTCGAGTGGGACGCGGTCTTCCTGGTGGGCCTCAGCGAAGGCCTGATGCCGATCTCCTTTGCAGACACACCCGAAGCAGTAGATGAGGAACGCAGGCTCCTCTATGTGGGAATCACCCGGGCACGCGAACACCTGGCCCTGTCCTGGTCCACGGCGCGGACGCCCGGCGGACGGGCCAACCGCAAGCCCTCCCGCTTCCTGGACGGGCTCCGGCCCAACTCGGTGGCCAGCTCCACCGTCCGGGGCAAGGGCCCTGCGCCCCGGCGCAAAGCTGCTGCGCCGGCCACCTGCCGGATCTGCGGGAGCATGCTGGCCAGCGGTGCCGAACGCAAAGTGGGGCGGTGCAACGACTGCCCGCCCAGCTACGAGGAGCAGACCTTCGAGGCGCTCCGGCAATGGCGGAAAGAGATCGCGCTGTCAGCAGAGGTGCCCGCGTTCGTGGTTTTCACGGACGCCACATTGACGGCCATCGCCGAGGCCAAACCGTCCACTCTGGAGGAACTGGCCGCGCTCGCCGGCATCGGCCCTTCCAAACTGGAACGCTACGGCGAGGACGTCCTGCGCGTACTGGTTGAAAGCACCACCCTATGAGGCAGGGGCAGGGGCAGAGGCAGGGGCAAGGCGGAGCGGCTCAGGCCCCGCTCACCACCCCCGACGGTATGCCGGTTGAGGTGCGGCGCTCCGCGCGGCGGACCAGGACAGTCGCCGCATTCTGGGAAAACGGCACTGCGGTGGTGGCCATCCCCGCCCGGTTCACAGTTGCCCAGGAGGTGGAATGGGTCAACCGCATGCTGGACAAGCTGCACCGCCAAGGGGCGAAACGTGCCCAGCAGGGGAAGAAGCGGCCAGCCACTGATGCCGCCCTTGCAGCCCACGCCGCTGATCTCTCCGCGAGGTACTTTGGCGGCAGGGCAGTCCCCGCGTCGGTCCGCTGGGTCAGCAACCAGAACTCCCGCTGGGGCTCGGCGACGCCGTCGGAAGGAACCATCCGTCTCTCCGACAAACTCCGCCCCATGCCGCAATGGGTGATCGACTACGTCCTGCTGCATGAACTGGCCCACCTGCTGGTGGCCGGGCACAATGCGGCGTTCTGGAAACTGTTGGAGGCTTACCCTGACACCATGCGGGCCAAGGCATTCCTGGAGGGCGTCTCATTTGCCACCGGACGCGGAATGGGTCCCGATGGGGCGGACCCCGGCCACGACGACGCCGATTAGCAGCGCGGCGCAGCAGCCGGCGGGCCGCTAGCCCTTTTCGTCGTCCGGGTTCTGCCCGTCAGTCTTCTTGTCACCGGCGCCGGGCTGTTCGCCATCGGCCGCGTCAGCACCGCCGTCGGAACCGTCTTCGGTGGCAGAACCGCCTTCCGGCGCTTTGTCGAAACCGCCGCTGAGCAGCTTCTGCAGCGCATCATCCACCTCGGTGTCGCTTGCTTCAGCGAGTTGGCGGCGTCCGCTGAAGCCCTGGGGGTCATCCAGGTCCTCGGCGGTGGGCAGAAGGTCCGGGTGCTGCCAGATGGCGTCACGTCCGGCAATGCCACGCTCGTCCTTAAGGGTGGCCCACAATGTGGCCGCCTCACGCAGGCGCCGGGGACGCAGTTCGAGACCCACGAGCGAGGAAAACGCGTGCTCTGCCGGTCCGCCGGTGGCGCGGCGGCGCCGGACGGTTTCCCGGAGCGCGGAGGCGGAGGGCAGCAGCTTCTCGGTGGCGGCGGCGCTGAGTTCGTCCACCCAGCCTTCAACGAGGGCCAGGGCAGTTTCCAGTTTTTCCAGTGCCTGTTCCTGGGCGGGGGTCCGCTGCGGCATGAACACACCCTGGGACAGTGCCTCCTGGATGCCCTCGGGATTGCTGGGATCCAGGTCCCTGGCCAGTTCCTCAATCCGTGAAGTGTCAATGTGGATGCCGCGGGCGTAGGCCTCGATGGCTCCCAGCAGGTGTCCGCGCAGCCAGGGAACCTGGACAAACAGGCGGGCATGGGCCGCCTCGCGGACTGCCAGGAACAAGCGGATGTCATTTTCCGGCAGGCTCAGGCCTTCACCGAAAGACGCGACGTTCGCCGGCAGCAGGGCCATTTCGAGATCGGCGAGGGGCACCCCGATATCGGTGGAGCTGACCACCTCCCCGGAGAGGGCGCCAATGGCCTGCCCCAACTGCATGCCGAAGATGGCGCCGCCCATGTTCTGCAGCATGGAGGACGCCCCGCCCATCATGGACTTCATCTCTTCGGGCATCTGCTCGGTCATCGCACTGGAGAGCGCATTGGCAATGCTGTTGGCCACCGGTTCGGTGAGCCGCTTCCATGTTCCGAGGGTGGCTTCCACCCACTCGGCACGCGACCAGGCACGGCCAATCAGGCCGGTCGCCGGGAGATCGGTGACCGGATCAAGCCATAGTTCGGCAAGCCGGAGTGCTTCGTCCACTTCCCGGCTCTGAAGTGCCGTGACGGAAGGGTCAGCGCTGCTGGCGGCGACCCTGCGGGCGTTCTCGTGGGCGAGCTGCCAATTGACGGGTCCCTCTGAGGGGGCGCTCATCATTGCCTGGACCTGGGAGAACATCTGCGCCAGAAGGTTGGGGTCATCCGGCAGGCCGGCAGCCTTGGCCAGCTCGGCGGGGTCGAAATTTTCCATGCCCTTGCCGCCCATCAGGTTCTGCAGCATTTCTGCCAACGGATCCTTCGGCGTTTCATCGCCGTTGGACGGATTGAGTGGGTTGGAGGTCATGATCCCGCCGATCGTCGGTGTGACTGTTCACGTTTCACGGTACCCCGGGCCGGGGCGGCTGTCTGCCGGACAGGCGTTCCGTTCGCTGTAGGCAAAGAGCTGCCCCGGGCCACACCGCGTAGTGTTGGTTCGGTGACTACAACCCGTGGCGAACACCCCAGCGAGGACCACGCCCCCGAGCTCGACGCCGGCGCAACAGTGAGTGCCCCGGCCCCCCGAAATGATCCGGCCGACGCCGATCAGGCGGCCTCCCGCCGCTACCGGCCGGAGGACAAGCGGGTGTCCGTGATGATGCTCTCCGGCGTTCTGGCACTGGGGCTGGGCATCGCCGTCGGAACTGTCCCGGTGCCGTATGTTGTTGAATCGCCCGGGCCCATTTTCAACACCCTGGGCCAGTCCCAGGGCAGCCCGGTCATCAGCATCACCGGCCGCGAAACCTACCCCGCCAACGGCAACCTGGACTTGACCACTGTCTATGTCGACGGCGGCCCTAACGGCCCGGTCAGCATTCTCGGCGCCTTCACCGGCTGGCTTGACGGGACCAAGTCTGTCTACCCGGAGGAACTGATCTACCCCACGGGCACCACAAAAGAGCAGGCCGAGGAGCAGAGCTCCGTGGCCATGGCCACGTCGCAGGAGAATGCGGTCGCATCGGCCCTGGGTGAGCTAGATATACCGTTCGGCCAGCAACTCCAGGCTGCCGGACTTTCCGACGGTTCACCGTCGGAGGGCAAGATCGAGGACGGTGACGTTTTCGAATCGATCAACGGCAAGCCGGTGACGTCCCTCGCGGTCATCCAGGAAGAACTGGCAGCCGGAAAAGGGGCCCCCGCCACGGTAGTGGTGCGGCGGGCGGGGGAGTCTGTCACACAGGAGATCAGCCCCAAGGACAACGGTGCAGGCCGCTACATCCTCGGCGTCATGCTGAAGTACCTGTTCACGTTCCCCATCGACGTGAAGATTTCCCTGGACCAGGTGGGTGGTCCCAGCGCGGGGCTGATGTTTTCGCTGGGCATTATTGACACTGTGACACCGGGTGACCTCACCGGCGGCAAGCATGTGGCGGGAACCGGCACTATCACCCCTGACGGCGCCGTCGGGCCCATCGGCGGGATCCAGCAGAAAATGCACGGAGCGCGTGCCGGAGGAGCCACCTTGTTCCTGGCACCGGCGGCCAACTGTGACGACGTCGTGGGCAATGTTCCGGACGGGCTGCAGGTGGTGAAAGTGGAGAATCTCGCGGAAGCGCGCCGCGCCGTCGAACTCTCCGGTTCAGGGCAGGACACGTCCGCCTTGCCCGTGTGCACCAGCAACTAGACTGAGCGCAGGAACTAAGCCTTACCGCCACTCGTGGCAAATATGACGGACGATGCCACACGCTTGACCGGTGCCGGACGTCAACCGCACGCACGCTCTCAATGTAAATCTGACGACCAGCTATGAGGTACCGAGTTTGTCCCGTCCCACCAGCCCCATCCCGCCCGGAAGACCCCCCTCAAGACGCGGCGCACTGACGCCGACGCTGATTGTCGTTGCCCTCGTAGTGGTGGGCTTCATCTTCTTCGCAAATGTCTGGACTGACGTCCTCTGGTACCGGCAGCTCGGCTACTTCGAAGTGTTTGTGACCGAAAACCTCGCCCGGATCGGGATCTTCCTTGCCGGCTTCGCGTTGATGTTCGTTGCGGTCTTTTTTGCGATCAGGGTTGCCTATCACGCACGGCCGGTCTACGCGCCGGACTCCGAGATCCGTGACAACCTGAACCGTTACCAGGCCCAGCTGGAGCCTGTCCGCCGCGTCGTGATGATTGGCCTGCCCATTATGTTCGGCCTTTTTGCCGGCAGCGCCGCGGCCAGCCAATGGCAGAAGGTGCTGCTGTTCTTCAACCAGCAGCCGTTCGGCCAAGAGGATCCTGAATTTGGCCTGGACATCAGCTTCTACCTGATGAGCCTGCCGTTCTTCGGCTTCGTGACCGGGTTCCTCATCAGCGTGGTCGTCATCGCCGGCATCGCCGGAATCCTCACGCACTACCTCTACGGCAGCATCAGGCTGATGGAACGCGGCGTGTTCACCAGCCGGGCGGCGCAGATCCACCTCGCGGTGACCGGCGCGTCGTTCCTGATCCTGCTGGGAATCAACTTCTGGCTTGACCGCTATGCCGCCCTGCAGAACAACGGCGGACGCTGGGCAGGTGCGCTGTACACGGATATCAATGCCGTCATCCCCACCAAGGCGATCCTTGCGGTGGCAGCCGGCCTCGTGGCCATCCTGTTCATCGTTGCCGCGGTGATTGGCCGCTGGCGCCTGCCGGTCATCGGCACGGCCATGCTGGTCATCACCTCCATCCTTGCCGGCGGCGTGTACCCGTGGGTAATTCAGCAGTTCCAGGTCCGCCCGTCCGAGCAGACCCTGGAGAAGGATTACATCGAACGGAACATCAACAACACCCGGGCGGCCTATGGCCTGGACCAGATCCAGGTGGACCGCTACGACGCCACCAACACGGCAACCACCGGCGCACTCGCCCCGGATGCCCAGACCACGGCCAACATCAGGCTGCTTGACCCCAACCTGATCTCCGATGCATTTTCCCAGCTGGAACAGTACCGCCCGTACTACCAGTTTCCGGAAGCGCTGAATGTGGACCGCTATGAGGTGGACGGCAAGATCCAGGACACCGTCATCGCCGTACGCGAGCTGAACCCGACGAACGTTGCCAGCAACCAGCAGGGCTGGCTCAACCAGCACGTTGTCTACACCCACGGCTACGGCGTTGTTGCGGCCAAGGGAAACAAGTTCACCGTTGACGGCAAGCCCGAGTTCCTGCAGTCGGGCATCCCGTCCACCGGTGTCCTCGGTGACGATTCCACGTACGAGCCCCGGATCTACTTCGGCGAGACCTCTCCGGAGTACTCCATTGTTGGCGCACCGGAGGGAGCACCCCCGCGTGAGCAGGACAGGCCGTCCGGCGAGGGTGAAACCCAATATACGTTCACCGGCAACGGCGGACCGAACGTGGGGAGCTTCTTCAATAAGGTTCTCTACTCCATCAAGTTCCAGTCCTCGGACCTGTTGCTTTCCGATGGTGTGAACGAAGCATCCCAGATCCTTTACGACCGCAGTCCGCGGGACCGGGTCGAGAAGGTGGCGCCCTACCTGACGGTGGACGGCAACGCCTACCCGGCGGTGGTTGATGGCCGCGTCAAGTGGATCGTGGACGGCTACACCACCAGCCAGTATTACCCGTACTCGCAGCAGGAGCAGCTCTCTGCCGCCACGACGGATTCGCAGACCACCTCGGGCCGGACGGTTGCCCTGCCCAACAGCTCGGTGAACTACATCAGGAACTCTGTGAAGGCCACCGTGGATGCCTATGACGGGTCGGTGACCCTGTACGCGTGGGATGACCAGGATCCCATCCTGAAGGCGTGGCAGAAGGTCTTCCCGACCTCCCTGAAGCCTTTCTCGGAGATGTCCGGCGACGTCATGAGCCACGTCCGGTACCCGGAGGACCTCTTCAAGGTCCAGCGCGAGCTTCTGGGCCGTTACCACGTGACCGAACCCGGCAGCTTCTACCAGGCCAAGGACGTCTGGAGCGTGCCGAACGATCCCACCGTGGACACCGACGTCAAGCAGCCGCCGTTCTACATGTCACTGCAGATGCCTGACCAGGAGCAGCCCGCGTTCCAGCTCACATCCTCCTTCATTCCACAGATCGTCAACGGCACCGCCCGGAACGTCCTCTACGGCTTCCTCGCTGCTGATTCCGACGCCGGGAACGAGGAGGGCGTGAAAGCCGAAAGCTACGGCAAGCTGAGGCTCCTCCAGATTCCGCCGGAGATCCAGGTTCCCGGTCCGGGCCAGGCCCAGAACAAGTTCAACTCTGACCCAACAGTTTCCCAGGCGCTGAACCTGCTCCGGCAGGGCGCCTCCGAGGTCCTCAACGGCAACCTGCTGACACTTCCGGTGGGTGGCGGCATCCTGTATGTCCAGCCGGTCTACCTGAAGTCCACGGGTGAGACGTCATACCCGACGCTGCAGCGCGTGCTGGTTGCCTTTGGTGACAAGGTTGGTTTTGCGCCTACCTTGGACGGAGCCCTGAAGCAGCTCTTCGGCGGCGACGCCGGCGCGGCGGGCGGGGACGCCGACAACACGGGCCAGACACCGGCAGCTCCGGGGGCACCGCCCGCGGTCAGTGCCGGCGCCCAGGCGGACCTGAAGGCCGCACTGAACGAGGCCAGCGCCGCTATCAGGGCAGGGCAGGCCGCGTTGGCGGCAGGCGACTTCGCGGCCTACGGGGAAGAGCAGAAGAAACTTGCTGCTGCGCTCCAGAAGGCCACCGAGGCCGAGAGCAGGATCCCGGCGCCGGCCCCGGAAGCCACACCCTCTCCTGAAGCCACACCGTCAGCGGAGGCCACACCGGCCCCCGAAGCCACACCGTCTGCGACGCCCTCGCCGGCGGCCAGCAACTGATGGCCTGACCCAGCGAGACCCACATCACGCCACCAGGATTTGGCCTCCCGTTCACCGGACGGTAGAGTTGATCTTGCGACGCGGGGTGGAGCAGTTCGGTAGCTCGCTGGGCTCATAACCCAGAGGTCACAGGTTCAAATCCTGTCCCCGCAACTGGTGAAAAGTCCGGATCCTGGAAACAGGATCCGGACTTTTTTGCTTAAAACCCGCGGGCCGGGGGAGCCGTTGGGAGACTCAATCCGCCTCGGTTTTTGTGCCCTTAAAAGTAGGGTAGTGTTGATCAAGCGACGCGGGGTGGAGCAGTTCGGTAGCTCGCTGGGCTCATAACCCAGAGGTCACAGGTTCAAATCCTGTCCCCGCAACTATGTGAGAAGACCCCGACCGGCAGATATGCCGGCCGGGGTCTTCTTTTGTCCGATTACTACCGGTTCCTAGTATTCTCGTTCGCAGAGCCTCACATTTGAGCACTGGTCAGTCATTCTCGAGAGGAATGTTGTTCGATGTCCACACCCACGAAGAAGCCCGGCTCCGCGACGGGCAAGCGGTCCCGACTCTACTGGGGTGTTCCCGCTGCTCTCGTGGCCTTAGTGCTGGTGGTGCTCCTCGCGAAGTGGATGACAGGGCAACCGGGAGTACAGTCTTTCCTTGCTGAGTATCCGGGCCACTCCGAGCTTCCCGAGGGCGCGCCCGTTGGGTTTCCGGCCTGGCTGGCCTGGCAGCACTTCCTCAATGCTTTCTTCCTGCTGCTCATCATCAGGACCGGCTGGCAGGTGCGTACCACCACACGCCCCAGCGGGCACTGGACGCGTAACAACAAAGGGCTCATCAAGACCAAGAACCCGCCCACCAAGATCACGCTGGAACTCTGGTTCCACCTGACCCTGGACGCGCTCTGGATCCTCAACGGACTGGTGTTCGCTGTCCTGCTGTTCGCGACCGGTCAATGGATGCGCATCGTGCCAACCAGCTGGGATGCCATTCCCAATGCGCTCTCGGCCGCCCTCCAGTACGCCTCACTGAACTGGCCTACGGACAACGGCTGGGTCAACTACAACGCGCTGCAGCTGCTGACCTACTTCGCAACGGTCTTCATCGCTGCCCCGCTCGCTTTTATCTCCGGTATCCGGACCTCACCTGCCTGGCCCAAGAAGGCAGCTGCCCTGAACAAGGCGTACCCGATGGAACTGGCGAGGGCCATCCACTTCCCGGTGATGATCTACTTCGTCGCGTTCATTGTGGTCCACGTGTTCCTGGTGCTCGCCACCGGTGCCCTGCGGAACCTCAACCACATGTACGGCGCTAACGACGGCGGCGGCTGGCTTGGCTTCTGGATTTTCCTGGCGTCGGTGGTGGTCATGGTGGCGGCCTGGTTCCTGGCCCGGCCCATCTTCCTTCGCCCGATCGCGTCACTGATGGGCAAAGTCAGCCGCTGACCCTCCGCCTGCTTCAGCCCGGAGCGGTGCCGCCCTGCCCGTCCTTCAGCTTCTGGTAGGTCGCCAGGGCACGTTCCCTGGACTCCGGCAGCCCAACCACCGGCTCCGGGTAACCGGAGGTATCGGGCAGCTTCCACGGTTCGTGGATGGCCTTCCGGTCCAGGTGCTGGAGCTCGGGGATGAATTCGCGAAGGTAGCGGCCCTCGGCGTCGAACTTTTTGCTCTGGGTTACCGGGTTAAAGATCCGGAAGTACGGTGAGGCATCAGCACCCGAGCCTGCCACCCACTGCCAGTTCGCCGGGTTGCTGGCGGCATCGGCGTCCACCAGCGTGTCCCAGAACCAGGCCTCGCCCAGCCGCCAATCGGCCAGCAGGTTCTTCACCAGGAAGGAGGCGGCTGCCATCCGGACCCTGTTATGCATCCAGCCCGTTTTCCAGAGCTGCCGCATGCCGGCGTCAACCAGCGGATAGCCGGTGCGGCCCTGTTGCCATGCAGTGAGTTCCCCTTCGGTGAGGTGCTGCCATTCGAAGCGGTCGAACTCCGGGCGGTAGTTGCGGGTAGCCAGCTGGGGGTTCACATACAGCAGCTGCCAGCAGAACTCCCGCCAGCCGAGTTCGGAACGGAAGATCCCGACGTCGGGGCCCTCCTGGCGTGGGAAACGGCGCCGCAGACCGTGCCAGACAGTAAACGGACTGATTTCACCGAACCGCAGGTGCGGGGAAAGGCGGCTGGTTCCCTCAACGCCCGGAACGTCCCGCCCTGTTCCGTACTCCTCTACCGGCCCGTCCAGGAAGTCTTCCAACCGGCGGTGGGCTCCCGACTCTCCGGGTTCCCACGTTTCGGCGAGGCCTCCGCTCCAGTCGGGGGAGACCGGAAGCAAAGCCCAGTCCGCCAGGTTATCGGAGGCTGCGTTCTTGTCCGAGCCGGCGCGGGCGGGGGACGGCAGGCTCTCCGGCCGTTCGAGGGGATGCCGGGGTTCCCCGGCTGAGGTGCAGGCCCGCCAGAAGGGCGTGAAGACCTTGTAGGGCCCACCGCTGCCTGTAGAGATGCTCCCCGGTTCAAAGAGCAGGTTGGCCTGGAAGCTGGCGGCTTCGATGCCGTTCGCTTCTGCCCACGCCTTGATGCCCGCGTCCACCGCCCGTTCGGGACCGCCGTAGCGGCGGTTCCACAGCACGTGACGGGCACCCGTTTCCTGAGCGAGGGCCCTGACCACCCGCTCCGCCGGCCCGCGCCGGAGGACGAGCGCGGAACCGGCTGCGGCCAGGGACTCCGCCAGGGACGCCAGGGAATGATGCAGCCACCAGCGGGCTGCGCCTCCAAGGGGACGGATGCCCTCTGATTCCTCATCTAGGATGTAGACCACTGTGAGCGGCAGGCCCAGCTCGGCAGCCCTGGACAAGGCTGGATTGTCCTCCATGCGGAGATCATCACGGAGCCAGACGATTGAGGTTTCGGTGGAGGCCATGACCTCCACGCTACACATCCGGACCGGGGGCCGCCCACAACCTTGACTTGGGTGCCCCGCGGTGCCGTTCCGGATACGGCAAAGGCCGGGGTTCGTCAAGAACCCCGGCCTGCCGGCGGCCCACCGCGGGCCGGAACGTCTTACAGCTTGTCGAAGTCGGCTTCGTCGACCGTGGATTCCGAGCGTGCAGAGTTGCCCGAGGCGCCGATGGCCGGCTTGGCTCCGCCGGACTTCAGGGCCGCCAGGCGTGCCTCGATTTCAACCTGCTCGCCGAGGTCTTCGAGCTGGTTGAATTGCGCGTCCAGGCTGGACGCGGAAAGCTCCTGCTGGCCGCGGACCTTGGCCTCTTCGCGGCGGATCTTTTCTTCGAAACGGCCCACCTCGCTGGTGGGATCCATGAAGTCGATGCTCTTGATGGCATCGTGCACCTGGGACTGTGCTGCGGCGGTCTTGGAGCGGGCCACCAGTTCGTTGCGCTTGCTGGTGAGCTCGTTGAGCTTGCCCTTCATCTGGTCAAGGCCGGTCTTGAGCTTTGCCACCACTTCGCGTTGCGAGCTAATGCTGGGCTCTGCTCCCTTGGCCTCGTTCTCCGCGGACATCTGGCGCTGCAAAGCCACCTTGGCGAGGTTGTCAAACTTCTCGGCGTCAACGCTGTCGCCGCTTGACCGGTATTCATCCGCCTTGCGCGAGGCTGCGAGGGCCTTGTTGCCCCAATCCTGCGCATTCTTGACGTCCTCGTTGTAGTCGTCCTCGAGCATCCGGAGGTTTCCGATGGTCTGGGCAACCGCGGACTCCGCTTCCGCGATGTTGTTCGTGTAGTCCCGGACCATCTGGTCCAGCATCTTCTGCGGATCCTCAGCGTTGTCCAGCAAGGTGTTGATGTTTGCCTTTGCAAGCTGTGCGATCCGGCCGAAAATGGACTGCTTAACCATGGTGTATACCTTTCGTCCTGCTCAGTGGTGGCCACTGAAATCAGTGAACAGTTGTTGTACCGCTTCTATCCGCCGGAAGGGTTGTTCCTGACCGGCGCCTAGCCTATGAGGGTCAGAAACTTCCTGAGTCGCCCCCGCCGAAGTCCCCTCCGCCGAAGCCACCGCCGTCGCCGCCGCCCCAGCCGCCGCCATCGCTGTGGCCGCCGCCCCAGCCTGCGCCGCCGCCGCCGTTGAGGATGGAGTTGATGAGGATACCGCCGAGGATGGCGCCGCCGAGGCCGCCACCGCCTCCGCCGCGTCCGCCGAACATACCGCCGCCGCCGAAGCCCTGGTTGGCGTAGCCACCGAAGTTATCGACATCGGCCTGGGCCAACTGCGCTGCCTGCGCCGCGAGGGCGTGGGCCTGTTGGGCGTAGGTGAGGGCCGTGACGGGATCGTTCCGTGAGATGGAAAGTGCGTAGTCAAGGTTTCGCTGGGATTCCGCCAGCCGGGTACGCGCTTCGGTGCCGACTCCGCCGCGGCGGGCGGTGATGTAGTCCGACGTAGCGCTGATCTGGGCCTGTGCGGACATGATGGTCTGCTGCAGCGACGCCTGCGCACGGCGGGCCTGCTCCTGCTTGTCCCGGATGCCGGTGAGGGACTGGTCCAGGGCCTGATGCGCAGACTCCACACGCTGCAGGGTGGCAATGGGATCGATCTTGCCGCCCTGTATTTCTGCCTTGACCTGGGCGAGAGCCTGTTCGACGCCGGCAACCGGGCCTGCCAGTTCGGGGTGTTCCCCGGACTGGATCATGGCTTTTGCCTGGGCCAGGTCCTGTGAGGTGTCCACGACTGCCGCCTCCAGGCCTCCGCGGGCTTCGTCCAGGCTTGTGGACACCTTGGCGATGGCGTCGAGCAGGACGTTGGTCTGGTGCAGGCTCTCTTCGGAAGCGCGCACCGCCACAGCAGCGAGGCTGCCTTCGCCTGCCGCGAGCTTTTCCTGGGCTGCAGCCGTGGCGTTCTGTACAAAAGCGAGGCGTTCCTTGGCCTGGGTGATGTTATCCGCCACCTGCACCAGGGCGCTGTCAGCGTACTTGGCGCGCAAGGATGTCAGCGACTGTTCCGCGCTGGCGATCTTGGCGTCGGCTTCCTGGGCGCCGGCACTGACAGCGGCCAGGGCTTGGGGTGCGTTCTTCTCAAGCTCGCGGAGTGAATCGAAATCGGCCTTCTGCTCCTGGAGCGAACCGAGCGCTGCCTCAGACCGCCGGATGATCTCACCGAGCCAACTGCGCTGCTGTTCCTCTGTATCAGGAATGTGGTCGTCAAGCTGCTGCTGGAGCTTGAAGGATTCGGACATGTGGGCCTTGGCCTCGGCCAGCGCTTTAGTGAAGTTCCCCACCGCGGCGTCGCCGTACTGCGCCTCTGCGAAACCGAGTTCCTGCTCGCTGGACTTGATGGCGTCGTCGGCTTCGATGATCAGGGAACCGCTCTTGCGCCGGAGTTCCTCGATGCTGAGCGAAGCCAGCGGGTCCAGTTCGGCGCCCTGGGGGCCGTAGCTGGCACTGGATGCCAGCGCCGCTTTCTTCCGTTTGTTGCGGAAGTACAGGTATGCTCCGGCGCCACCGGCCGCGACAACACCCGTTCCGACGAGGACAGCCGCCCCAGCACCGTCACCTGAGGGGACATTGCCGCTGCCTCCGCCGGCGGCATCGCCGATGGCCGAGGCGGTATCGATGGCGGCCTGCGCAAAGTCGCGCTTTCCGCCGGCGAGGTTGGCCGTCACTGCGTTCTGGCTGATCGCTCCCTGCTTGGACTTAATGGGGCTGGCGGAGTTCAGCACAAAACTGAACTTGCCGTCGTCTTCGGCTATGGCCAAGATGGCGTCAGACCTGCCCATGCCCTTGTTCGTCGCCACCGCGGCGGCCCACTCTGCAGGGACAGTGGGGTTAGTGAAGGAGTCCACAGTGACAACATAGAGGTTGTACTTGTGGTCCTTGAGGAGTGTCTGGATGGCTTCCTGGACTTCGCCCTTACGGCTGCCGAGGACGTTTGCGTTATCCACGATGTTCGTGCCGGACGGAATAGTTACCGGAGGTTCGGCCCAGGCCGCAGCGGCAGGAGCCGCCAGGAGCCCGGTCAGGCCGATCACGGCGAGAATACGCTTGAACTTTGACCGCATGTGCAACCCTTCAGCACGCTTGACACTGATTCGGGACGAATCAGTCGTCTCAGAATGCAGCAGCGCCCCCACGCGTGATGTAAAGCCGCAGGTCGCTGTGGCAATTCAATTTGATTCTATGGTGCCCCAACTGACGAGTCCACACGGCCGAATATGCCACCAGCGAAACCACGCAGGGACTGCAGGAAAGGTGCTGGCCAGGCTCTCAGGAACCTCCCAGCCAACGTTCGCCCCAGTTCCAGCCAGACGGTCCATAGTTAATGGCAGACGAGGATGAAAGGAAGTCCAATGACTGAGAACCCAACCCCGGGTGCAGCGCCTGAGAACCGGCATCCGGATGACAACCCGGCTGGCGCGCAGAACCCTGCGGAGGGCCGCAGTGACGCTGCCGGTCACGGTAATCCGACAGAGCGGCTGGACCGCCCGGGGTCATCCGATAACCCCACCCAGCAGCTTCCCGGCGCGCCCCGGCCGGAATATCCTCCCCGCGAACCGTTCTACGGCCAGCAGGCGCCCGGCCAGGGACAGTACGCCCAGCCCACCCCTGGCCCGGACACAGCCTCGCCATACGGCGCTGCTTACCGGGCCCCCGAGCAGCAGTACCAGCATGGAGCGCACCCGGCATCACCGGCCGGGTATACGGGTCAGTTCAACTCGGCCCCCAATCCGGCAAATACGCCACGCCGCAAGGCTTCGTTCGGTGTAGGAACCCTCGTGGCCAGCATCCTTGCCGCCGGCCTGGTGGGTGGCGGGGTCGCAACAGTCGGTTCGGCCAACCTCTTCGACACAGGGTCGCCCGCAGCATCAAGCAGCAACAGCCAGCCGGGCACCGTCATCGTCAATAACCAGGACGCCGTCAACGCCATCACTGCGGCCGCGCTTAAGGCATCTCCGTCCGTTGTAACCATCAGCGCCACGAGTGGCGGTTCCGGTGGCACAGGATCCGGAATCGTCCTCGACGAAGAAGGCCACATCCTCACCAACACCCACGTGGTCACCCTGGACGGCCAGACCGCCTCCGCAGCGCTGGAGGTGCGCACCAGCACAGGCCAGGTGCTCAAGGCCACTCTGGTTGGCACTGACCCCCTTTCTGACCTCGCAGTGATCAAGGTGGACAACGCATCCGGGCTCACTGCAGCCACCCTCGGGGACTCCGGCAAGCTCAATGTGGGAGACACGGCCATTGCCATTGGCTCACCGCTTGGCCTGACCGGAACGGTCACCGACGGCATCGTCTCGACCCTGAACCGGACCATCAGCGTGGCCTCGGCTGCGGCACCTGACGAGGGCGACAGCTCTGAGGACGACGGCGGGTTCCAGTTCGCCCCGCCCAACGGTGGCGAGAGCCAGAACACCACAGGCCAGGGTTCGATCTCCATCAACGTGATCCAGACAGACGCCGCGATTAACCCCGGAAACTCGGGCGGAGCGCTGGTCAACAGCAACGGCGAAATCATTGGCGTGAACGTCGCCATCGCCTCTGCAGGTTCGGATTCCGCCTCCAGCGGCAACATCGGTGTAGGCTTCAGCATCCCCATCAACCACGCCAAGCGCGTGGCGCAGGAGCTCATCGACAACGGCAAGGTATCCCATGGCCAGCTCGGGGTCAGTGTCAAGGACAAAACCTCCAGCGGTTCATCATCGTCAGGCTTCTCCGTGGGAGCGGACGTTGCCACGGTCGAGGCCAACTCAGCCGCCGCAAAGGCAGGCATCAAAGTGGGCGATGTTGTGACCAAGTTCAACGACCTGGTCATCAGCGAACCCAACCAGCTGACCGCCGCCGTGCGCGAGCAGGCCGGGGGAGCCACCGTCAAGCTCACCGTCCTGCGCAACGGCCAGGAGCAGACGCTCGACGTCACGCTGGGCACAGCCCCGGACCAGTAAGGCACCGGAGCAACGAACACCAAGCACCACCGACGACGGCGGCGGTCACCACACCCGGTGCCCGCCGCCGTCGGCCGTTAACACCTGAACCGAACGGTCAAGCCGGGGTGACACAGGCGTTAACGGGACGGCAGCGGGGCGCGCCTATATGGTTAGCTAAGATCTACCCGTACCCCGGGCGTTCCGCGGCCACGACCTCACCCGGCTGGCTATCCACAAGCATGGAAGGCTGCTGTAAATACAGTGGAAGAGACATTGAAGATCATCGTCCTGGTCAAGCACGTGCCGGATGCGCAGTTCGACCGTCACCTCAACGGAGAGGGCTACACTACCGACCGGGATGAGAGCATCCTGTCGGAACTGGATGAATATGCTTTGGAAGCGGCGCTGCAGCTGGCTGAGGCCCGTGGCGGAGCCAAGGCCGGCAATCAGGTCATTGCCCTGAGCATGGGCCCCTCCGGCGCCGTGAACGCCGTTAAGAAGTCACTTCAGATGGGTGCCACCGAAGGCGTACACCTGACGGACGGCGCCCTGGCAGGCTCCGACGCCGCGGCCACGTCGCTGGCGCTCGCAGCCGCCGTCCGGCACCTCGGTGGAGTGGACCTCGTCCTCACCGGCATGGCGTCCACCGACGGCGAAACGTCCCTGGTTCCCGCCCAGCTCGCCGAACGCCTGGGCCTGCCCCAGGTCACCTTCGCGTCGTCGCTGACGGTCGACGGCGGCCGGCTCACCGCGCGCCGTGACGCGGACACCTTCTCCGAGACCGTGGAAGCCTCCCTGCCGGCCGTAGTGTCTGTCACTGACCAGATCAACGAGCCCCGGTACCCCAATTTCAAGGGCATCATTGCCGCCAAGCGCAAAAGCATCACCACCCTGTCCCTGGCGGACATCGGCGTGGATCCCGCGCAGGTGGGGCACGCCGGTTCGTGGACCACCGTGACCTCAGCCGAAGAACGCCCGCCCCGCACCGCCGGCACCATCATCACCGACGAAGGCGACGCCGGCATCAAACTGGTGGACTTCCTGGCCGCCCAGAAGCTGCTCTAAGAGGGATCAAAGACATGGCAAACGTACTCGTATTCATTGATAACCCGGGCCAGGCCCTGAAGAAGAGCAGCCTCGAACTGCTGACCCTGGGCCGGTCCCTGGGTGAGACCGCTGTTGCACTGAACGGGGACCTCAGCGACGGCGTCTCGGCGGCCTTCGCCGAGTATGGTGTCAGCACGGTCCTCCGGCCCTCGGCCGCGGACCTGGATGACTACCTCGTGGCACCCAAGGCCGCCTACCTCGCCGCCGCCGCAGCATCCGCGGGCGCTGGCACCGTCCTCCTGGACAACTCGCCGGAAGGCAAGGAGATTGCCGGCCGCCTTGGCATCCGCCTCAGCGCCGGCGTCATCACCGACGTCGTGGCAGTCGACGCCGACGGCACAGCACACAAGTCCGTCCTGGCCGGCTCCTACACCACCGCCTGCAAGGTCACGACTCCGGTCTCGGTGCTGACCGTGAAGGCAAACAACGTGACGCCGGAACCGGCCGCAGTGCCGAGCAACCCGGAGACCACCACCGTGGAGGTTCCCGCGGATGCAGCGGCCACCGCCGCCCGGATCACAGCCCGGGAGCAGAAGGTGGCCAGCGGCCGCCCGGACCTCACAGACGCCCGGATCGTGGTGGCCGGCGGACGCGGCCTCGACGGCGACTTTGGCCCCGTCGAACAGCTTGCGGACGCCCTCGGTGCGGCCGTCGGTGCCTCCCGGGCAGCCACTGATGCCGGCTGGATCAGCCACGACGCCCAGGTGGGGCAGACCGGCAAGACGGTCTCACCCCAGCTGTACATCTCAGCGGGAATTTCCGGCGCCATCCAGCAGAAAGCCGGCATGCAGACGGCCAAGGTCATTGTGGCCATCAACAAGGACGCCGAGTCCCCGGTCTTCGAAATTGCCGATTTCGGCATCATCGGCGACCTCTTCGACGTCCTGCCCCAGGCCACGGAAGAAATCAAGAAACGAAAAGGCTGATCCTTTGACCACTCCTGCTGGTCCAGCACAGAGCCCGTTCAACCCGGCCACGGCCCGGGTTGGGCGGGTGCTCTGTTTCGCGGCCCACCCTGACGATATCGATTTCGGTGCGGCCGGCACCATCGCCGCCTGGACGGCTGCCGGCGTAGAGGTCAGCTATTGCATCATGACCGACGGCGACGCCGGGGGCTTCGACCCGGCCCACCGTGCGGAGATCATCACGCTCAGGGCCGCCGAGCAGCGCCGGGCGGCCGAAATGGTGGGCGTCACCGACATCCATTACCTGCACGAGCGGGACGGATACCTTGAACCGACGCACGAGGTGATGAAGGGCGTGGTCAAGCTGATCCGGGAACTCCGTCCCGACGTCGTGCTTGCCATGCACCCGGAGCGGAACTGGGGCCGGCTGCAGAAGAGCCACCCGGACCACCTGGCAGTGGGGGAGGCCGTGACGCGTGCCGTCTACCCGGCGGCGGAGAACCCGTTCGCGTACCCGGAGCTGGCCGAGGCCGGCCTTACTGCGTACAAACTGCCGTGGCTGTGGCTTTACGCCGGGCCGGAGGAGCGGGAAAACCACTTTGTCGACGTGACGGACCACGTACGCGCCAAGCTCGACGCCATCCATGTACATGTCAGCCAACACCCGGACGTCAAGGCCATGGAAGCCGCCGTGCGGAACGGGATGAGCGTGAACGCGCGGCGCGCGGGCTTGGCCGGGGGCCGCAGCGCCGAGGCGTTCCACGTCGTGGCCGTTAACGGCCCGGCAACCATCGCGGGCTTTTAACGGGACCGGAGGACGGCAGACGCCTGGGAGCCAGGCGTCTGCCGCTGTCAGGCTCCCAGTGTTGCTGCAGCCACCACAGGCGTGGTGGGCGCGGCTGAGCCGCCCGTCGGTTCAACGGTGATGCCCAGGGCGGACGCGGTGGCGATGCCCTTCACAAGGGCAGGCTTGGACAGCGCTTCCTCGTCCATCAGTCCCTGGGAGACCGGCGCAGAGCCGTCCTTCGGGATCAGCCACATCTGATAGACCTTGCCGGCCGGTGGGGCAGGCACGCCGTTCATCTTGACGACGAGTGAATCCTTCGACGCCGACACCAGGACCGTGGCCGTTCCGCCGGCGGCGACCGGCACGGACGCTTCACGGACGTCCCCGGCACGGACAACCTGGTTCAGCGGATCGTTTTGATCCGCGACGTAAGCCCCCACACCCACTCCGCCAAGCGCGATCACGGCGGCGGCAGCGACCCCGGCGAGCCAACGGCGCGCCCCACCGGGCCGGCGTCGTTCTTCCTTGCGTTGCCTCAGCCCCGCGAGTTCGTCGGTGCCCCCTGCCGAAGTTCCTGCTGCGGGTGCGGACGTAACAGGAGGGACCGCAGCACCCTCAACCGGCAGCTGCGCCAGCGAGGGCAGCTGCGAAACGATGCGGGCGAAAAGATCCGCCGGCGGTTCGGCCTCTGCCGTGAACGACGTGGCCAGAGTCTCCCTGGCCTGCCGGACGCGCTCAAGGAAAGCGTGGCGCTCGGAACCGGATGCGGAAGAGATGTACTGGTCAATGGCGGCGCGTTCAGCGTCTGTGACCGCGTCCAGGGCGTAGAGCTCAGCGAGGTCGACGGCGCGGCCTGAATCCAGGTCTGCAGCAATCGAATCACCAAACGAACCGGGACGGCGGCCTCCGGGACTATTCATTTCTGTCATCTCAACTCACCCCCAGACATGTCTTCAAGCGGATCAGCCCGTCGCGGATGCGGGACTTGATGGTAGGAACTGCGGCGTTAAGCTTCTCGGCTACCTCGCGGTACGTCAGGCCGCCGTAGTAGGCCAGCCGCACGGATTCCTGCTGGGTATCCGTCAGTGTGTCCAGGCAACGGACCACCGCCTCGGCTTCGAGCCTGGTGTCCACTTCATCGGAGACGGAGTCATGATCGACGTCCTGGCTGCTGGCCCCGTACCTGGCTTCACGGTCCGTGGCTGACTGCGAGGAACGGACTTTGTCCACCGCCCGCCGGTGCGAAATGGTCATCAGCCACGACAACGGGCTGCCCATGTCAGGGTTGAACTTGCCGGCGTTCTGCCAGACCTGCAGGAAGACTTCCTGCGTGGTGTCTTCACTGAGTTCGGGATCGATGAGGACGCGGCGTGCCATTCCGAAGACCCTGCGGGAGGTCAGTTGGTAGAACTGGGCAAACGCGGCCTGGTCACCGCCGGCGATCCGGGCGAGCAGCCCTGCCAGACGCTGGCTGAGTTCCGCCGGTGAGTCGGTGACGGTGGGCGGAGCCTCGGAGTTCGGCGCGTTGGGAGTTTCCATCACTATCAAGCATAGGTCGCCCGGCGGACAATCCGGGGCATCGCGGCCGTGCCCCCCGGCGGCGGCCCGCCGGCCCGGCTGAGCAGTGTCAAGCCCTGCATGCAACAGTGTCACCCGCCGTTCCCTCCCTCGCCCTCTTTTGCTGTCAGGAGTGATTCGGTGCAGGTGGCGCTCCGGATGGGCCGCCGGGCGGACGGACTGGGAGGCGCGGACGGACCGGGATGCTCAGAGGCGGGCGCCGGCAAACCCCTGCTGGCGCCACGCCTCATAGACGGCGATGGATGCGGCGTTGGCAAGGTTCAGCGAACGCAGGGACGGCAGCATCGGAAGACGGACGGTCGCGGTGACATGGGGGTCCGTCTTGAGGTCCTCGGGCAGGCCCACGGATTCCTGGCCGAACAGCAGGACGTCACCGGGCCGGTAGGCAATGTCTGCATAGCTTGTGGTGCCGTCCGAGGTGAAGGCATAGACCCGCTCGGGCTGGAGTTCGCGCCAGGCATCGTCGATGCTCTTGTGGACGGTGACGACGGCGAGGTCATGGTAATCGAGGCCGGCCCGGCGGAGCTTGGCGTCAGAGAAGTCAAAGCCGAGGGGCTCCACCAGGTGAAGCTCGGCGCCGGTTATGGCGGCCAGCCTGATGGCGTTGCCGGTGTTGCCAGGGATTTCGGGGGCGTGGAAGAGGATACGGAACACCGTCCAATCCTAGTCAACGCGTCAGTGCATGCCGCGCAGCAGCCTTGCCAGGACGGAGACATTGACCGCGTTGGGGGTGGGCCCGGAGGAGAGGAAGTGTTTGAGGCCGCGGACCAGCCCTGCCGCATTCACTACGTGGACGGTCTCGATTGACCCTGCGGCGCGCCGGTGCCGGTCGATGACGGGCTCGTGAAGGTTGCCGTCCGGACTGTGGATGACTGTCCAGCCGGTGACGTTCAGTTCGGGAAAGATGTCCTGCATGGCCCGGACGATGTGGGCGAGCTGGGGCGGTGCGATGGAACGGCCGCCGTGGTTCAGGGTCTGTCCGTCCCACGCATAGGCGCCCTTGGGCAGGAGCATCGAATTGATCAGGGCCAGCCGGTAGCCGGACAGCAGCGCGTGGTCGATGTGGTTGTCGTCGGCAGGGGATTGGAGGCCGTTGACCAGCCGGGCAGCAGGAATCGCGGGCAGGACCTGCCGGGTGATGAGCTGCACCGTCCGCATCTCACGCTGGATGCGGGCTTCGGCGCCAAAAATGCCCCGTTTGCGCGGAGTGCCGTGGACCTGCTGGCTGGCTTGGCTCAGCGGGATGAGGGGGACCGTCCCGGCGGCCTCAAACGCCGCTGCGTCGTAGGCCGGAACAAAGAAGGGCGCGTCTCCGGCGGTATTGCGCGGTGTGCCGGGCCTGTGAACGGAAGCTGACGCGTGGCTCCCTGCGGCCGGTGCGTCAAAGTCCGGACCCGCGGCGGACCCGGCCGCTCCGTTTCCGCCCTTGCCCGCGGCGTAGGAGCGGTCGTAGGCCTTCCTGCGCTGGGGATCTATCAGGGTTTCGTAGGCAGCCGTCACCCGCCGGAAGGCTGCGGCATCCCCGCCGTGATCCGGATGGGCCGTGCGCGCGGCCCGGCGGTAAGCCACCTTGATTTCCTTCTCGGAGGCTGTCACGGCGACGCGCAGCACCTCGTAGTAGGAGCTGCTGCTCTCGGTCAAGCACTCATCCTTCTGTTGGTCTGGCCAGTCCACGGCAGGCAGTCCGGTCGGCCCAGTTTAGCCGCCTGTCCACATAACGTTTGTGCAGGATGGGGTGGTTCCCCGGCTGGCATAAACTCTTGAAGGATGACGGCAGGGTATGACCGTCCGGGCTATTGCATTGGGGTAAACGTGAAGGCACAGGCTGCGGCGGGACTGTTGGCGGGCTCGCTGTTTGGGGCAGTGGCGTTGACAGGCTGCAGCGTGGGCGTGCCGGACCCGGCTGCGCCGAAGGTTGAGCAGACCGTTACCGCGCTGGCCACTCCCACCATCACGCCGGGCCATGACGCCGAGGCCGTGGCTGCCAAGGACCTGCCTTTCACCGCGGGCGGCACACTTGCCCAAGGCGCGCCGGTGGGAATTTCCGACGGGCTCAAGGACGCGCCCGGCTGGAAGCAAGTCAAGGAGAATGTTGCCGGCGAAAGCCAGTACCTTAAGGCCGATGGCTGCCTGGTGGCAGCCAAGGTCCGCACAAACCAGTCGCCGCTGGCATTGACTGATGACAAAGAGTCCACCGTGGGCCTCTTCGCCTACCTGGACCCGAGCATCCTCCCCAGCTATTTGAAGACATCCACGTTGCGGTGGGGCGGTGAGCACGACAAACCGGGTCCTACGGCCGAGGTGCTCCTGCTGGAAAGGCCGGCGCTTCCCGGAGCCAGCTCCACGGCCGTTCTTGCCAGGGTTTTCGGCAAAGCCGCGTCCTCTGTGTATATCTCCGTTGCCTGCCCCGACGCCGGAACCCTGACGGCGGCCCAGGCTGATGTCGCGGCACGGCTGATACTCGTTCCGCCTACAAACTAGCGCTGCCGGCGGACGGACCCGGGGGACAGCCGGTTCAGTGCAAGCGCGGCGACCATCAGCCCGAAATCACGGAGCGCTACATCGTAGAAGCCGCCCAGGACCAGCAGGTTGATAATGATTCCAAGCAGCCAGACTGCCACCAGCAGGGATCCGAACCGGGGACGGACGGCCACCGCGATCCCGGCGATGATCTCCACCACCCCCACTGCATACATAAAAGTCTGCGCCGGGACCGGCACCACCGAGGTGGCAACCGGGGCGAGGTACATGGTCCAGTCGGCCAGGATGTTGGTGAACTTGTCCAGCCCAAAGATGATGGGCGCGGCCGTGAACACTGTGCGGAGCAGGAGGAACGCCTGCCGGTCCGGATTCATGGCCATCAGCCGGCCGCTCGATGTGGTTACTCCTGTGGCTTCCATGGTGGACTCCTTCTAAAAGTAGGTATAGTCATTTTAGAAAGCCGGCAAGGTTTAAGCAATGCATTTTGTTTTTAGAAGAAGGGGTTCGGAATGCGCAGGCTTCCCTGGGTCCGCCGCATGGCGGCCGTCGCCTCGCTGGGGGATGGCAAGCGCCGGCAGCTCTTTGAGCTGATTGCAGCCTCTGACAATGCCATTGGGCGCGATGAAGCCGCGTTGGCGTTGGGGGTTCCGAGAAGTACGGCCTCCTTCCACCTCGACAAGCTGGTGGACGACGGCCTGCTGGCTGTGGAATTCCAGAAGGCATCAGGAAAAACCGGGCCTGGTTCCGGGCGGCCGGCCAAGATGTACCGGCCTGCCGCGAGCGAGGTAAGTGCCTCGGTGCCGGACCGGAACTACGATCTCGCCGGCGAACTGCTCGCGGCGGCCATTGAACATTCCACGGGTACCGGCCTCCCGGTGGGTGATGCATTGCGGGAAACCTCGCGCCAAAAGGGCCTCCAGCTGGCCGCAGGTTCCGCCAGCCTGGCGGAGTTCATTGCCGGGGAGGGCTACCAGCCCGAGCCCGACGGCTCGGGCGGGCTCATCCTGCGGAACTGTCCTTTCCATCGGCTCGCCGGCGGGCATCCTGAAGTAGTCTGCGCCATGAACGGCTCCTTTTTGCAGGGCGCAGCCGCAGCGTGCGGAGAATCAGAGGAACGGGTGGCGCCCAACACCGTGCCTGGCCAGTGCTGCGCCAGGATCACGCCGCCCTGAATCCCTGACCACCAACGCCGCTAGAATTGATGCGTGCCCGTTTACCTCGACCATGCAGCCACCACGCCCATTTCTCCCGAGGCGTTGGCGGCCCTGACCCGGGAGCTCGCCCGCACCGGCAATCCTTCGTCGTTGCACGGATCAGGCCGCCGCGCACGGCGTTCGGTGGAGGATGCCAGGGAAACCATCGCGGCGGCGGCAGGCGCCCACCCCTCCGAGGTCATCTTCACGTCCGGCGGCACTGAGTCCGACAACCTGGCAGTGAAAGGCCTGTACTGGTCACGAGTGGCCGAGAACCCGGCCCGGCGGCGCATCCTCTGCTCCGCCGTCGAGCACCATGCAGTGCTGGACACCGTGGAGTGGCTGGAGCGGCACGAAGGTGCGGCTGTTACCTGGCTTCCCGTTGACGGCGAGGGGGTGGTGGACCTCGAGGTCCTTGCCGCCGAACTCTCGCGTGACCCGGAGTCCATTGCACTGGTAACAGTCATGTGGGCCAACAATGAAGTTGGCACTGTCCAGCCCATCCCGAGGATCGTCGAGCTGGCGCACGCGGCGGGGGTTCCGGTCCACTCCGATGCTGTGCAGGCGTTCGGCTCGCTGCCGGTCGGTTTCAAGGCCTCAGGGCTTGATGCGATGTCAGTGTCCGGACACAAGATCGGCGGCCCCGTGGGCGTGGGTGCCTTGCTGCTGGGCCGTGCGGTCAAGCTGACCCCCGTCCAGCACGGTGGCGGCCAGGAACGTGATGTTCGCTCCGGGACGCTGGACACGGCGTCCATTGCCGCCTTCGCGGCGGCCGCCGAAGCCGCGACGGCACGGCTGACCCAAGAGTCTCGCCGGATCGCGGCCCTGCGGGACAAGCTGATCGACGGCGTCCTGGACCGCGTGCCCGAGGCGGTGCTGCGAGGGGCGCCGGGGGAGGGGCGGCTCCCCGGAAATGCCCACTTCACCTTCCCTGGCTGCGAGGGCGATTCGCTGCTGTTCCTGCTTGACCTTGCGGGGGTTGAGTCCTCCACCGGATCTGCGTGCACGGCGGGAGTACCCCGCCCGTCCCATGTGCTGCTTGCCATGGGGCTGGACGAGGAAACGGCACGGGGTGCGCAGCGCTTCACGCTGGGTCACTCCACCACGGAGGCGGATGTTGATGCCCTGCTGGCGGCCCTGCCCGGTGCTTATGCCCGGGCGCGGCAGGCGGGGATGGCCGGGCACGAATCATCGATCCAGACCGCTGGAACGGTGGCGCGTCAGGCCGCTTCGGGCAGGAGCTGATCGAGGCCGGCTGACGTGTCGGCAAGCCGTTCAGCCGGTACAGGAACTCCCGCCGAAATGAGGGCTTTGATGACCTTCTGTGCTGGCTGGGGCTTCCGCGGCCAGTTGACGCTCATGCCGGCCACCACCCGCGAGCCGTGCTGCCAGAAGGCAATAAACTCCTTGGCCTCCAGCGAGCCCCTGATCACCGGTTCGGCGCCAGCTGCCAAGGCCGGAAAACCTGAGTACTCCATGCTGACGTCGAACTGATCGGTATAGAAGTAGGGGATGGTGCTGTGGGTGGCTTCCAGGCCGAGCATTGCCTTCGCTGCCACCTTTCCCCCATTGAGGGCGTTGGACCAGTGCTCGCTGCGATGATGCTGGCCGGTAAACGGATGCAGGGCGTTGGCGACGTCGCCGGCGGCAAAAATCCCGGGCACGCTGGTCCGGAGTGAGGCGTCCGTGAGGATCCCGTTGTCCAGGGCCAGCCCGGCCGCTTGGGCCAACTCCGTCCCGGGAACCACTCCGACGGCGATGACCACGATGTCCGCCGGCAGCAGCTCGCCGGAATCGGTGATCACCCCGGTGACCGTCCCGTCGGCCCCGGTCAGCTCCCGCGCCGAGGCGGGAAGCCGGAAGCCCACACCGTTGGCTTCGTGGAGTCCGCGGAAAAACCGGCCAAGATCAGGGCCGATGGCTCCGGCCAGGGGGATGTCCTCCAGGCCGAGGAGCGTGACGTTGTTGCCATAGGTGGCCGCCGCTGCTGCGAGCTCCATGCCGATCCAGCCCGAACCGATCATGACCACGTTTTTCCCGCCCGGTGCCAGAGCGCCGCGCAACCGGCGGCTGTCATCCAGGGTGCGGAAGGTTGTGACCCCGGCCAGGTCGCTGCCCGGCAGGCGCAGAGTCCTGGGCTTCGCCCCTGTGGCGAGGAGCAGGAATCCGTAGTCCAGCAACGTTCCGTCGCCCAGTTGGACTGTCCGGGCGTCCGGCTGGATGCCGGTGACGCTCACGCCGAGGCGGAGGCCGACCTCGTTCTCTGCATACCAGCCTTTGGGCACCACCGGGACGGCATCCTCTCCCGCTTTGCCCAGCAGATACTCCTTAGACAGTGGCGGGCGCAGATAGGGGGCATGGGCTTCGGCGGCGACGATGGTCACCGGGCCAGTGAAGCCTTCGGCCCGGAGGGTCTTCGCCGCGGTGGCGCCGGCCAGTCCGCCGCCAACAATCACGATGTGTTCAACAACCATGACCTTCCACTCCCGCCTCTGGTGCCAGAATTCTAAAACCGTTAGTTTTGACTTTAGAAGCGGCTGCCAGTGCAGTCAAGGTCTTTTGGGCAGGGTTCGGCGTGCCGATAGAATAGAGCGGCAGGCATTGTGTTACCTCTGCGGCTTCCGGCCTAACGGCGCCGCCGGCCGTTGCCTGCACCCCCCGAACCCTAAAGAAAGCCAGCATGCGAGTTCTAGCAGCCATGAGCGGCGGAGTTGACTCCGCCGTAGCCGCAGCACGTGCCGTTGAAGCCGGGCACGACGTCGTCGGCGTTCACCTTGCGCTGTCCCGGATGCCGGGGACACTGCGGACGGGCAGCCGTGGCTGCTGCACCATCGAAGACTCGCGTGACGCATGGCGTGCCTGCGACGTCCTTGGCATTCCCTATTACGTCTGGGATTTCTCCGAGCGCTTCAAGGAAGACGTCGTCCAGGATTTCATTGACGAATATGCGGCCGGACGCACCCCCAACCCCTGCATGCGCTGCAATGAGCGGATCAAGTTCGCTGCGCTGCTGGAAAAGGCAATTGCCCTGGGCTTCGACGCCGTCTGTACGGGCCACTACGCCAAGGTCATCACTGACGCCGAGGGTAACCCCGAGCTCCACCGCGCCGCTGACTGGGCCAAGGACCAGAGCTACGTCCTCGGCGTGCTGACGCATGAGCAGCTCAAGCACTCAATGTTCCCGCTTGCTGATACGCCTTCCAAGGCCGAGGTGCGGGCCGAGGCCGAGCGCCGCGGGCTGTCGGTGGCGAACAAGCCTGACAGCCACGACATCTGCTTTATCCCCGACGGCGACACCGCCGGCTGGCTGGCCGAAAAGATTGACATGACCACCGGCGACATCGTGGACGAAACAGGTACCAAAGTGGGCGAGCACCCCGGGGCCAACGCGTTCACGGTGGGCCAGCGCCGCGGCCTGAAGCTGGGTACCCCTGCGGCAGACGGCAAGCCCCGTTTCGTCCTGGAGATCCGGCCGAAGGAAAACAAAGTGGTGGTGGGCCCCCAGTCCCTGCTTGCCATCGACGAGATCCGCGGCATCAAGGTCTCCTGGGCAGGCCTGCCCATCGCCGAGATCGCCACGGGGGCAGAGTTTGACTGCTACGCCCAGGTCCGTGCCCACGGCGATCCCGTGCCGGCAACCGCCCGCATGGTGGCCGGTGCTGAACCGGAACAACTGCTGGTGACCCTGACCGAGCCCCTCCGCGGTGTTGCCCCAGGCCAGACCGTTGTCCTATACCAGGGCAGCCGCGTGCTTGGCCAGGCCACCATCGACGTCGCGCGGTCCCTCCAGCGCGCCGAACTCTAGGACCGGCACAACACCATTCAGGTAAATTTTGTGTCTCAACTCACTAAATAGCTCTTTGGCGAGCCTGCTGTCTGGTTGAATCTAGGCATCAGGACAGCGCGCTGCCCGCTCATGCGAATACACCCCATCAGCGGGCGGCGAGCGCGTACTCATCGAACAGAAAGTTCACAGATGACCAAGAGCACTAAAGCCTTGCGGAGCGCAATCGCGCTCGCAGGCGTTTCCGCCTTCGCACTGACAGCCTGCACGGGCCCCTCCGGCGGAGGCGGCGGCACTTCCACCGAGAGTGCCGGTGGCGGCACCATCACCTTTGGAACGACTGACAAAGTGGTCACGCTCGATCCCGCCGGTTCCTATGACGGCGGGTCCTTTATGGTGATGAACCAGATCTACCCGTTCCTCATGAACTACAAGCCCGGCACCGCAGACGCCAGCCCGGATATCGCAGAGTCCGCATCGTTTACCAGCCCCACCGAATACACCGTGAAGCTGAAGTCAGGTCTGAAGTTCGCCAATGGCAACGCCCTTGACTCTTCGGACGTTGTTTTCTCGTTCAAGCGCGTGGCGGCGATCAACGATCCCAACGGACCTGCTTCCTTGTTGTCCAACATGAGCACGGTGGAGGCCAAGGATCCCACCACCGTGGTCTTCACCCTCAAAGCCGCAAACGACCAGGTGTTCCCGGGCGTCCTCGCCTCAAACCCCGGGCCGATCGTGGACGAGCAGGTGTTCCCGGCCGACAAAATCATGGACGACGACGCCATCATCGCGGCCAAGCCCTTCGCCGGCCAGTACGTCATTGAGAGCTACAAGAAGAACGAGCTTGTCAGCTTCAAGCCGAACGCTGACTACAAGGGCCTGCTGGGCGCAGCCTCCAACGAGGGTGCCAACCTCAAGCACTACGCCGATCCGAACAACCTCAAGCTGGACGTACAGCAGGGCAACATCGACGTCGCCGGCCGCATCCTGACGGCCACCGACGTCGCGGACCTCGAGAAGGACTCCAAGGTCAAGGTCCACAAGGGCCCCGGCGGGGAACTCCGCTACATGGTCTTCAACTTCGACACCATGCCGTTCGGTGCCAAGACCCCGGAGGCTGATCCGGCGAAGGCCCTGGCAGTGCGCCAGGCCGTTGCCCACTTGGTGGACCGGGACGTCATCGCATCCCAGGTCTTCAAGAACACCTACACCCCCGTGTACTCCTACGTCCCGCAGGGCTTCGAAGGGGCCTCCGAGCCGCTGAAGAGCCTCTACGGTGACGGCAGCGGCAAGCCCAGCCTGGACAAGGCAAAGAAGGTGCTCGCGGATGCAGGCGTCACCTCCACCGTCGATCTGAAGCTGCAGTACACCGACCGGTACGGCACCTCCGCGGCCGACGAATACGCGCTGGTGAAGCAGCAGCTCGAAAAGTCGGGCCTGTTCACCGTGGACCTCAAGTCCACTGAATGGACCACCTACACCAAGGAACGCCGTGCGGACGCCTACCCGGTTTACCAGCTCGGCTGGTTCCCGGACTACTCCGACGCCGACAACTACCTGACGCCGTTCTTCATCCCGGGGAACTTCCTGGGCAACCACTACGAGAACCCGGCCGTCACCGAAGTCGTCAACAAGCAGCTGGTCACCACGGACAAGGCAGAGCGCAGCAAGCTGATCGGTGAAGCCCAGGAAGCAATTGCCAAGGACCTCTCCACCATCCCGCTGCTTCAGGGAGCCCAGGTCATGGTTGCGGGCACTGACGTCAAGGGTGTTGAAAAGACCCTGGATGCTTCCTTTAAGACCCGCCTTGGTGTGATGTCCAAGTAGGTCCCCGGCCCATCCGGTTCTGATCACGGCAGCGAGGCGGGACGTCTACCGGCGTCCCGCCTCGCTGCTGGTCACAGGCCAGCGCGAGGGGAAGCTGCTGGCTCCGGCCACCACAAACTTAGGTACCAATGACTACATTGATTGACGCGCCGCCCAGCGACGCAGACGGAATCCTGCCGTCCAGCAAGAAATCTTCAGGCGGGGGGCTCGGACAGTACATCCTGATCCGGTTCCTGCTGATCTTCCCGACCATCTTCATCCTCGTCACCATGGTGTTCTTCCTGATGCGGATCACCGGCGATCCCATCACAACGGCCATGGGTGGCAGGCTGCCCATGGAGCAGCTGCAGGAACGGATCCACAACGCCGGCTATGACCGCCCTATCCTGGTGCAGTACTTCGAATACCTGGGGCAGCTGGCCACCGGAAACTTCGGCAGAACCCTTTCGGACAACCGCGCAGTCTCGGAGATGCTCACCACGTACGGTGCAGCCACCCTCGAACTGTCCGTCAACGCCCTGATCCTTGCCCTCCTCGTGGGCATCCCGTTCGGAATGATTGCAGCCCAGCGACGCGACCATGCAACTGACGCGGTCCTGCGGGTCTTCGCGATTCTCTGCTACGCAACCCCGGTCTTCTTCGCCGGCATGCTGCTGAAGCTGACCTTTTCCGTCTGGCTCGGCTGGTTCCCCGTCGCGGGACGCGCCAAAACGTCCTCCGAACTGGCACTGACCTCCCTCGAGGCCCCCACCGGAATCTACTGGCTCGATGCGCTGCGCAGCGGAAACATGGCGGCGCTGGGCGACGTGATGGCACATGCCGTGCTTCCCGCCGTCGCGCTTGGTCTGCTCACCGCCGGAATCTTCCTCCGGCTGGTCCGCACCAACGTGATCGGAACACTGGGCAAAGATTACGTGGAGGCCGGCCGTTCACGCGGCGTCAGCGAGTTCCGCCTGGTCACCAAGCACGCCTACAAGCCGGCGCTGATTCCCATCATCACGGTGATGGGCCTGCAGATCGCAGTGATGCTCGGCGGTGCGGTGCTCACGGAAAAAACATTCGAATGGAAAGGCCTGGGCTTCCAGCTGGCCAACTACCTGACCGCCCGCGACTTCGTAGCGGTCCAGGGCATTGTGGTCCTGCTGGCCATCATCGTCGCGGTAACCAACTTCATCGTGGACATTGTTGCCGCGCTGATCGACCCACGGGTGAGGTACTGACATGAGCGTCCTTCCCGCAAACGAACCCATGGCCAACCCACGGGCCCCCTTCTACCGGCGCCTGCCGGTAGTCTCGCACCTAAACAGGAGCGTGGGGCTGCAGCGCGGCATGCTGGTGGCCGGCCTGGTCCTCACCGGACTTTTCCTCCTGACAGCGCTCCTCGCCCCGTTGCTGGCCCCCTACGGTTTCTCGCAGCTCGCGGATGCGGACGGCAACTTCCCCACCCAGGAGGCTCCCGGCGGCAAACACCTGCTGGGCACCACGGTGGGCGGGTACGACGTCCTGTCCCGGGTCATCTGGGGAGCGCAGACTGCCTTGTTCGTCATCGTGGTGGCTGTGCTGATGTCCATCGTCATCGGCGTGGTCCTGGGGTTGGTGAGCGGCTATTTTGGCGGCTGGCTGGACCGGATCCTGGTGGTCATTGCCGATGCTGTCTACGCCTTCCCGTCGCTGCTGGTGGCCATCGTGATGGCCATCGTCATCAGCGGCGGCCAATCCAGCCTCATTGGCGGTGTCTTCGCGGCCGGCACGGCCATCACGCTGGTCTTCATTCCCCAGTATTTCCGGGTGATCCGTGCCGAGACTGTCAGGCTGAAAGCTGAACCGTTCGTTGAATCAGCCAAAGTTGTGGGTGCCTCGAACATCCGCATCATGAGCCGCCACATCTACAAAAACGCCACCCGCACCCTGCCCTTGATTTTCACCCTGAACGCCTCGGAGGCCATCCTGGTCCTGGCCGGGCTCGGTTTCCTGGGCTTCGGCATCGAGCCAAGTTCCGCAGCCGAGTGGGGATACGACCTGAACAAGGCGCTCGCGGATACCACCTCCGGGATCTGGTGGACCGGGCTCTTTCCCGGTGTGGCGATAGTTCTGACCGTGATGGGCCTGACCCTCATGGGCGAGAGCATCAATGACCTGAACGATCCCCGCCTTCGCGGACGCAAGGCAGCAGGCACCGGCGGCCCGGATCCAATCGTCGGCACGGCAGCAATCAGAGCGGAAGTGAGCGGACTGTGACCATCAACATAGGGTCCATTTCGGACCAGTCCACGCCGGGGAATCAGCCGGTCCTGGAAATCAACCACCTTAAGGTCACTTTCGCCACGGACGGCGGGGACGTGCACGCCGTCAAGGATGTCAGCCTGGACGTCCGGTCCGGAGAGGTCCTCGCGATCGTGGGCGAATCCGGTTCCGGCAAAACAGTGACCGCCAAGACCATCCTGGGGCTCCTCCCGGAGACCGCCACCAGCGGCGGAGCAGTCCTGATCAACGGGAACAACGTGATCAGCGTCAGCGCCTCGAAGCTGAGGCAGATCCGTGGCCGGGATGTGGCCATGGTGTTCCAGGAACCATCAACTGCCCTGAACCCCGTCTTCACCGTGGGCTGGCAGATTGCCGAAGGAATCCGTGCCCACGCCGGCGGTCCCGGTGGAAAGCGTGTCTCCGCCAAGGACGCCAAGGCCCGTGCCATCGAAGCACTGCGCAAAGTCGGGATCCCGGATCCTGAACACAGGGTCAACTACTATCCGCACCAGTTTTCCGGCGGCCAGAAGCAGCGTGTGGTGATTGCCGCAGCCCTGGCCCTGAACCCGGGGCTGATCGTTGCGGACGAACCCACCACGGCCTTGGATGTGACCGTCCAGGCGGAGATCCTGGAGCTGTTGCGGGACCTTCGCGACAAGTACGGCACATCGATCGTCCTGATCACCCACAACATGGGTGTGGTGGCGGACCTCGCGGACCGCGTTGTGGTGATGTACCAGGGCGACGTCGTGGAGGAGGCACCCGCGCGGGTGCTGTTCGCCGAGCCCAAACAGGCCTACACCAAGAAGCTGCTGGCCGCTGTTCCCCACCTGGGCAGGAACTCTGCCTCGGAGGGGTTGCTGGAACGCGCCCACCAGGGCTCGCCGGTGCTGGTGGAGGCAACCAACCTGACCATTGAATACCCCGGCCGGCTGGGCACCCCTGCCTTCAAGGCCGTGGACGGGGTCAGCTTTACCGTCTCGGAAGGTGAAGTCTTCGGGCTGGTGGGCGAATCCGGCTCAGGAAAGACCACCATCGGCCGGGCCATCGCGGGCCTGAACCGGACGACGGGTGGCAGCCTGAAGGTGCTGGGCTACGAAATGCTGAACCTGAAGGAGCGGACGTTCAAACCGCTGCGGAAGGACATCGGCTTCGTCTTCCAGGATCCGGCCGCGTCCTTCAACCCGCAACTGACCATCGGCGACTGCGTGGCAGAGCCCATGATCATCCACACCAACCCCAGCCCTGCGCAGGCGCGCAAACGCGTCGGTGAGCTGCTCGAATCAGTCCAGTTGCCGGCGTCGTACGCTGACCGGTACCCGCACGAGCTCTCCGGCGGCCAGCGCCAGCGGGCTTCCCTCGCGCGGGCCCTCATTCTGAACCCGAGGCTCCTGATCGCGGATGAGCCGACGTCGGCCCTGGACGTTTCGGTGCAGGCCAAGGTTCTGGAACTCTTCAAGGAGATCCAGGCCGAGTTCGGATTCGCGGCGCTGTTCATCAGCCACGACCTCGCCGTGGTGGACATCCTCTCGCAGTGGGTGGGGGTGCTGTACAAGGGCAAGCTGGTGGAGCAGGGGATCGGCAGCCAGATCATGGGGGCGCCGCAGCACGAGTACACCAAACGCCTGATCGCGTCCCTGCCGGTTCCTGATCCGGACGAGCAGGCACGCCGGCGCGAGGCGCACCGGGCGCTGCTGGCGGGCTAGGCGCGAAGTGGGGCCTGCTTTGCGTTGCGTAAGTGCACTCAGCGACGCGGAGCAGGCCCCGCCACCCGGCTGCCCATAGACTTGGATCATGACGCAGCAAAACCACGAAGTTCCCGAAACCGACGCTTTCGATCCCGCCGCGAGTTCGCTGGCCGGCCAAGTGAACGAATCGGTGATGGCGGAACTGCTGTCCATCCGCTCCAGCATTGACAACATTGATGCCACCCTCGTGTACCTGTTGGCCGAACGGTTCAAGGCAACCCAGAAAGTGGGTTTCCTCAAGGCGGCGCACCGGCTCCCGGCAGGGGACCCCGGCCGCGAAACCGCCCAGATAGCGCGGCTCCGCCGGCTTGCAGAGGACGCCCACCTCGATCCGGCCTTCGCGGAAAAGTTCCTCAATTTCATCATCGGCGAGGTTATCCGCCACCATGAGGCCATCGCCGAGGACCACCAGGCTGCCGCAGAGTGGAAGTAACCGCCACCGGGCTGGGGCCCTGGCCAGGGGAGGACCCCGTAGAGGCCACCCGCATCATCCGCGGCGAGCTGGGCAGCCCGCACCTGCCGTTCCTGGCCGAACTTCCGGACCGTGGCGTCGGCTCGGACGCCCTTGGCCGGACTGCGTCCCTCCTGGTTGAGCTGGCCGTTGATGTCCAGCCCTACGGCTGGCGCCTGGTGGACCGTCCCGGCAAGGACTTCCGCCGCGCCGCGTCTGCGCTGTCAACGGACATCAATGTCCTGGCCGATGTGGCCGGCGCGGAGGACACTCCCGCCGCAGAGATCAAACTCCAGCTGATGGGCCCGCTCAGCCTCGCGGCCGGGCTGCACCTGCACAACGGCGAACGTGCGGTGCTGGACTACGGAGCCCGGCGGGACATTGCGGACTCCCTGGCGGCCGGTGTTCAGAGCCACCTGTCCAAGGTCTCAAGTGCGGTTCCCGGCGCGCGGCTGGTGGTCCAACTCGATGAGCCGGATATCGCGGCCGTGCTTGCCGGCACCATTCCGACGTCGAGCGGTTACCGCACACTGCGGGCCGTGGGTGGCCAGGAGGTCACCGAGTCGTGGCGCCTGGTGATCGAGGCCCTCCGCGCCGCCGGTGCCGCCGAAATCGTCATTTCGGTTCCGGAAATCGAAGCGCCGATCGAACGTATTATTGCCGCCGGCGCGGACGGGGTTGCCGTGCCCCTGAAAGCCCTGACAACGCGGCAGTGGGAGCAGCTGGCCCCGGCGGTTGAGGCGGGCAAACGGCTTTGGGCGGGCGCCCTGGACCTCAGCAATGGCACCCTGCCCAAGGTGGGCGAGGCCGTGGACGCCGTGTGGCGGCCCTGGCGCCAGCTGGGCCTTCCGGCGTCGTCCCTGGGCAGTGTGCGCGTTACCCCTTCCGGCGGGCTTGCGGGCCACACGCCCGCCACCGCCACCGCCGTGCTGGCACGGCTCACCCAGGTGGCTGACGGGCTGAACCAGCAGGCCCACGGCTAGCCTGGCTACACCCGGTTTTCCCACCGGTCCGGCTGGGCGTAGCGGGGGAGGAAGCTCGCCGCCGAACTGCCGCCGACGTAAGGGCGCAGGCGGTAATTGAAGCTGCCGGCGTAGACCAGCACCTGGCCGATCTGGGGCTGGATGACCTTGACCTGGATCCGGTGCGATCCGTTCTCTCCCGCGTCGGCGTCCCACCACTGTTGGGCATAGGCCTTGGCGTCAACCATTGCCGGCAGGGGCATGCGGAGCGGGCCAAGGAAAAGCCGGGAATCTTCCGAGACCCCGCGCAGCCTGCCCTCCGCTGTCACACTGACATTGAGATCCGTCACCATGCGCCGGAACCTGCCCAGATAGTCCACCAGCCGCGGGCCGTCAGGGGCATCAATGATGCTGGTGGTGTCCTGGAAAATCCGGCGGTGCCCGGGGAACCGGATTTCCCGCCGGGCTGTCAGGCTGGAGCGTCCGAACGGGTCCTGGTGCGCATGGTTTTCGATCCTGAAGGGAATGTCTTCCCCGTACTCAGGGAAGAAGGCCTCCTCCCCGGAGGTGAGCTTCAACAAGGGCCGCAGCCACGCCTGCCGGCAACCCACGACGTCGAATACGCCTTCCCCCACGCCGTAACTGCCGGAGCCGGGCACCAGGGAAAAGTACTCCTGAAGCTCAGGCTGCAGCCGGTGGAAGTCCTCGCCCAGGGCCTGTTTATAGATGGAAACGTTCATTGGTGACCTCCTGGACGGCACCGCGGGGGTGCGCTGCGGTTGGTTCATAATCTACCGGCAGCCTTGAGCCGGATGTACATGTCGGCAAGCTGCGGCGGCAGTTGGTGCGGTTCCGCATCCACCACTTCCACGCCGTGCTGCCGGAGTTCGGCCGCCACAGCCGCACGTTCCAGGAGTGCGCGTTCGGCTGAGGCCGCCCGGAAGACGTCGGTGGCGTTCGTGCGTTCCTGGAGCATCTGCCCCAGCACCGGATCGCGGACCGTTGCGACCACCACAACGTGCTGCCGTGCCAGCTGCGCAGCAACAGGAATGAGCCCCTCCTCCGGCGCACCGCCGTCCAACGACGTCAGCAGGACCACCAGGGAACGGTGGGCGGAAACCGCCCGGATCTGGCCCGGGATGCTGGACCAGTCAAGTTCGATCAGCTCTGCTTCGAGCGGTGCCATCGCCTGTACCAGCTGACCCAGGAGATTGCCGGACGTGGCGGAACCTGCCCTGGCGCGGGGGCGGCGGTCGAAGGCGAGGAAATCCACCCTGTCGCCGCCGCGTTCGGCGAGCACCGCCAGCAGCAGCGCCGCTTCCATTCCGGTGTCCAGCCGCGGCTCGTCCTCAATCCGCGCCGCCGCGGTCCGGGACGTATCCAGCATGATCACCACCCGCCGGTCGCGTTCGGGCCGCCATGTGCGCACGACGACGGCGGAGCGCCGGGCGGTTGCCCGCCAGTCGATGGAACGGACGTCGTCCCCCCGGACATAGTCCCGGAGCGAATCGAATTCAGTGCCCGCCCCACGGATCTGCACCGCCGCTTTGCCGTCCAGTTCGCGGAGCTTCCTGAGCTTGGACGGCAGGTGCCGCCGTGAGTGGAAGGGCGGCAGGACCCTCAGGACGCCGGGGCAGGGAACCGTCCGCTGCCGGGCTGCGAGCCCCAGGGGACCATGGGAGCGGACCGTAACGTGGGGGACTTTCATGTCACCGCGGCGGACGGGCCGGAGCCGCACTGTCAGGCGGCGGCTCTCCTGGCCGGGGACCTGAAGTTCCTGGACCGGATCCTGGGCGCCGGCCGACGGTTGCCAGGCGTCCCGGACGGTGGCACGCAACCGGCGCGGGCCGTTGTTGAAGACGGTGAGGACGGAAACGGCTGTGCCGTGCAGCGTCACGTTGCCCGGGTCAGCCCGCCGGACCTCGATGGTTCGCGGGGACGCTGCCAGGCCGAGATCCAGGCACAGCAATGCGGCGAGGACAACGAGTACCCCCAGCACCGATCCCCAGCCAGGCAGCAGCAGGACAGGCACCAGCCCCAGCAGGGCGAGCAGTACGAAACGTCCGGAGAGTGCCATTGCTGTTGCGGATCAGCGGGGGACGGGGACAGAGGCCAGGATGCTGCCGAGGACATCATCCACCCGCACCCCGTCCATCTGTGCGTCCGGCTGCAGTGCCACCCGGTGGCGCAGGCACGGCAGCGCCAGTGCTTTGACGTCGTCCGGCGTGACGAAGCTCCGCCCGGACAGCCATGCCCAGGCCCTGGAGGTGTTCAGCAGGGCTGTTGCGCCGCGGGGCGAGACGCCCAGCTGGAACGACGGCGCCTGCCGGGTGGCGCGGACCAGATCCACGATGTACCCGATGATTTCCGGTTCCACCGCGACTGTTGCCACGGCCTGCCGCGCCCGTTCAAGATCTTCGGCGCCGGCCACGGCCCGGACGCCGGCGGCGTTCAGATCGCGCGGGTTGAAGCCGGCCGCGTGCCGCCGGATCACTTCCACCTCGTCGGTCCGGCCGGGCAGCGGCATAGTCAATTTGAGCAGGAACCGGTCCAGCTGGGCTTCGGGCAGCGTGTAGGTTCCCTCGTACTCAACGGGGTTCTGGGTTGCCGCCACCAGGAAAGGAGAAGGCAGCGGACGGGACACGCCGTCAACGGACACCTGCCGCTCCTCCATGGCCTCCAGGAGGGAAGCCTGGGTCTTGGGGGGAGTGCGGTTGATCTCGTCGGCGAGCAGGATATTGGTGAAGACCGGACCCTCGCGGAAGCTGAAAGCCGAGGTATGGGAGTCATAGACCAGCGAACCGGTAATGTCACCGGGCATCAGGTCTGGTGTGAACTGCACCCGCTTCGTATCCAGGCTCAATGCCGCGGAAAGGGCACGCACCAGCAGGGTTTTGGCGACGCCTGGCACACCCTCGAGGAGCACGTGCCCGTCGGAGAGCAGCGCGATGAGCATACCTGTGACCGTTGCGTCCTGGCCCACCACGGCCTTTGCCACTTCGTGACGCACGTCCAGGAGCGCCTGCCGCGCAGGATCCTGGTGCGCAGCGTCACGATGCGCAGAGTCACGATGCGCGGGATCATGCTGGCCCGCAGCAGTCTGCTGCGACTCCGGGAATTGCTGCCCGGAGTCAAGGATTTGCTGGGCACGGGGCTGTTCGTTCATCGGGTCCTGACCTCGTTCTCTAGTTTCTCCAGTGCCTGTGACCATTGCACCAGCCTTGCTTCAGTCTCTGGCCGCTCCTGGACCAGGGCTGTAATCTCTGTGACCGGCCGTTCCAGGTACCTGGCGGCTGCAGCCGCGACATCGTCCGCGGTTGCCCCGGCGCCCAGCCGCAAAGCGTGTGCCAGCCGCACCAGCGTGCCCGCCCGCAGGTTGCCCCGGGCTCGGTCCAGGGCGTGGGACTCGTGGTAGAGCCGGGCGCGTCCCTCAGCCGTCTCCGCTGCCTTGACCACTACGGGCAGGGGTTCAAATACGAGGGGACCCAGGCGGCGCCCGCGCCACACCATGGCAAGCACGGCCACGAAGATCAGCCACGGGCCAAGGAACCCCACCCATGCGGGGGCGAGTTCGTCCAGGGTCCGCGGCGCCTCCGAAGCGGCGTCGCTGAGCCCGGGCAGGTACCAGACCAGATCCCGGGACGTACCAAGTGTCCGCAGCACCAGCGCCGCGTTGCCGTTCTCGGCCAGCGCACGGTTGCTGATGACAGAAGTACTCCCCAACACGGTCAGGGTGCCGCCGTCGGTGACGGTGAGCAGCCCGGCGGCGCTTCCGGGCGGACGGTAGCACACCGTTCCGCCGTCGTACAGGAAGCCTGCATCACCCGAGAGCGTCCCGGCAGCCGTTGCAGCCGGGAGGCCGCAGCCGGGTTCCAGCAGCGGCGACGAGTCGGGCACCACGCCTGCCTGCCTGATTCCGGCGTCGAGCGCCGTCAGCGTGCCCAGCCGCGGCGTGACCAACACCGTACGTTCGGCGGCCGAGGTCAGGCCTGCCAGCTGGGAGGAGTCAAGGAACCCGCTCGCGTCGTACAAAAGAAGCGTGGCTCCCGGCCTGTCGTCAAGTGCCTGAACAGCTTGATCGAAGGAACCCACGTCCTTCACCGACACTCCGTGTGAACCCAGGATCTGGCTCACGGCTTTCGCTCCGCCGGGCCCCGCGTTGTGCACCGACAAGGGCAAAGTGTCACCCTTAGGAGCGAGCTGTCCCGCAATGATTACTGCCAGTGCGGCTGCGGCCGCCAGTCCGGTGAGTGCAAAGCTGCGGTGCCGCCGGACCCAGGAGCCAGGTCCTGCGCCAGGTTCCGCGCCGGGTCCTGCGCCCGCGTTCGCCTTGAGATCCTGAGTCACCCCGGAACCTCCACGTCATCGCGGCCGGCAGGAACGTGATGGCGTTCCGGTTTGAGGGAGCGCAGCGCCGTGTCGAGTTCCAGCATCGCGGCGTAGGCCGTTGGGCCGGCGGATTCGTTTCCGTAGCGGACCCCGTCAAACGTCCGTGCAGCATCGCCCAGCTGCCGGGCCTTCGGGCTGAAGGGCGTGGCCAGTTCACGGGCAACTTCGTCCGCGGTCCGGCCGGGGCGCGGGTCCAGTACGTTTCGTTCCTCGGCGGTTCGCACCACAGCGCGGAAAGAGTCGACGACGGCGGCGTCCCAGTCGCCTGCAGCGGCTGCGGCCGCCGCCCTCCCACGGTAAGCCGTGGCTGTGACTGTTGGGTCGGCGTCGAACATGTCCGTGGGGCGCTTTACCTTGGCGTTGAGGCGGGGACGCACCAGAATGATGGCCGCTCCGATCAGGGCAACAAGAAAAACACCGATCCACGGGGCCGTGGCGGTGCCGTCGGCGCCAGGGCCGTCCACGGCGCGGAGCCAATCCATGATGGCTTCCCAGACGCCGGCCAGCCAGCCGGGATCGGCATCACGGTATTCGGGTTTGGCAAGTTCCTCCTCGGCCCAACGGCGGGCTTCGTCGCGGCCAGGCGCCACCGGGGGTTCAGCGGCCATTCGGCCATGCCCCGTACGGTGGCTGCGGACCATTGTCCGGCCCGTTGCCCAGGCTGTTCCCGGGGCCGCCCTTGAAGACCGGTACACCCCTGCCCGGAATGCTGTCGGGGTCTGCACCGGATTCGAGCAGCCGCAGCAGGGCGATGTCCAGGCCGTCCCACCGCATCCTGAGGTCCAGGTACAGCAGTGCCATGACCGAGGTCTGGAAGGCGAATCCCACTGCGCCGATCAGGGCGCCGATGACCGCGGTGGCAATGCCGACGACGATCGCCGTGGTCAGTGCCTGATCGGGCCCGCCGTGCGGCGAAACCACGCTGGAGTAAAAGCTGGAGAGCAGGGAGACGGGAATCATGACCACCTGGGAAATGACGCCCACCATGATGCTCACCACCAGCGTGATGCCCAGGAGCCGCCACCAGTTGTTCCGGGTGAGGCTCCAGGAGCGGCTCAGGCTGTCCAGCGCGCCCAGTTCCTCAACAACAACCACGGCCGGCGCAACCATCAGTTTGATGTAGATCCAGATGAAAAGAAGGATGTACAGGAGCCCAAGGGGGATCAGCACCAGCGCCCCGGCTGCCCCCACCGTGCTGATCAGCAGCAAAGCCAGCGCCACAAAGAGCAGCACCGCCAGCAGCCCGCCGGCGAGCAGCACGGCAGCGAGGCGGACCAGCGGCCAGACGCGGGAACGTGCCAGCCGCCACATCTGTCCGAAGCCCGTGGAGCGGTTCAGGACGGACCGGGCCACCGGAACAACCATGGCGCCCTGGAGCACCGCGGACAGGAAAATGGTCAGCACCGAAACGAGCAGGATCCCGCCGGCGAAGGACACCACAAACGAGAGGAGGTCCTGCTCCGTCAGTCCTTCCGCCCAGTTTTCGATCGAGGCAGCCGAGGTGGCGGTAAACGTGGTGAGGACAGCCGCCAAAACCGCCGCAAACGAGTTCACCAGCAGTGCAGCCCCCAGCATTGCCTTGGGATTGCCCCGGATTGCCTGGAAAGAGCCGTCCAGGATTTCGCCGAACATCAACGGGCGGAGCGGGACGATGCCGGGTTTGGGCGGCGCGACATAGCGGGGCTGGCCGGCGGGGGGATACTGCGGGGGCTGGCCCCATGCGGGCTGTCCGGCGGAGGGATGCTGCGGGGGCTGGCCCCATCCGGGCGCGCTGCCCCAGGGAACCGGAGCCAGGCCGCCGGGAACAGGTGCCGGGCCCTCGGAAGGGTTCTGCGGAGCCGGGCCCGCGGGCGGCTCCCATGGGAACCGGCCCCCCGAGGACTGGCCACACGACGACTGGCCGTCGCCCTGCGGCGGCCGCATATTCGGATCCTGGTGTGACAACCTTGTTCCTTCCCCCGGCGCGGCACTGTCCGCGTCCTGCCAGCCTATAGTTCCGGCGTCGGGCGTCATAGCATGCGCCATGCCGTACAGGGCGTTGAGCAGGACAAAGCCTGTTCAATAAGGGAACATATAACTATGAAGGCACGCATTCTGGTAGTTGATGATGACGAGGCGCTGGCCGAGATGATCGGGATTGTCCTCCGCAATGACGGCTTCGAGCCTGTCTTTTGCGCCGACGGCGGCCAGGCGTTGGACATCTTCCGTTCGTCGAAGCCGGACCTCGTGCTGCTCGACCTCATGCTTCCGGGCGTGGACGGCATCGAGGTCTGCCGGCAGATCCGAGCCGAGTCCGATGTCCCAATCGTGATGCTTACCGCCAAATCCGACACGTCCGACGTCGTCCGCGGGCTGGAGTCCGGGGCGGATGACTACGTGCCCAAGCCTTTCAAGCCCGCCGAACTGGTGGCCCGCGTCCGGGCGCGCCTGCGGCCCGGCGATCAGAAGGCTCCGGAAACGCTGCGGATCGCCGATATCACCATCGATGTGGCCGGCCACACGGTCAAGCGCTCCGACGAGCGGATTTCCCTGACTCCGCTGGAATTTGATCTCCTGGTGGCGCTGGCCCGGAAACCGTGGCAGGTGTTCACCCGGGAGCTGTTGCTGGAGCAGGTCTGGGGCTACCGCCATGCGGCTGACACGCGGCTGGTAAACGTCCATGTACAACGGCTCCGGTCCAAGATCGAGCGTGATCCGGAAGCCCCGGAAGTAGTATTGACGGTTCGTGGTGTCGGCTACAAAGCAGGTTCCTGAGCCCTCGGGACCGGAAGGTGCCCCCGAACCGGGCGTAGCCGCAGCCAAGGGCCCGGAACATTCCGATGCCTTGGCAGCAGAGCTGGCCAGGCTTCCTTTCCGGGCCAGGATCTGGCGGCGCCGCGGCATCATCGTGGGCCTGCGGGTGGCACGCCTTGTCACAATCGGGCTGCGCCGCTTCATGCCGGCCCTCCGCTATGTGGGCAAATCCCTGCAGCGCCGGTGGCGCCGGTCCCTGCAGTTCCGCACAGTCCTCACCACGCTCATGCTGGCCGTCACGTCCTTCGGGGCAGTGGGTGCTTACCTGTCCAACCAGATCGCCAACAACCTTTTCCAGGAACGGCTGACCCAGGCCGAATCCGAGACGCGTTACAACGTCAAACAGGTCCAGGACACGTTCGACGGCGCCCAGGTCACTGACCAGTCCAGCGTCATCACCCTGGTTTATGACACCCTGAACGCGGTGGAGGGCCGGGGCTCGGTCATCCAGCGGCGTTATGTCTTTGAGGCGATGCCCGAGCAGACCAAGCCCCGGAACAGGTGGGTGGAGTCCAGGGCTTCGGATCAGCTGACCGTCAGCGTTATCCCGCCTGAGCTCCGCAAGGCTGTCCAGGAGTCAGGCAAGGACCAGTACTGGGCATCCACTGTCATTCCGGTGGGCACCGAAGACCGCCCAGGTATTGCTGTGGGCAACAAGGTCACTTTCAACGGCACGGTGTACGAGCTCTACCTGATCTATGACCTCAACACCGCCCAGCAGACCCTCGACGAAATCCAGGGTGTCCTGTTGGCCGGCGGGGCGGTGCTGGTCCTGATGATCGGTGCCATCGCCTGGTACGTCACGAGGAACGTGGTCAGCCCAGTCAGCCACGCCGCCCTGGTCTCGGAGAAGCTTGCTGCCGGCCAACTGCAGGAGCGGATGGTGGTCAAGGGGGAGGATGAGGTGGCCCGCCTCGGGGCGTCATTCAACCACATGGCCGCCAGCCTTCAGGAGCAGATCACCCAGCTGGCCACACTGTCCCAGATGCAGCAGAGGTTCGTCTCCGACGTCTCCCACGAGCTGCGGACTCCGCTGACCACGGTGCGGATGGCCGCTGAAGTGCTTTACGACGCCCGCCACGACTTCGATCCCATCAACAAGCGTTCCGCTGAACTCCTCTACAACCAGGTGGAGCGGTTCCAGTCGCTGCTGGCGGACCTCCTGGAGATCTCCCGCTTCGACGCCGGTGTAGCCATGCTGGACGCGGAACCCGAAGATATCCTGCAGGTCGTTGCACACGTCATTGAAGGTGCAGCTCCGGTTGCAGCGGAATACGGGTCCGAGATCATCCTCCGGGCGCCCGCCGAGGGCATTGTGGCGGAAATGGATGCCAGGAGAATCGACAGGATTTTGCGGAACCTCATCCTCAACGCCGTCGAGCACGGGGAAGGCAAACCCGTCACGGTCACCGTCGCAGCCAACCAGGGAGCTGTGGGCATAGCTGTCCGCGACCAGGGGATCGGGATGACCCCGGCCGAGGCTGCGAGGGTCTTTGACCGGTTCTGGCGCGCTGATCCTGCACGGGCGCGGACCACCGGGGGCAGCGGCCTGGGCTTGTCCATCGCCATGGAGGACACAAAACTCCACAACGGCTGGCTGCAGGCATGGGGGAAGAAGGGGAGTGGAGCAAACTTCCGGCTGACGATTCCATTGCGCAAGGGCGGGGAGATCGAACGTTCCCCAGTTCAGCTCGAGCCGGAGGACATCGTCCTGCCGGGCGTGCCTCAGGAGAACAGGATGGTGGTCGTGGAGTCCGGCCCGGCCGTGCCCGTGAGTGCGTCTGCTTCGAGCGTGAGTGCCCGGGCCGGGGCAGCAGCCACACCGAAGGAGTCTTCATGACCGGACCGAAAACGCGGGAGCGGCTGAAGGCACTGGTGCTGATCGTCGTCGTCCTGCTCCTTGCCTCCTGTGCCCGCATCCCCACGTCCGGGCCTGTCGGGAAAAGCGACGAGGGCAGTGCCGGGAACCTGAATGCTCCGGTGTTCCTCCCGGCCGCTCCCGAGTCGGGGGCCGCTCCGGAGAGCATCATCGACTACTTTTACCGCGCCGGTACCGGATATGAGGGCGATTACGCCGTCGCCCGGGAGTATCTGACCCAGGCGGCCTCTGTGGCGTGGAAGCCTGACCAGCGTGCCCTGGTGTACCGCGAAGCGCAGGTGGTGGGCACCGACGTCGAAAATGTCTACAACTACCGGCTCGACGTCGCCTACACGGTGGATGCTGACGGAATCGCCACGCAGACTCCGGCCGGAACCATCGAGAACATTCCAGCCACCGTCACCCAGGTCGACGGCGAGTGGCGGATTTCTGCCATCCCGGACGGCACCGCTATCCCGGAGGAGACCTTCAAGGTCATCTACGGCGCGTACCCCATCTACTTTTACGATCCCAGCTTCACCTATGCTGTGCCGGATGTCCGGTGGTTCATCAAGAACAAGACCGTCAAGGCCATGACCAGTGCGCTGCTCGCCGGCCCGGCGCCCTATCTGCGCGGCGCAGTGGTGAGCGCCTTCCCCTCCGGCATCAAGCTGGCACGCGAGTCGGTTCCAGTAGTTTCCGGAGCGGCGCAGGTGGATCTCAGCGCCAAGGAGCTCACCGAGGCGTCCACTGAGGACCGGCTCCGGATGCAGACGCAGCTGTCCCTGACCTTCCGCAGCCAGCCCGACGTCGTCAACGTTGAGCTGCGCGCTGACCAGGACCTCGTCCGGGTCGAGGACAACGGCTCGGTACTGCCTCCCGTCCGGGATAAGAACGTACCGGGCCGGCAGATCGCCGTCAGCGGAAACGAGCTGGTGCGGTACGAGAACAACCGGGTTTCGCCGCTGCCCGAAATGCAGCCCGTTTCCTCGCTCGGACCCCGTTTCCCGGCTGAATCCCCGGTCTCGCAGACGGTCGCGTTTTTGAACGAAAGCCGGACCACGCTCTACAGCATGGTGCCGGGCCAGCCCGCCCGGGCGCTGAGCACTCGCAGCACCATCACCCACCCATCCTTCAGTCTTTTTGACTGGGTGTGGGCCGCCGGGCCCGGAGCGAACGGTGGAACAGAGGTAGTGGCCTACCGCCCCAACGGAGTGGCCGAGGGCGCCGCGGTTCCCACGGTGACGCTCTCACCGTCCTGGCTTGCAGGCCGGACCGTCAAGGACCTGCGGATCTCCCGTGAAGGCGTCCGGGTTCTGGTGATTTCGGAACAGGGCGGCAAAACGAGGGTTCAGATCGCCGGGATCATCAGGAATGCCGACGGCACGCCCAGGGAGCTGACCTCGCCCATCACCCTGGTGACAACCGGTGACCCGGATCAGGGGGTCTGGGTCAACGACACCACCGTTGCAGTGATGGAGGGCTCGGCAGCGGAGAATGTGACGCCGGAGCTGCTGTCCCTGACCTCCGGCGAGCCGCAGCAGCTGGCCCCTTGGCCGGGACTGGTGTGGCTCAGTGCCGGCAACGGTGTGGAGGAGATCTACGGACAGTCGGCTGACGGAATTTTCCAGCGGTTGGGCAACGGCTGGTCGCCGCAGCTCAAGGGGCCCATCGACCCTTCCTTCGCGGGATAAAGGACCACCTGACGCTCAACCCGTAGCTGCGTTTCCACATAGGCCCTGCAGGGCCTTGCCGGGCGGCGCCGGCAAGGCGATTCTGGGGACGTGAACGCCGCTGCAGATCCTGACCATATGCCGCCCCCGCTGGTGTCCGCCAAGCATCGCGGCGGACACCAGCGAACGTGGCTAAAGGCCACCGGTTTCCTCGCCGCCGCCGGCTCTGAACTCCTGGCACTCGTAGTCCCCGCGGACTGCGTCTGTTGCGGCGCCGAGGACCTGGCGCTCTGCGTGGCCTGCGAACGCCAGGTCCGGTTTCTCACGAAGCACCCTTTCCGGGCGGAGGAGCAGGCACCTGCTCTGATGAACGTCGACGCCGGCATCATCCTTCCCGTGGTGGCGGCCGGGGTCTACCGCGAGGAGCTGGCAAAGGCCCTTCTGACGTTCAAGAGCCACGGCCAGCATCAGCTCACGTCGGTTCTGGCCAAAGGGCTGGGACGCGGCATCGCTGCCGCCGCCGACGGCATCGATGAGGTGTGTCTGGTGCCCGTGCCCAGCAGCACTTCGGCGTTCGTCAAGCGGGGCTTCAGCCCCGTCCACCTGCTCCTGGCCGCATGGCGCCGCGCCAACGCCGCTGCAGACGTTCCGGTGCTGGATGTCCTCCGGAAATCCCGGCGCCGGGCGGCCATGGAACAGCTGCCCGGCGGTCAAAAGGGACTCGGCCGCGGGGCCAGGGCGCGGCGCGTCCGGGGCTCCATGACAGTACCGGGACACAGGCGCTTAAGGGTCGCAGGGCGCCGGTGCATCATCGTTGATGACGTCCTCACAACCGGCGCAACGCTCGCTGAGGCGGCTCGTGCACTCCACTCCAGCGGCGCCGTCGTGTCCGGCGCTGTTGTGCTCGCGGCGACACGCCCGCCCGATTCAGCTGGCGGCGAAGCAGCTTCCGCGGGACCCCGCGGAAAGCCACCTGTCCAGGAAAAAAATAAACGAATAAAGGATGAATAACGGGGGGCTATGAACTAACGTCGGTTGTGGGTACCAAGAACAAGTTGTACCTTTCGATAGCGGCTCGGAAAGGAGCTCGACTGTCAATCAGATCGGCTCCTGGAATGTGCCGCCGTCGTGTCACCGAAGTCATTTGGAGGGCACCATGGAGTTTATGATCAGCGGACGAAATCTGACGGTCTCAGACCGCTTCCGCGAATACGCCGGTGAGAAGATCTCAAAGATTGAATCACTGGGCGACAAGGTCCAGCGTGTGGACGCGAAGGTTTCCAAGGAAACGAATGCACGCCAGACCGGTGACCAGCTCACCGTCGAAGTGACGGTTCTGGGCCGGGGGCCCGTAATCCGCGCCGAAGCCAGCGCCGCAGATAAATTCGCTGCGTTCGATCTTGCCTACAACAAGCTCCTTGAGCGTCTCCGCCGTGCCAAGGACCGCAAGAAGGTCCACCACGGGCGGCATACACCCAAGGCCGTCCGCGAGGCGACGGCCGAGCTCGAACCCGCCAGCGCCAACGAACCCCTTTACGTTGAGGCGAGTCACCGCCAGGAGCCGCAGGAAGCACCTGCTGAGCGCTCAGCCTATGAGGTTGAGAACGACATCCCCGCCGGCGATTCGCCGGTTCTGATCCGGCGCAAAGTCTTCCCCGCCGCTTCCCTTACGCTCGACGACGCCGTGGACAACATGGAGCTCGTCGGCCACGATTTCTACCTCTTCGTGGACAAAGCCACCAATACGCCCTCTGTTGTGTACCGCCGGCGTGGCTGGACCTACGGCGTGATCACCCTGGACCATGAGTGCGAACCAGGGGAAACCGCCATTGAAGAGAAAATCCTTGCTTACCGTTCCGGTGACGAGGCTGCACAAGTCAAGGGCGCCTAGCCCTGTAGGAAAGGACTGCATTGCCAGCAACGCTAAGCCTTAATCAGGCAAGGCGGATCGCACTGGCAGCACAGGGACTCGACAAAGGACGGCCCGCCGGCCCCGTGACCACACGGACGGTGGGCCGTACCTTTGCCCGGCTCCAGCTGGTCCAGATCGATTCCGTCAATGTGCTCTCCCGGAGCCACTTCCTGCCCTTCTTCTCAAGACTCGGCAACTACGACCGCACCATCCTGGCCCGGATGTCCGGTTCGCAGCCCCGCCGAATGATGGAGTACTGGGCACACGAGGCAAGTTACATCCGTCCGGAACACTTCCAGGACCTCCTTTTGTGGCAAAAGCGGAAGTGGGTAGGTGCCTCCGGAATGGACCCGGAACTGCGCGATGAAGTGGCCACGAAGGTCCTGGACACCCTTGCCCGCGGACGCGCCATGACGGCGGCCGAACTCACCGCGAGCATCGGGCATGTGGAGGCGCGGCGTGACGAGAACTGGGGCTGGAACTGGAACGCCGTCAAAAGGGTTCTTGAACATCTGTTCGAAGCGGGGCTGATCTCCTCGGCAACGAGGACGGAGCAGTTCGAGCGAAGGTACGCGCTGACGTCCCGGGTGTTGCCGCCCGGCCTGGCGTTGGACGAGTCACCGGACCCTGTACAGGCAATGCACCGGCTCATCGATGCTGCGGCGCAGGCCCATGGAATTGGAACTGTGAAGTGCTTTGCGGACTACTTCCGCACACCGGTCAAGGCCGCCGCTGACTCCGTGGAGCACCTGATCGGTGTTGGGCGCCTTGAGCCGGTCACTGTGGCCGGCTGGGACAGGCAGGTGTTCCTGCACGCAGAGGCCAGAATTCCGCGTCGGGCCGCAGGGCGCGCTTTGCTGAGTCCCTTCGACTCCCTGGTTTTTGAGCGGCGCAGGCTTGAGGAGCTCTTCGGCTTCCACTACCGGATCGAGATTTACACCCCGGAGCACCGCCGCCGCTTCGGGTACTACGTCCTGCCCTTCCTCCTCGGCGAGAACATCGTGGCGCGGGTTGACCTCAAGGCAGACCGGGCCGCCGGCAAGCTGCTGGTCAGGTCCGCCTACGCCGAGCCTGACGCCCCGCCCGGGACCGCCGTCGAACTCGCCGCCGAGCTGGAACTGATGGCCGAATGGCTGGGGCTGGACGGCATCGTGGTCAGTCAGGCCGGGGACCTGGCCGGGTCTGTCGCGGCAGCCCTGCACCAGCCGTTCGGGTCCGCTCCGCTCTCAGGGAACACCGGCCGCGTGGCCTGTGTCTCTCCCGTAGACTAAAAACGCCAGAATCGGCGGCATAAGACTGGGAGTATCTTCACGTGGCATCACTTATCGAAAAACTTCTCCGCACGGGTGACAAAAAAACCCTGCGGCAACTGCGGAACTATGCCGACTCCATCAACGCCCTGGAAGACTCGTTCAAGACCTTCACGGACGCCGAACTCCGCGAGGAAACCGATCAGCTCCGCGCCCGCTACCAGGACGGCGTGCAGCTGGACGATCTTCTGCCGGAGGCCTTCGCGGCCGTGCGGGAAGCCTCGTCCCGCACGTTGGGCATGCGCCACTTTGACGTCCAGCTGATGGGTGGCGCCGCACTGCACCTGGGCAACATCGCCGAGATGAAGACCGGCGAAGGAAAGACCCTCGTGGCTACGGCGCCGGCGTTCCTCAACGCCCTGACCGGAAAAGGCGTTCACGTCATCACGGTGAACGACTACCTTGCCGAGTACCAGTCCGACCTCATGGGCCGCGTCTACCGTTTCCTGGGCCTGACCAGCGGTTGCATCCTGTCCAACCAGGATCCCGCCGTCCGCCGCCAGCAGTACGCCGCTGACATCACCTACGGCACGAACAACGAGTTTGGCTTTGACTACCTCCGCGACAACATGGCGTGGGACAAGTCCGAACTGGTCCAGCGCGGCCACCACTTCGCCATCGTTGACGAGGTTGACTCCATCCTGATCGACGAGGCCCGCACGCCGCTCATCATTTCGGGCCCTGCCCAGGGTGACACCAACCGGTGGTACAGCGAATTCGCCAAGGTTGTGCAGCGGCTCAAGCTCGGCGAGGACTATGAGACCGATGAGAAGAAGCGCACGGTGGGCGTCCTGGAGAGCGGCATCGAAAAGGTCGAGGACTACCTCGGCATCCAGAACCTCTACGAGTCGGCGAACACCCCCCTGATCGGGTTCCTGAACAACGCCATCAAGGCCAAAGAATTGTTCAAGCGGGACAAGGACTACGTCATCCTCGACGGCGAAGTCCTCATCGTCGACGAACACACCGGCCGTATCCTCGCCGGCCGCCGCTACAACGAGGGCATGCACCAGGCCATCGAGGCCAAGGAAGCCGTGGAGATCAAGGCCGAGAACCAGACCCTCGCCACCGTGACGCTCCAGAACTACTTCCGCATGTACTCGAAGCTGGCGGGCATGACCGGTACGGCCGAAACCGAGGCCGCGGAGTTCATGGGCACCTACAAGCTCGGTGTGGTGGCCATCCCCACTAACCGCGACATGACGCGGATCGACCAGTCCGACCTCGTCTTCAAGAACGAAAAAGTAAAGTTCGACGCCGTCGTGAAGGATATTGCCGAGCGCCACGAACTGGGCCAGCCCATCCTCGTGGGCACCACGAGTGTGGAAAAGAGCGAATACCTCTCGGGGCTCCTGGCCAAGGAAGGCATCAGGCACGAGGTCCTCAACGCCAAGAACCATGCCCGTGAAGCGGCCATTGTTGCGCAGGCCGGGCGCAAGGGCGCTGTCACGGTGGCCACCAACATGGCAGGCCGAGGCACTGACATCATGCTCGGCGGCAACGCCGAGTTCACCGCAGTGGCAGAACTTGCCAAGCGGGGGCTGGACCCGGAAGAGAATTCCGAGGAGTACGAGGCCGCGTGGCCCGCTGCCCTTGAAGCAGCCAAGCAGGCCGTCAAGGACGAACATGAGGAAGTGCTGGAACTCGGCGGCCTGTACGTGCTGGGAACTGAAAGGCACGAGTCCCGCCGCATCGACAACCAGCTCCGCGGCCGCTCCGGACGCCAGGGTGACCCCGGCGAATCGCGTTTCTACCTGTCCCTGACCGACGACCTCATGCGGCTCTTCAACTCCGGTGCCGCCGAGCGGCTGATGAACAGTTCGGTTCCGGATGACGTTGCACTGGAATCGAAGCTGGTCTCCCGGGCCATCGCCTCCGCGCAGGGGCAGGTGGAAGGCCGGAATGCCGAGCAGCGCAAGAACGTCCTGAAGTACGACGACGTCCTGAACCGCCAGCGCGAAGCCATTTACGGTGACCGGCGCCGCATCCTCGAAGGCGACGACCTCCACGAGAAGGTGCAGTTCTTCATAGAGGACACCATCACGGCCCTTATCGACTCGGCCACCGCCGAGGGCAACGGGGATGACTGGGATTACACCCAGTTGTGGACCAACCTCAAGACGCTTTACCCCGTCAGCGTGACACCAGAGGAAATCATCGAGGAGGCAGGCGGCAAGTCCAGGCTCACCGTTGATCTCCTCAAGGAGGAACTCCTGTCCGACGCCCGGGTGGTCTACCAGGCACGCGAAGAGGCCATCGGTTCCGAGAGCATGCGTGAGCTTGAACGCCGGGTGGTGCTCTCTGTCATCGGGCGCAAGTGGCAGGAACACCTCTACGAGATGGACTACCTGAAGGAAGGCATCGGGCTGCGTGCCATGGCCCAGCGTGACCCGTTGGTGGAATACCAGCGCGAGGGCTTCACCATGTTCCAGGCCATGATGGAGGCCATCCGCGAGGAAAGCGTGGGCTTCCTGTACAACATAGAGGTTGAAGTCACTCCCGCCCAGGATGTGGTGGTGGCCGACGCCGACGGTGGCCACACAGAGCACGTCGAACCGCAGATCCGCGCCGCCGGACTGGAAGCGCCGGAGAAGCCGGCCCAGCTCCAGTACACCGCCCCCGGTGAAGACGGTGCCTCTCAGACCCGGGTTGAGGGACGGCCCTCTTCGCGGTCAGGCAATCCCGCCAAGGCTGCGGCACAGGATGCCACCAAGCGTCCGCCGGCAAAGAAGAAGCGCCGCTGACGCAGTGATTCAGGCCAACCGGTTCTGACGCTGGTCAGCCCACGAACGCCAGGGCGCCCAGCACAGCAATAGTCCCGAAATGGCAGAGGAAGTGCCCGGTGCGCGAGCGCCGGGCACTTCTGTCATTCCGGGTGCTCAACCGATCATAAATTCAGTGACCCGCCAGACCTGTTTGCTCCGTTCGAGCCGGACTGCAACGGCCCGGGCGCGCACGTCGTCCACCACCACGGCGCTGGCCTCGTAAATTCCCGGGGCGACCTCGCAGGCCCGGACAGAGCGCACTATGGAATTTTTGTGCAGCCTGGCAAGGAGCGGTGAGGCGGTGCGGGATTGCTCGCGCCGGATGAGTGCCGCCCGGTGCTGCAAGGCGGCAAGGCAACGGGGATCCAGGCGACGGGCCAGCTGGTGGACCGGCCGGATTCCGGCCAGGACTTCCATGGCTGCCTGCACGGTACTCCGGGTGATGGCCAGGATCTCGGAGCTCTCATCTGCTGCACGCAACGGCGGCCCAGGTGCGGCTGGTGCAGGGAGCGGAAGCCGGCGGACAGCAGCGGTGGGGCCACTCTTGGTTAGGGCAGAGCGGATGGGCGTGACTGCGGCGTTCATGGGATTCCCCTTATAGGTGCTGATTGCGGGTGTGCAAATGCCGGAGTTCGAAATGCTGTCGCAAACGATGAGACAGCTTCGAAGAGCGTTGTATGGATGACTGCGGTGGGATCTTCTAGGCCGTGGACGGTGATTTCAGAACCTGTCCCGGTAACAGGACATGAGGGCTGGACCCGATGAGGGCTTTGTTGGCTTCGTACCAGCGGGGCCACTGGAGGGCAACGTCCACGTCTGTCGCCGATGGCCCTAACTCACGTGAGGCGATGTCCCATAGGGTGTCGCCCGCTAGTACTGTGATTTCCCGCGCGGCTCCCTGAGGACCATTCGCCGCGCGGACAGGCGGGGCCGCCAAGAGTCCCGGATCCGCAACTGGTGCGCTGGGACGCCACTCGGGGCGGACGGCAGGGGCCGGCGGTTTCGTGCGCTGTGGTTCTGTTGGGGGTAGTTCCGAGGACGGTAGTTCTGTAGACGGCAGTTCTGTAGACGGTAGTTCTGAGGACGGCAATTCTGTAGCTGGCGGTTCCGGGACCTGCATTGCCGTGTCCGGAGAGACCTGTACGTGCGAATTGACTGAGGGAGGCAGCGCCGGGGCCTGCGGACGGGGAGAAGGCGTGGCTGGGGCAGGTGTGGCAGTCTTTTCCGGCACCGGCACCGGCACCGGCACCGGCACCGGCACCGGCACCGGCACCGGCACCGGCACGAGCAAGGGCACCGGCACCTGCCGCGGCGCGGCGGTCGGTGCCCACTGGGCCTGGACAGCCACCTCCTGCGTTGGAACCCAGGCCGGCCCTGCCGGCGGCACGGCCGCCTGGGCGAGCGGAGCGGACAGCAGTTGCACAGAAAACGCCGCGACAGCCAGCCGGCGCATAAAGGCCGGGCAACACTTTCCAGCTTTGGCAGCGGCGCGCCTTTTGCCGCCTTTCTCAAGTGCCGCAGCTGTTGCAGCCAGCAGCATCGAAAAGATCCACCAAGCCACTATGACAAGTCCGGCCGACACGGCGACGGCACCGAGGAGGTCCTCGACGCCGGGCCTCTGCCGCCGGGCGGCTGCTTGCTGCCACTGTTCCATCAGGGCCGCGCCGGAGAAGAACAGGAAAATGCCCAGCAACAGGATGGACCCAGCCATGACCGCATCCGCCGTCAGCCTGCGTGAGGTAGCAACTGCCATGACTTCCCTTTCATTCGTTTGATGCAGTTTGATGTTGTTTGTTACATCTACGCCCAGTTTGACCTAGGCTAATTACTTTTGTCCATAGATTGGAACGAAGTCGTTCTTGATTGACCGCTGAGGAAAATGCCACCTACGCTGACCCCATGCGTTGGGATGCACTGTTTGATGACATGGAGGCACAGTTTGCCGAGGGCGACAGATTGGCAATCGAGGCGGAGATCTCGGAGCGGGCGCGGGTGGAGGGCGCTGCGATTGTACTGGTGGACCGGCTGCGGGGCTCCGTCAGCAGCCAAGTCATCGTTCACCTGCTGTGCGGGAAGACTTTCGAGGGCACACTCAGTCATGCAGGGGCAGAAGCCCTGGTTCTCAATGAGGCCCGCCACCAGGTCCTGATTCCTTATGGCGCGGTGGCGCGCTATTCAGGTTTGGGGCGGGTCTCCATTGCAGAGCCGTCGCAGGTGCGGCGCCGGATCGGGTTGGCGTCGGCGCTGCGAGGTCTGGGCAGGGACCGGGCCGAGCTTGAGGTGACCGTGCGAAGCGGGCCGGAACAGGCGAATGGGCTCACCGGGGTCATCGACCGGGTGGGCAACGATTTCTTCGATATGGCACTGGTCAACCCGGGGGAGGCCCGGCGGGCCTCCTCGGTCCGGCAGGTTGCCACCATTCCGTTTCAGGCGCTGGGTGCAATCCGCTCACGGAGTGCAGGGGACTTGTAGCGCCGCGTTGGCAGGGCGGGGGCGGTGGCGGGAACACAAGTGGGGGACCACAAGTGGGGGGACGCAGGCGGTGGGCACACGCGATGGACGATAAAGCTGGAAGGCCGCTGCTCAGGTCTGCTTGGCCTTGGCTTCCTGGATCATCCGGCTGGCCTCGGCGTAACGCTCCTCGATGTACTGTTCGAGCATTTTTTCCTCCACCCGCCACTGGCCCCTGCCACCAACCTGGATGGCTTTGAGTTCGCCGCTGCGGACCAGGGCGTAGGCCGCTGGCGAATTGATCTGCAGCTGTTCAGCCACATCGGCGAGGGTAAGGAATCTGGGCATGAACCCATTTTGCCACCGAAGAAGCCGTCTGGTGCTGTTATCCACAGTTTGATGTTGTTTGGACTTTTGACTTTTGTTCCGGGGCCCATGCCGCAACAATGAGGTGTCCGGGTGCAGCAAGCCGTCCGGCGCGAGTTAGGGGAGAGACACGCATGAGCCATGATGCTGCAACCGCGGGGAACAGGCTGAAGGCCCCGTCGTGGAAGGATCCCCGGCTGCTGGTCGGCGTGCTGTTGGTTCTGGCGTCCGTGGTGGGAGTGATCTCCTTGGTTGGCAGTGCTGACCAGACCACTGAGGTCTATGCAGCCAAGGACTCCATTGCCGTGGGCGAACGGCTGACAACCGAAAATGTCGTTCGCGCGAAAGTCCGGCTCGGGGAGACTGAAGAGCACTACGTCACGGTCGAGGCAGGATTGCCGGAAGGGCTCGTTGCGGTTCAGAGAATCGGGAAGAGCCAACTGGTACCCAAGGAAAGCCTTGCCGGTGTGGACGCGCTGGACCGTAAGCCTGTTGCCGTGACCATCGATGAGGCGCTCCCCCCACAAGCCGTTGCCGGAACCCGGGTGGACGTCTGGGTTGCTGCCCCTGATGCACGGAACGGCTTCAGCGAACCGCAGCTACTGCTTCGCGGTGCCGAAATTGCCCAGCTGACTGACGGCTCCACTGCCTTTGGCTCCTCCCGAAGCACAGTGGTGATGGTTCTCGTCGCTGACAGCCAGATGCCGGCGCTCCTGGGAGCCCAAGCGAATCAAGCCAAGATCTCCGTGGTCTGGAACCCGGGCGGCGGGACGTCATGAGCATACCCGTGGTGACTGTGGGCGAGGCCGAAGAGGACGTCGTCGGAGGGTTGGAAAGGCTCCACGGTCCTGTAACAGTGGTCAGGCGCTGCACTGAACTGACGGAACTGCTGGCAGCCTGTCAAAGCGGGTTGGCGCGGGCCGCAGTGGTGGCGGACGGCTGCGAGTCGCTGACAGCTTCCCTGGTTGACCGGCTCGGGGCCGTCGGCGTGGCCATCATCGCCTTGACGGATAATGCCGAGGAGGCTGCCCGGCTGCGCGGGATCGGCGTGGCGTCCACACTGACGGGAGTGGAGCCGGCCGCACTGGCGGGCCGCATTTCCGAGGCCGTCGCTCAGCTGACCGGCACACCACGTGGCGCCGGCCACGGGAGCGGGGTGGGCGATACCGGTGCGGCACTGCGCCAACTCCCCGGGGAACAGGTAGACGTACCACCAGCCTCCGGAGCAGGCAGGATCATCGCGGTGTGGGGTCCGGCAGGATCACCCGGCCGGACCTTCATCGCAGCCAACATTGCGGGGGAGCTGGCGGCCGAAGGAAAATCCGTGTTGCTGGTCGATGCGGACAGCTATGGTGCCAGCATTGCGGCGGTCCTCGGCCTGCTGGACGAGTCGGCTGGCCTTGCCCAGGCATGCAGGCTGGCCGATCAGGGCCTGCTGGATGAAGATGCCTTGCTGAAGGTTGCCATACCCGTCACCACCAAACTGGGCACGTTCCGCGTCCTGACCGGGATCACCCGCGCTGACAGATGGACCGAACTGCGGGCGGCGGCACTCTCACTGGTGCTGGAGCGGGCAAAGGCGATTGCCGACGTCGTCGTGGTGGACACCGGATTCTGCCTCGAAGCAGACGAGGAACTCAGCTTCGACACGATGGCGCCGCGCCGGAACGCCGCCACCTTGCGGAGCCTGGAGGTTGCGGACACTGTTTTCGCGGTGGGGGCGGCCGATCCTGTGGGCGTTCCACGGCTAGTCCGCGGCCTTGCGGATCTGGAATCGGCAGTACCGCACGTGTCGCCGGTTGTGGTGATGAACAAGGTGCGCGCGGCCGCGGTTGGGAGATCACCGGAACGGCAACTGCGTGACGCCTGGGAGCGGTATGGACCGTCGTCTGGCATCACGGCATTTCTGCCCGCGGACAGTTCTGCGGCCGACGCAGCGCTTCTTGGCGGTTCATTGCTGCTTGAATCGGCGCCTGAGTCGAAGCTGAGGCGCGCCATCGCCGATTTGGTTTGTGCACCCGTCCAGCGATCTCCGCGATCCTCTGTATTTTCTTCCACACCGAGGCGGCTTCTGAAGGGTTAGGCTCACCATAAGAGCTGCAAAGGTGCAGCAATAATCGTGTGATGGAGGCGTTTGTCGATGTCGTCTGGATCCAGCGTGGAGGATCAGTCCGTGGCCATTGAGGACCAAGAGGGTTTCCTTGCGGACTATTACCAGCATATGGCTGAAGAGGATGCCCGGAGCTATCCTCCGGAGGTTCTGGCCACCAGGGCTGAATCCCACCGCAAGGTTGCGGCCAGCCGGATGCCGGGCCAGGCAAAAGTTTCCATCGCCACCGAGGCAGACAGCAGCGTTGTCTACGTTGTCACGGACGACATGCCGTTCCTCGTTGACTCGGTCAATGCAGAGCTGGTCCGCCAGAAGGCCGCCATCCGCCTCGTGCTTCACCCCTTGTTTGTTGTGACCCGGAACCGCGAAACGGGGCAGCTGGTCAAGGTGGACCGGGTTCCTTCCCACATCGGGATTTCCAGCGGCGACACCGCCGCGATGCCCATCCTGTCCCACCTGATCGCCCAGGGCGAGAATGCCTCCCATATGGAGTCCTGGATCGCCGTGGAGATCAACCGCATTTCCGAAGATGCGCAGGCATCGCTGCTTGACGGCCTGGACCGGATCCTCGCTGACGTCCGCGCCGCCGTCGAGGACTGGCCCAAGATGCGGAACAAAGCCCTGCAGATTGCGGCCGGCCTGGACCAGGTGGCCAACCCTGCCCAGATCGCTGAGCTGAGGCAGGCGCAGGAACTTTTGCGCTGGCTCGACGACGGCAATTTCACCTTCCTCGGCTACCGCGAATACGACCTCGTTAACGTGGACTGCGAAGATGTGTTGGAACTGCGTGAAGACAGCGGCCTTGGCCTGCTGCGGGCAAAGCCTGACGCTCCGCACGTGCAGCATCTGACTGAAGTGGGCCGCCGGAAGGCCCGCGAGAAGCGTGCTCTGGTGATCACCAAGGCGAACTCCCGGTCCACTGTCCACCGCGCCGCTTACCTGGACTACATCGGCGTCAAGAGTTTCGACGCCGCAGGAAACGTCAATGGCGAGCTGCGTTTCATCGGTCTGTTCGCAACCAGCGCTTACACGGGGTCTGTCCGGGACATTCCCGTCGTCCGCGAAAAAGTGGCGGCTGTCCTGGGCAGCGCAGGCTTCCCGCCCGATTCCCATTCCGGCAAAGATCTGTTGGGGATCCTGGAGACCTACCCGCGTGATGAGATGTTCCAGATCGAAACCGAAGATCTGGCGGCCACGGCTACCGGTATCCAGAAGCTTCAGGAGCGGAGGCGCACGCGGCTGTTCCTCCGCCCGGACATCTACGGCCGGTTCATGTCGGCGCTGGTGTACCTTCCGCGTGACCGCTATACCACCAACGTCAGGCTCCGCATCGAGGAAGAACTGCGGTCCACTTTCAAGGCCGAGTCCATCGACTACGAAGCCAGGATGACAGAGTCCGCCCTCGCCCGCCTCTTCTTCCGGATCCGGCTGCCCAAGGGCGCCGACGCCAGCGACGTCAACACCGATGAGCTCGAGAAGCGGCTGGTCCGGGCCTCCCGTTCGTGGAGTGAGGGTATCGCCGAGGTACTGCGGGAACGCGGGGCCGATGACCACGCCAAGGAACTGGCCAGTCTTTGGTCCGAGGCATTTCCTGCCGGTTACCGCGTGGACTACGAAGTCGAAGACGCGCTGGAGGACATCAACCGCTTTGAGCAGTACGGGGCCCACGCCGAGCGCGCAGAAGGTGCCAAGCAGGAGAAACCCGGTGTTCATGTGTACCTGCCCAAGGGCGCAGGCGAGGACCTGGAGGAGGACGCCCGCGTCAAGCTGTACATGCTGGAGCCTAAGAGCCTCAGCCAGATCCTGCCCTATTTCCACAACATGGGGCTGGAAGTACTGGATGAGCGGCCCTTCGAAATCGAGACCGCCGACCGGCGCGATTTCTTCCTGTACGACCTCGGCCTGAAGTACCCCGCGGGCATCGATCCGTTGGCAACAGGCCAGCTGCTGGCTGACTCGTTCGGCGCCGCAATATCAGGCGCGGTGGAGTCGGACAGCTTTGACCGGCTGGTGCTGCGCGAGGGCATGCAATGGCGCCAGATCACCATCCTGAGGGCATACGCGCGGTACATGCGCCAGATGGGTAACACCAACTCCGTGGGCTTTATGGCTGACACGCTGCTCGCGAATCCCCAGGTCACCAAGGCGTTGACGGCCCTGTTCGCCGCGCGGTTCGATCCTGCCGTCGGCGGGGAGGAGCGGGTTGCCGCACAGGCCAAGGTCCGTGCAGAGCTCTCAGTTGCGATCGAGGAGGTTGAAACGCTCGACGCCGACCGTGTCCTGCGGACGTTCGCCAACCTGATCGAGGCCACGCTTCGCACCAACTACTACCAGGACAAGCCGCACCTGAGCTTCAAACTTGACCCTTCCAAAATTGAGGGGCTGCCGTTCCCGCGGCCGATGTTCGAAATCTGGGTCTATTCGCCGCGGGTCGAGGGTGTCCACCTGCGCTTCGGCAAGGTGGCCCGCGGCGGACTGCGCTGGTCCGACCGCCGCGAGGACTTCCGGACGGAAATCCTTGGCCTGGTGAAAGCCCAGACCGTCAAGAACGCAGTCATCGTGCCCACCGGGGCGAAGGGCGGTTTCTTTGCCAAGAAGCTGCCTGACCCCGCGGTGGACCGTTCTGCCTGGATGGCCGAGGGCATTGAGAGCTACAAAACCTTTATCCGGGGGCTGCTGGACCTCACTGACAACCTGGTCACTGACGCCGCGGCGGAAACTGTTGTTCCGCCGTCGGACGTTGTCAGGCACGACGACGACGATTCCTACCTTGTGGTGGCGGCCGACAAGGGCACGGCCACATTCTCGGACATCGCCAACGGGCTGGCTGCAGAATACGGCTTCTGGCTCGGCGACGCCTTCGCCTCGGGCGGCTCGGTGGGCTACGACCACAAGGCCATGGGCATCACCGCCCGCGGCGCCTGGGAGTCGGTCAAACGCCACTTCAGCGAACTCGACGTCGACACCCAGACCCAGCCCTTCACGGTGGTGGGTGTGGGGGACATGTCCGGTGACGTGTTCGGCAACGGCATGCTGCTCTCACAGCACATCCGGCTGCTCGCAGCCTTCGACCACCGGCATATCTTCCTTGACCCGGCGCCGGACGAGAAAGCCTCGTTCGGCGAACGGCAGCGGCTGTTCGAACTGCCACGGTCATCCTGGGACGACTACAACAAATCCCTGATCAGCGAGGGCGGCGGTGTCTACGCCCGCCAGGCCAAAGTCATTCCGGTCTCGCCACAGGTCCGGAACGCGCTGGGCCTGCCTGAAGGGACCGCCGAACTGAGCCCGCCTGAGCTCCTCCGCGCCATACTGCTTGCCCCCGCCGACCTGCTGTACAACGGCGGCATCGGGACGTACGTGAAGGCAAGCACCGAAACCAATGCCTCCGTCGGGGACAAGGCCAACGACGCCATCCGCGTGGACGGCAAGGACCTGCGCGTCAAGGTGGTGGGCGAGGGCGGAAACCTGGGCATGACACAGCGGGGCCGGATCGAAGCCGCACTCCAGGGCGTCATCCTGAACACCGATGCGATCGACAATTCCGCCGGTGTGGACTGCTCCGACCATGAAGTCAACATCAAGATCTTCGTGGACCGCATGGTGGCGGCCGGCAAACTGTCACCGGAGGAACGGCCCGGTTTCCTGGCGTCCATGACCGATGAGGTGGGACGGCTGGTCCTGGAGGACAACGTGGACCAGAACATCCTGCTCCTCAACGACCGGATGCGGGTGGCTGAATGGAGCCCAAGCTACGAGCGCCTGATGGACTGGCTGGAAAAATCGGCGGACCTGAAGCGTGATCTCGAAGCGCTGCCCAGCACCGAAACCCTTCGGGAACGGCTCAGCCAGGGCCAGGGACTGACCTCACCTGAGCTCGCCGTGCTGGCGGCCTATGCCAAGATTGAGCTCGCCACGGCGTTGCGTGAAAGCGATCTCGCGGACGATCCCTGGTTCCGGCAGACGTTGCGGGCGTACTTCCCTGAGCAGCTCAGGGAGCGCTTCGACGCGGAACTGGACACGCATCCGCTGCGGCGCGAAATCATCGCCACGGTGGTGGCCAACGACATGATCAACCTCGGCGGCATCACCTTTGCGTTCCGCACCATGGAGGAGACGTCCGCAACGGAAGTAGCAGTGGCCAAGACCTTCGTGGCCCTGCGGGAAATTTACGAACTGGACGCCATGGTGTCGGGGCTGAACAGCCTGCCGGCGTCGTTCCCCACCGAACACTGGAGCACTGTCCATTTGGACATCCGCCGCCTGCTGGACCGCGCGGTCCGCTGGCTGCTGGGCCAAGGCGGCACGTCGCGCCCCATCGCAGATACAGTGGCGGAGTTCAAGCCGCTGATGGACCCGATGCGGGCGCGGCTCCTGGACTACCTCCGGGGGGATGACCGCGAGCGGGTGGCCGGCTGGCTGGAGAAAGCGCGCGGCTGGGAACTACCCGAAGACCTAGCGCTCCGCTGGGCCGAACTCTTCGAGAGCTTCGTCCTGCTGGACATCGCCAAGATCGGTCACACCCGCAAGGAACCCGTGGAAGAGATCGCGGGCGTCTACTACACCGTGTTCAACCGCTTCCACATCGATTCTCTGCTTGAGCGGATCAGCAGCCTGCCACGGCAGGACCGGTGGCAGGCCCTGGCAAGGGCCGCCCTCCGTGACGACCTCTACTCCACCGCCTCTGACATGACGACGGCGGTCCTTGAGAACACCGCGTCCGGCACCCCTGCAGAGGAACGGCTGAAGGATTGGGAAGCCCAGAATGCCGAGCAGTTGGGCCGGGCGAAGACCATGTTTGACGAGGTGAACTCGCTTGAGTCCGACGACATGGCGTCACTGTCGGTAGCATTGAGGCTCTTGAGGTCAATCGTCCGACGCTAGGAAACCTGGCGTCGCAACTGGAGGTGCAGTGGCAATCTTTACGGACCCCATCAGGGAACACGCTGATTTTGGGCCGGGCGATGCTGAATGGCTGCACCTCCTGGTGGGCGACTGGCAGATGGTCGCTGACCTGGCCTTCGCTGACCTGGCTCTGTGGTTCCCCCATCCCGACCACGGGTACGTGGCGCTGGCGCATGTCAGGCCGTCCACCACCCACACCGTCTTCCACGGCGACTTTGTGGGGGAGCCGATCCGGTCGGACCTCTTGCCGCTGGTTGACAAGGCCTGGGGAAGCCGGGCCATCGAACGCTCCAGCGAGACCAACTGGAGCTCGGACATGGCCCTGCGTGTTGAGGCAGTGCCGATGGTTCGCAACGGCCGCACCTTGGCTGTGGTGACCACCCACATGGATCTGTCCAGCTCCCGCATGCCGTCCCGCCTTGAGCTGACCTACCGGCAGTGCGCCTACGATCTTCTGCGGATGGGAACACTGGGGCTATGGCCTGATTTCGCGTCCCCCACCGGCTCGCGCCGCGGCGCGCCGCGTGTTGGTGACGGGCTCATCCGGCTTGATGCCGAGGGAATCGTGCAGTACGCGAGCCCCAACGGCGTCTCTGCTTTCCGGCGCCTGGGTGATGGCGAGTCCCTCGAAGGCCGTTCCCTGGCTGAAGTGACGGCCAGCCTGTTGCGGGACCGGCGCATGGTGGATGAGACCCTGCCCCTCGTGGTGACCGGGCGGATGCCTTGGCGCAGTGAGATCGAGTCCCGCGGAGTGAGCCTTTCACTACGGGCCATCCCGCTGCGGGACGAGCAGCAACGGTTTGGTGCCCTGGTGCTCTGCCGCGATGTGTCCGAACTCCGGCGCCGGGAAATGGAGCTCGTCACCAAGGATGCCACCATCCGCGAAATACACCACCGGGTAAAGAACAATCTGCAGACAGTTGCCGCCCTGCTGCGGATGCAGTCCCGGAGAATGGTCAGCGACGAGGCCAAACAGGGCCTGGAGCAGGCGATGCGCCGTGTTGCCACCATCGCCCTGGTACACGAGACACTCTCGCAGGGGTTGGCCCAGAGCGTCGATTTTGATGAGCTCATCGGCCGCCAGTTCCGGCTGTCCGCAGAGGTGGCTTCCCCTTCGCAGCAGGTCAAGACCGAGCGTTCCGGGCTATTCGGCGAACTGCCCAGCGACTTCGCCACCCCGCTGGCCCTGGTCATCAACGAGTTGGTGACCAACGCCGTCGAGCATGGCCTTGAGGGACGCACGGGGACCGTGTGGCTGATAGCGGACCGTTCCGAGGAGGAAGACGGTGAGGAACTGCTTACCGTCACCGTTGCCGACGACGGCGTGGGGCTCCCGGATACCCCTCACGTTGAGGGGCTTGGACTCCAGATAGTCCGCACGCTTGTCACCAGCGAGCTGGGCGGATCCATTCAGTGGCGGCCCCGCGACGGCGGCGGTACGGCAGTCCAGATCCGGCTGAGCCTGGCGCCGCGGTAGGTCCGGGCGGCCCCAGGGTAGGGCCGAATCTGCGCGAACGGATACTTAACGGTGATGGCCGCGATCCCTGAGGGGATCGCGGCCAGCACCGTTTTAAGCTTGATTTTGTGCGCGGTTGCCTGCTGCTAGGAGGCGCGGCGGGCGCGGGCTGCACGGCGCTTGAGGGCGCGGCGTTCGTCTTCGCTCATGCCGCCCCAGACGCCGGCGTCCTGGCCGGACTCCAAGGCCCACTGGAGGCAAGTGTCAACAACCGGGCAGCGGCGGCAGACGCTCTTGGCTTCCTCGATCTGGAGAAGTGCCGGCCCTGTGTTTCCGACGGGGAAAAACAGTTCCGGGTCCTTGTCGAGACACGCCGCGCGGTTACGCCAATCCATGCTGATCAGTTGCTCCATTTCTGGGAAAAGCTCTTGTGAAATTATTCACTAGTAGCTACAAAGGAAAAGGGCCCTACGGGGCCCCCTTGTCATCTGAGTCAAGCCTGTCATGTTAACGCTGTGTAAACAAGGGGTAATAAGGCTTGGAATCCCCGGAATATTGAGCGATGCATCACATGTCTGCTGCAGACCCGCACCAATGTCCGACTATGTCCGGTAGGGTGCCAGTGTGTCAAGACCCCCCGTGAACCCCGCAGGTCCAGCGCCCGAACCTGATCCCGCCGAGTCCGGTTTTCCGGCCGGCACCGGAGCGGACAAATTCGCGCCGGGGCCCGACGCCGAGCGGCCCCGCGGCATTGTGGTGATCGCGCTGATTGTTGCCGCTGAAGCCACTGCACTGCTGGTGGCGGCGGCCTGGTACGGCTATGAACTCCTGACGGGCGCACCGGTGTTGTCTCTCGGGGGTGCCATCTTCACGTTAGGCCTGCTGCTGGCTTTTTCTGCGTGGCTTTATTCGGTGGCACTCTTCCTCTTCCGGGGGCGCCGGTGGACGCGGGCTGCGGCTCTGGTAGCCCAACTGTTTGTCCTGACCATCGCTTTCCCCACCCTTACGGGCGGCGTAGTGCTGGCAGGGCTTGCGATGCTGGTGCCCGCGGTCGCCGCGTTGGTCCTGCTGTTCGACAAACGCGTCATCAGCTACGCCTCGCGGACCGGCGACATGCCTCCGGCGCTATAGCCTTTGCGGCTCTGTACCGCCCATGCCTGTCAGGCAGCCCGTTCGGCCGGCGGCTCACCAGGGTGTTCATCCGGGGGTTGCCAGCCGAGCTGCACGGCCGTGGCGCGGCCGTTTTGAATCACAATGCTCCGGCCCGGCGGTGGGTTGGGCTCCGCCTCGAACCGGACTCCGAACAGATCCCCGTCCAGCAAGGTCCTCGGGGCGACAAGCACTCCCAAGCCTGAGTTGCGGGCAGGGATTGCCAGCAGAACCCGCTGCGGGAGGACCGGGCTGAACCCGGCAGTGAACACGACGGTGATGCCGAGGGCAGGGAGTTCCGCCAGGCTGCGGTTAACTTCCTGCGGCAAGAGGTCCGCATCGTCAACCAGCGCCACAGACCGCCGATCAATTTCGCCAGCCACTGCCTGACGCAGGACTTTGGGCCAGTAAACCGCGGGTTCGGCGTCCGGCCGAAGCCAGGGTCCTGAATCCTGATTGAGCTTGGGAAGCAACCGCATAAAGGACGACTTCCCGGACTGGGGGCCACCCAGTACCGCCAGAACGCCGCCCGACTGCACTCGGAGGCTTACGGGGTCCAGTTCGTCCCCGCCAACGCCGATGCGGAGGAGACGGTGTGATTGGGCGGATCCCGGGTTGCTCAACATTTCCGGTATCTCAGCTGCCGGGATCCGTTCCGGCAAGGGTTCAATGCGGAATGGCACGGTCAGCAGGGGAGGTTCCCCGGGCTGGCGGGACAGCCTGATCTGAGCTTCGGTGCTGCTTGGCGCGTAGAACTGACAGACCGCATTTTTCCCGGACGCCAGCGCGCCAACCGCAACTGCCCGCCCGCTTATCGGAGGCATTGGAGGCAGCTTCGGCCAGGCGATCCGGCTGTCCTCGCTCGAACCTGTCGGGAAATATACCCGGCTGGGAAGTGCGGCAAAAAATCTGGACGTGACGAGTTCGCGCTGCCCGGAGATGAGCACCGTGATGCCGGCCCGGCCGCCATCCCGGACCAGGTCACTGACCAGTTCCTCCGCCCAGCCCCACGGGCCGGCACGAAAGGCCGACACCCAGGAGCCCCAGCCGGCAATAGCCAACACAATGGGAGTGTCCTGGGCGGCCTTGCGTCCCAGCCGCAGGGACTGCTCGCGGGCCAGGCGCTCCAGGACGCGAACGGCGCGGCGAATCTCATGGAGCCCGGCCCTTGCACCCACGCGGCCATGGGAAGCCAAGTCCTCGAACGAGCCGTCGGGGTCAAGCAGATACAGATGGTATTCCCGCGGATGCAATGCCACGCTGAGGACGGCCAGCTTGACAGCCTCCTGCATTCCAGACTCGGGTGCGCCGACGAGACCCAGGTGCCCGTGACGGGCAGGTTCCCAGACCAAGGGCGCCGTTTTTTGTTCGGAGGGCACATCCATCAGGCCGAGTCTGACGGACCAGGTTTGGCTGTTGCAGGCGTCGGCATCTCGTTCGGGTTCCGGCAGAACCAGGGGCAGTGATGGCGCTACGGGCTTCCGGACGGCTGCGCCGTTCATGGAGGTCCATAGCGCAGACATCGAGGCCAGCAGGGGAGCGATGGCCTTGGCTGGGGTCGGCTCAGTGCTTATGGCTCCAGAAAAACTACCAGCTTGCGATTCTCCGGATACCGGGGCGGCCTCGATGAATTCCGAAGCCAACATAACCGACACTCCGGATGGCCCGGACGTTGATGCTCCCGCTCCTGCCGTGAGGGAAGCGGCCTGGAACTCCAAGGGAGCCTCCGTGGCCCGTCCAAGAAAAGCCCGTCCAGGAGTGTCCACACTGATACCAGCCGCCACGTGGGAATTGATGATGTCCGTGGACTCCATTTCCGACTGGACGCGCAAGGCAATGCTCGTTGTCACGTTGGCGCGGATGTCTGCCGTCAATGCACCTTGGGGCCGTTGCGTTGCCATGATCAGGTGGATCCCCAGGGAGCGCCCTATTGAGGCGATCCGCATGAGCTCGCTGAGCGCCTCCGGGGCCTCCTCCACGAGCATGCGGAATTCGTCGATGACGATCACCAAGTGGGAGAGCGGTGGGGCGTTAACCGCCGAATCGCGGTAGGTAGCCAAATCCGGGGCCTGTACCTCGGCGAGTGCCTTCTCCCGGAACCTGATTTCGGCCCGCAGGGACTGCAGTGCCCGTTCCAGTTCGTGGCTCGTCAGGTCAGTAAGTATTCCCACGCAGTGCGGAAGCCCGGCGAGTGGGCCGAGCCCCGAGCCACCTTTGAAATCGACAAAGAGAAAGTTGATACGGTCCGGCGGATAACTGAGGGCCAAGGCAACAGTCAGGGTCCGCAGGAGTTCGGACTTGCCTGAACCAGTGGTGCCCGCGACCAGGAGGTGAGGCCCGTCGGACTGGAGATCCAGCAAGCGGACACGGTCGAGCGACACGCCGACGGGGACTGACAGTCCCGGGCGGTTGCGGTTTGTTGACCACCGGGTGGCGGTTTCCGCCGCGGAATGCGGAAGCAGATCTTCCAGCCGGCAGGACACGGGCATGGCGCGGTTGGAGTTCCCGGTCCCGTGGGCGTCTTGTGCAAGCCGCCGGCAAAACGTGTTGAAGACGCCTTGGGGAACCAGGTCCGGCGCGAAGCGGACGGCTTGGTCACCCGCGCGGAACAGGGAAGAGCCTTCACGGAGCTCCACGTCGGCGGGCGACGCGGCTGCCGTGCCGCTTGCGAACCGAAAGACCTGCCACGCCTCTGCGTGGGCCTTCTGGATGATCCCGTCAGCGGAGACGGCCGTGTCCAGGAGAATCAGCACGCCGTGCCCGGATCTGACGCCTCGCTCCAGCACGGTTCCGCTCGTGGCGGCGGTGCTGGAAAGCGTGAAGCCGTCCAGATAGCGCGCGGCGAGGGGGAGCCGGTCCACATTGCCGTGGATCAGCACGCGCGTGCCCCGGCCCGACGGGTAACCGGCCAGTTGCATGACAAGAGACCGGACCATTCCGTCGGCTGATGCCTGCGGGCCCCGGATGGTGGTGAGCGGCCTGCCGGGGTTGAGTGTCAGGGGGAGGACGCCGGCAGATGGAATCGGCTGGCCAGGATCCGGTGGATCGAACCGGAGGTTGGCCGGTTGCTCCGCCTGGCCAAGACGGAGCCAGACACCGTCGGCCGGTGGCGGTGCGGACTGGCTCTCTACCGGGCCGGGGGCAGCCGCGCCGCCCCCAACCCCGACACTCCCATGCAGGACCCCAACGGTGAGGTCCGACAGCGACGGCGCGGCCCGCCGTCGTCGTTCCTGGTCATGGGCCACGGCGGCCCTGACTGCAGCAGCCAGCTCGCGGCGTTGCCTGCGACCGGAAACCAGGGGCACCAGAACGGAGATGACAGAGACGGCTGTGAACGCGAGGAACATCCACATGCCGGTGACCACGGCCAAGCCCACACCAATGACCAGTGGCAGAACAGCTGCGAGCCAGAGGGCCGCCCGGTTCGCAGGGCCGTCACGCCGGCTGACAACCAACGGCTCGTCGACAGCCAACCCGGCCGCGTGCAACCGGCTGTTCGGCTGTTCGAGGAAGACCAGGGACATGGTCGAGTTGCCGCAGCGGATGGTGGAGCCGGTCGAAACGATGGCGTGTCTCACGCGCTCGCCGTCCACCTCTATGCCGTTCGCACTGTCCAGATCCTCAAGCGAGATGGCGGTCTCGGTCACCACGAGCCGCGCGTGCGACCGCGACAGGTCGGCGTCTGGAATAAGGATCTCGCCGTCGCTGCGGCCAATGGTGTAGGTTCCCCGGCGGAGGGGCACAACGATGCCCGCCCCGGCACCGCTGTTGACTGCCAAAGCCAGCGACGCGGGAGGCTCGGAGCTGCGCTGCCTGGACGTGAAGCCCCCGTCCGCCATGCCGCGGTCGACGAGGACAGCTCCGTTGACCAACGGGGGCTGCCCGAGGGTGAGCGAACTGATTGACTGGCCGTCGACCGTTACTTTCCCGGTTCCAAAACGGGCCGCCAGTTGTTCCTGCAGTTCCATTCCGGAGCGACCACTTGGGCCCTCGATGGTCAGTTCCGCGGGGCTTTCCTGCAGAGCTGCGCCGGGGCTCCGGACGAGCGTGCAGTGCAGCAACATGGTCTTCCGTTCCTCACGATCAGCTTTTCTCCAAGCTAGCTATTCGGCTGGCGGGTGTCGTCTGATACGTGGGCTTATGTGGATTGCGTGGCCTATGTGGATAAGGACGGATTCTTTGCGCAGTCAAAACAATGTCCACGGGCGGGGGCCTCAGTTAGGATCGGTGACACCACCCGCCCTTGCCCCTCATCCCAACAGAAGAAGGTACGGCCAGATGACTTCCATTTCAGAAAGTGCCGACGTCTCAGCCAGTGCCATGATCGGGGAGGGATCGAAGATCTGGCATCTCGCACAGGTGCGGGAGGGGGCCCGGCTCGGCGCGAACTGCGTCATCGGGCGCGGCGCCTACGTCGGCCCGGGCGTGACACTGGGCGACAACTGCAAGGTGCAGAATTACGCCCTGGTGTACGAGCCTGCTGTCCTGGCGAATGGTGTCTTCATTGGGCCCGCTGTGGTGCTGACCAATGATGTTTTCCCCCGTGCCATCAACTCTGACGGAAGCCTGAAGACTGAGGACGACTGGGACAAAGTGGGGGTCACGATCCACGAAGGCGCTGCGATCGGCGCGCGCGCCGTGTGTATTGCCCCGGTCACCATTGGTTCCTGGGCAACGGTGGCTGCAGGGGCAGTTGTGACGCGCGATGTGCAGGACTTTGCACTTGTGGCGGGCGTTCCAGCCAAACGCATTGGGTGGGTTGGCAAGGCCGGACTTCCCCTGCAGCAGGACGATGGGGCATGGGTGTGTCCGAGCACGGGCACCCGCTACGCGGAGTACGACGGCGGGCTGCGGGCGTTGGGGGATTAGGCGCGGTTCGGTACCTGGGGGAGTGGGAGCTGGCTCACCCGATTGGACGGTCACGACAGGGTCTCGGGTAGGCTAGAGCAGCAGACAATGCGCAACATTGCGCTGCCCGCATTCGAACCAGGAGATTTTGTGACCGCTGACCTCGTCATCGTAGGGTCGGGCTTTTTCGGCCTGACAATCGCAGAACAGGCCGCCACTGAGCTCGGCTTGAAGGTAGTCGTTCTCGACCGCCGCCACCACATCGGTGGGAACGCGTACAGCGAAAAGGACGGACAGACGGGGATCGAGGTCCACCGTTACGGCGCTCACCTGTTCCATACTTCGAATGAGCGCGTGTGGGAATACGTGAACCGGTTCACCACCTTCACCAACTACGTCCATAAGGTCTACGGCGTGCACAAGGGTGAGGTTTACTCCCTGCCTATCAACCTGGCCACGATCAATCAGTTCTTCCGCTCGAATCTGACTCCCGGACAGGCTCAGGCCCTGATCCAGGAACAGGCTGGCGAACTTGCTGGAACGGATCCGCAGAACCTGAACGACAAGGGCATCCAGCTCATCGGCCGGCCTCTCTACGAGGCGTTCATCAAGCACTACACCGGCAAGCAGTGGCAGACGGACCCCAAGGACCTGCCGGCCGGCATCATCTCCCGGCTTCCGGTGCGCTACAACTACGACAACCGCTACTTTAACGATAAGTACGAGGGCCTGCCGACCAACGGCTACACCGCCTGGATCGAAAAGATGGCTGAGCACCCGAATATCGAGGTCCGGCTGAACACCGACTTCTTCGACGAATCGCATGAGTACAGCAAAAACAAGGTCGTCGGCAACATCCCGGTCATCTACACGGGCCCCGTGGACCGTTACTTTGACTTCGCTGAGGGTGATCTGTCCTGGCGCACCATCGACTTCGAGGAAGAAGTGCTCGACGTCGGCGACTTCCAGGGAACCTCGGTGGTCAACTACAACGACGCCGATGTTGCCTACACTCGCATCATCGAACCGCGCCACTTCCACCCGGAACGCGAGTACCAGACGGAAAAGACCGTTATCATGCGTGAGTTCTCGCGAGCAGCGGAGAAGGGCGACGAGCCCTACTACCCGATCAACACGGCCGCGGACAGGGAGCGCCTGCTCAAGTACCGCGACCTGGCTGCAGCCGAGAAGGATGTCCTGTTTGGTGGTCGTCTAGGCACCTATAAGTACCTTGACATGCACATGGCCATTGGGTCCGCGCTGAATATGTTCGACAACCAGATTCGGCCGCATTTTGAAGGCGGAGCGAAGATTGAAAGCGGAGGCGTGGACGCGTGAGTGGTGAGTTGCTTGCCGCCCCCGACAGCGGCGGCGGGCTCATTGACGTCGTTCGCCGCCGTGGTCTACTCCGGCTGATCGTCCGAAAAGAACTTAAGGTTAGGTACCGAAGTTCGGTTCTGGGCCTCCTTTGGTCCTATGTCCGCCCCGGTGTGCAGTTCGTAGTTTTCTATTTTGCACTTGGTGTGTTCCTGGGACTGAACAAACAGCCGAACTTCGTCATCTACATGTTCTCAGGAATTATTCTGGTGAACTTCTTCTCTGAAGCATTCGGTCAGGCCACCCGTTCCGTAGTGGCCAACGGAGCCTTGGTGAAAAAAATCTACCTTCCCCGCGAACTTTTTCCGGTTGCGTCCGTATGGGTGGCAATTGTGCATTTTCTCCCCCAATTCTTGATATTGGTGGTTGCGTGTATGTTCTTCGGCTGGACCCCGAGCGTGATTCAGCTGATCGGGGCCGTAGGAGCCTTTGTCATGGTGACGATTTTGTCGCTTGGGCTAGGCCTGCTCTTTGCTGCGGCTAACGTAATGTTCCGGGATTCGGAGAACATTGTTGACCTCATGCTCATGATGGCCACATGGCTTTCCCCAGTACTCTATGCTTGGTATTTGGTGCGCGATACGCTAGGCGAAACATTCTACTTCTTTTACCAGCTGAATCCCATGACCATCGCGGTAGAGATCTTCCATGCAGCCTTCTGGTCACCGACTGCCGCTGTAAGAATGGCCCCGGAAGGAGCCCGTCTACCCGACAACCTCCTGTCCCTCTGGTTGCCCGTGGGCTTGTTGATTTCATTGTTGATTCTGGCCCTGGGGCAGTCAGTATTCCGACGCCTTGAAGGCAGATTTGCGCAGGAATTGTGATGGCTCAAGCTATTGTCGTTGAAAACGTTTCCAAGCGGTTTAACCTCAGGCACACACGTTCCCTAAAGGAAACCGTCGTGTGGCTTATCAAAGGTCGAAGGGGTGACCTGTCGTCCACCTTTATGGCGCTCGACGGAGTGGACGTCACAGTGGAATCGGGGGAGTCAGTTGCCTTGCTCGGATTCAACGGCTCAGGCAAATCTACGTTGCTGAAATTGATCTCCGGCGTGATGAGCTCAGACTCGGGCAGCATTCGGACTCGGGGAAAAGTTGCTGGTCTTATTGAGGTTGGTGCTGGTTTCCACCCGGATCTTACTGGCAGGGAGAATGTCTACCTCAACGGCGTGATCTTGGGAATGACGGAGCAGGAAACGGCCGACAGGTTTGATGAGATTGTCGAGTTCTCTGAAATAGGGAAGTTTATAGACACTGAGGTGAAATTCTATTCCTCGGGTATGTTTCTTCGTTTGGCCTTCTCCGTTGCTGTTCACACCAAGCCTGACGTTTTTCTCATTGATGAAATCCTCTCGGTGGGCGATGAGCCTTTTCAAAAGAAGTGCCTCGAGCGGATTCAGGAACTTCGCGAGTCCGGGACGACCTTGGTTGTGGTGAGCCACGACCTCGATATGGTGAGCAAAGTCTGCGACCGAGGTGTCGTTCTTCGCCAAGGAATTAAAGTCGCCGACGGTCCGATTACAGAGGCCGTCCGCCTATTGCGAGAAGGCTAAGGGAAAAAGCATATGCAAGCGAGTTGCGACGAGGGATCCTCATGAACAAAGCCCATAAGCTCTTTGAGACAATCGACGATGGCGGCTCTGGGCTCGCCGGTGGCGACAGTCGGCTCTCGGACAGGGAACTCGGACTGCTCGTTGGCGGGTTGAACTACCACTCGCTGATTCAGCCTGGCCGTGAGTTCAAGGCCATTGTCCTCCGTGCACCGGACGGTGAGTTTCCTCGTCTGACCGGCCATGAGTGCCACCAGCACGAATGGGAGCCCGACCGGACTGTCGTGTGTTCTGTGGTCATAAAGAGCACGGTTCCAGCACTGGCGTCAACCGATGCACCGGTTATTCCCTTGGTCCTGGACTTGGGTGGTAAAGGCGCTGAGGGTGGAACAAGCTTCTACGACCGCCCTGGCCGGAAAGCCAAAGTGTTGCGGCTTGCACGATTTGGTGCTCCGATCGCTTTCGACGCGCTGCGCCAAGGACTTACTGATTACTACGAAAAGCGCGTTACCCCTAACCGCCGGCCACACCGGATGGCTCCTCTTGAATCGACGACGCCGTATCTCCACTCGTCTCAGAAAGGAGCGCCGGTAATCATCTTTGGGCTGCACTGGCTGGAGATGGGTGGTGCAGAACGATGGGCCATCGAGACCATCGCGTTGGCTCGTGAAGCAGGCTTCCTTCCTATCGTTCTAACTGACCGCGAGTCAGCCCACCCGTGGATCGTGCGGCCTGAACTGGATGGGGCGCTTGTCCTGCCGCTAAACCTGCCTATTTCCGCCGAAGAAGAGTCCGCTCTGTTGTCGGCACTGGTGACGCAATTCTCCGTTCAAGGCATTCATGTCCACCACAACGGCTGGTTGTATCACCGCCTACCATGGTTCAAAGCCATGGATCCTCGGATCAGGACGGCCGACTCATTACACATCGTCGAGTGGCGGACCGGCGGATTTGTTGAAGTAGCGGTGAAGCTGTCCAACGTTATAGACGTGCACCACGTCATCTCGCCGCAGCTAAGAGACTATATGGTCTTGCAGCGTGACGTCCCCAAAGCGAAGGTATCGCTCGCTCCGCTCTACGGCCTGATTGACGTCTCTGCCGCCTCGAAAATTGAGAAGGAGCCAGGACGCCCTTTCACGGTGTCCTTCGTTGGCCGTCTCAGCCAGCAGAAGCGCCCGTATCTGTTTCTGCGCTATGCAGCCCAGCTAAAACGCTCCACGGACCAGGATGTCCGGTTCATCCTCCACGGCTCCGGCACTTTGGAAAGAGAGACCGCGCAGCTCGTCGCAAAGTATGGGCTGACGGATCACATTGAACTGCGCCAGCCCCCGCATTCCGTAGACGAAACGCTCGCTGAATCGGACCTTCTCGTTATTTCCTCCGACAACGAGGGACTCACCCTGACGACGTTCGAGGCGACAGCGCAGGACGTAGCCGTCCTTTCTACCGACGTCGGTTCCCAAGCTTCTTTGGTTTCTGCCCGGGCGCTGGTGCCGAGGCAACCGCTGGCGTTTATTAAGGCGGCCGTGCAGCGCACGAAAGCGATCATGGCGTCAGAGGAGCTACGCGAACAGATCGTCGAAGAACAAAGGAAGAAGATTGCCGCGCTGAAGGAACTTCCCGACGCGCGGACTTGGACCGCAGAACTTTACAAAGGATGGAAAGCATGACCGACCAGGTCGCAGCCGTAGTAGTGACATATAACCGAGTTGACAAGCTCGGAAGGGTGCTCGACTCGATTTTGGCACAGACGCGGCCCGTGGACCGTCTTATCGTGATCGATAACGCAAGCACCGATTCAACCCCGCAATTACTGTCCGTTTATGTCGACGATCCCCGGGTGGAGCTCGTTCGTCTGGATCACAATACCGGGGGAGCCGGCGGGTTTTCGGCGGGCATGGAACGTGCTTACGAGCGCGGCGCCGACTGGGTGTGGATCATGGACGACGATTGCTACACGGACGAAACGGCCCTTGAAAGGCTTCTGTTCGGCCATGCCGAAGCAGAACAGGAACTGGGACGCAACGTGCCGTACAGCTGCTCCTTGGTCCGCTACACAGATGGCTCAATCTGCGAAATGAACAACGCCGGCGCCACGTGGGACTGGGGACGGCTAATCGCAAAGGGTAAGCAGGCTGTGCTGATCACGAACTGCTCGTTTGTGTCGGTGTTGATTCCCCGCCGGTCCATCGCAAAATTCGGACTGCCGTTGGTGGATTACTTCATTTGGTTCGATGACATGGAGTACACGCTGCGCATTAGTGCTGATGGACCTGGTGTCCAGATTCTCGATAGTCTTGTCACTCACGACATGCCGACGAACCGCGGCGTCAACTTCGGTGATTTGAATCCAGGAAATGCTTGGAAGTTCTTCTACGGGGCGCGCAACGAATCTTCGTACCGGTGGCACCACGATGACAAGTTGGCCTGGATAAGGTTCGTGATCACAACGTTTGCACGGATGATTAGGGGCGGGGTCGGGCGCCGCCTGCAACTCGGGGTGGCAAAACGCATCCTTTCAGGCATCAAGTTTGACCCTAAGCCTAAAATGGCACGCACCGTGCGCTGAAGGTTTTAGTGGCCGGTCGAATCTAGCACCAATGGCATACAAAGGAGGGCAAATGCAGCCCCCCTTTGTATGCCTCCTCTTAGCGGACGGGATACAAAGCCAAAACCTCGGTCCTCTTGCTAGCCGCCAATCGGATCGCAGCAGCTTCGAAGCCTGCCGCGCCGGTAGGTTCTGGAAGTTCTATGTCACTGCTTGCAGCGGCGTACGTCCAGCCGGAGCCAAGATCCAGCAGCGAACGGTGTTTGATGTCGTAGTAGTCGTCGAGGACGCCGATGGCGACGCCCTTAGCGCCTGCGGCCGCAGCAACCATATGCGGGTGGAACCGCGAGGTGTACCACTGCTGGCCGCGTCGGACGGGCAGTCCATCGCTCCAGACCTCTGTGAACGGCACGAAGTTCTCCTCGGGGATTACTCCGTCAAGAGCATCGAACATTCGTCGGTCCGACCCAGGAATCGCCTCCACGTAGCCCACCGAAAGTCCGTTTGCAAGGGAGTTCTCGACTAGGACCTGCAGTTTATCCCTGAGCTGTGAAAAGGTCTGTTCATCGGTCATGTCGCTCTGGATGCACAGCATGACGTCCTTTGCACGAGACTGTACGCGCGGAGACCCGGCGCTCCGGTGCAGCTCATGGAGAATACCTAAGAAGACATCGTCCACTCCCGTTTCGAGGCCAAGAAATTCCGCGCTGGCGTAATCGCGGACACTGACCGCCGCGAAGTCCGCGAAGGTTTTCGCTAGCAGGTCTGAGTTTTCCGGCAGCGGCATCAGGCCGAGGCCGGAACCCAGGAGCCTGCAGCCGTTCAGCTTTCGCGCAGCGGCCATACCCGCAACGAGCCCCACATGGTCCGGCCAGACACCGTTGACATAGCCGCCGCCTAAGAGATGGATGGAGTCCGCCTGGCCCAACGTCATGAGCCCGACGTCGTACATGGGTGTTCCGCCGTCGGCCACGATAGTTGCAACATGGTCCCACACGCCTTGGGCAGACTGATCCGGCGCGTCGGCGCAGGCCCGCCAAAGGGTGTTCGTTGCGTGGAAGCCAGGGTGTATGCCGGCAAAGAGAGAGCTCGCCGTGCCTGGCTGTGGGCAGTCCAGCCAGACGGTCGCGTCAGGGCGCACGCGGGCTAGGAATCGCAGCCAGGCGGCAACGATAAGCTCATCGCCGTAGTTCGGATTTCCACCGGAAGCGACGAGATAGAGGTTTTCAGTCATCGGTAAAGGTTAACATTCTCTTTTAGGACCAACCCAATTGGTTTAGCCGGAATCCGCGGGCCTCCAGCTTTGGGCCCAACTGACCTTGGTTTTAGCTGTCACGGCCAGTTCAAACGACACCCATTTAGTACCAATTCCTGGTCCGTCGGATAGTTGCTCAACGTCGTTACCTTTGGACGGCAGCATGCCGACGGCAGTGACTTGCGCGGGCGAGGACTGCGCAAGGTGGCGAGCCAAACTAGTGCAGGGCTTCGATTTGCGTCGGCAATGCCGCCGTGGTATTTTCCGGCCGCTGATGCTCGCGCCACGTGTTGGGGGTCGTCTCAACCTGATCGGTCCCCGCGCTATTGCTTAGCCGCAGGAGAGAACTTCCAGCAGCCGGGCCTCCCCCTGGCTATCCACAACCTTCACCGACGGTGAAGCCTTGACATCCACGACGCCCCTGAAGCCCTGGGCCGCTGCTGCGTCGGCCAGGTAGGCGGATCCGAAGTCAAGGATGTAGTCAACGTTCCGCGCTTTAGCGATCGAACACACGGTGGAACCAGGGAGTGCGGTGCCGATGTCCTTGTTTATGGCTGCCAGCTCAGGGTCGTCGGTGGAGAACATATGGTACGTGCTCACTTTACGGCCCGTTAGGGCGTAGGCGAGCGAGCCTCCGTTCCAAGGGTTCACTGCGATGGTCGCGTCCTCGGGAACAGTCTGCGGCAGTCGGTGGATCACGGCCAGCTCGTCGGAGTCGACGATTGGCGAGGAGGAGTCCAAAACGTAGGCCCGTGACGCCTCCTCCGTGATTCCGCGCATGGTTCCGGTCTGGGTTGCAACTACTGCGGCCAAAATGGTGAGTGCCGCCAATCCGGCCTGGGCTGCAGCCGGGAACTTGCGGCCTACCGGCCCGCTGACGCGGGCGGTGACCCTGGTTACGGGAACCTTAAGGACGTCCCACAGGAACAAACTGCCCATGGCTGCGAGGACAACGGTAAAGATGGGGAGGAGCGCTGCAAGACGGTAGCTGTCCTGATACCAGCCGCCAGTCAGGAGCATCCTCCAGAAGCCCTTTGGTGTGGAGGCGGTTGTAACGTAAAGGACCACAGGCACCAGCCAGCAGAGGACAATCCAGAGGTCTCTGGTCTTCCGAAGAACCTGTTGAAGGCCAAGGAGGGCGAGGATGGAGAGTGCCCACGCGACGGGCCGGCCGATGGGTGCGTTCAAGATGACTTCGCCCACTGCGCCGGTCAGGCCCGTGAACGGCGCCCATCCGTCGTATTCCACGAGGGGGCGCAATACGCGCCACACGAGTGCAAACACCAACAGCCCGGCGAGGGCCGTGCCGATAATGATCAGCACCTGCACGGGACGGAACGAGCGGCCACGGAGGCTCAGTAACTCGCGGCCCGCGACCCACAGCCCAAGGGGAAGCGCGAATGCCACCAGGGACAGTAGGCCGTTAGTCTGAGACAGGGCAAGCGCCGGGACGGCCACGGTGAGGGCCATCCACAACATCGTCCGGTCTCCACGGCTATCGAACCCCAGTCGGCACAGACCAATGACGACTGCCAGAGCCGCCGGCAGCAGCGCGTAGGACAGGATGTTCGGGTACAGGGGGCCGAAGTCCATGATCGAGATCGGGAAGGCCGTGAACCCCGCGGCGAAGACACCTGTGAGGGCCAGTGCAACCGGCCGGGGACCGACGATCTGGTGCACCAACAGGATCAGCGCGGCCGGCCAGATCACCGCGCCGATGGTGATGTTGAACACGTTTTCAGCAACAACCACGTCCGAGGCGGATAGCTGGGCTATCAGGGCTGCCACGGAGTGCCAGGCGGAGGGGTAGATCGCGCCGCCGCCTTCGCCACCAGCCATGCCGCCCAACGACAGGGAGGACGCGTTGCCGGTCTCGATGATATAGCGGATGGCATTAAGGTGAAACACGTTGTCGAAACGCTGCGCGAAGTTTTCCGGGCTGCCGATGACTTCCGTGAGTCTCCGTGCGGTCAGGGCTCCGCCGAGGGCCATGCCTGTGGCGGCTCCCGCCCAGGCAACGTAAGGTGCCGGCTGCCGCGCGGAAGACTCGGCTTTCACTACAAACCGCCGAAGTGCCCACGCTGCCGCGGAGGCACCCGCCGTCGTCAGCAGCAACGGCGTGAGGTTCCAGCGGAGGCCTACAGCGCCGGCTACGATGCCGGCCACGCCGACGATGCCGATGGTGAGCAGGGGCGCGAGGCACAGCAGGGGAAGCCTCCGGGCACCCATGAAGTAGGCGAGCACCCCGCCTGGGCCGAAAGTGATGAGGAGAGCGACGGCAAATGCGGGCAGGGTGTTCCACCAGGACATGTAGGAATATACCTGTTCTTAGTTGTTTGCGCTGCGGAGGAGCTCCAGCAGGTAAGATCCGTAGCCGCTCTTGACCAAGGGCTCGGCGCGTTCGCGCAGTTCCTCGTCGCTGAGGAATCCTAGCCGCCAAGCGATCTCTTCCGGTGCACCAATCTTCAGGCCTTGACGGTGCTCCACCGTGCGGATGAAGTTCGACGCATCGTTGAGGGAGTCGAACGTGCCCGTGTCCAGCCATGCCGTACCGCGGGGAAGAATTTCAACCTTCAGCTGACCGCGCTCCAGATAGGTACGGTTGACGTCCGTGATCTCGAGTTCACCGCGGGGGGAGGGTTTGAGGTTCTTCGCGATGTCGATGACGTCATTGTCATAGAAGTACAGTCCGGGAACGGCGTAGTGGCTGCGCGGCTTTTCCGGTTTCTCTTCCAGGGAGATCGCCTGGCCGTCGGCGTCGAACTCCACAACGCCGTAGGCGGTCGGGTCCGAGACCCAGTACCCGAACACTGCACCGCCTTGGATGTCCTTGAAGCGGCGGAGCTGGGTGCCCATGCCTTGGCCGTAGAAGATGTTGTCGCCGAGCACTAAGGCCACCGGTTCGTTGCCGATGTGTTCTTCCCCAAGGACAAATGCCTGCGCGAGGCCGTCCGGACTCGGCTGCTGCTTGTACGTAATATTGACGCCGAATTGCCAACCGTTGCCGAGCAGGCGCTGGAACTGATCGGCGTCGTGGGGCGTGGTGATAATCAGGATGTCCCGGATACCGGCCAGGATCAGGGTGGATAGCGGGTAGTAAATCATGGGCTTGTCGTAGACAGGCACAAGTTGCTTGCTCGAGCCAAGAGTGATCGGGTGCAGCCGCGAGCCTGTGCCGCCAGCCAAGATGATTCCACGCATGCGCTCTATCATTGCTTGCATTGTCACGGCCAGCAAACCAGTAAGACCTGCTGCGGAGGCCCGGGGCTGAAAGTCCCGGTGCGTGCCGCGCTAAGCTGGCTGAATGCAGAAACTCCTTGTCACCGGCGGTGCCGGCTTCATCGGTTCGAATTTTGTCCACTACGTTCTGGCGAACACCGAGGATCACGTCACTGTCCTGGACAAGCTGACGTACGCAGGGAACCTGGAATCCCTGAGGGGGCTCCCCGAGGACCGTTTCCGCTTCGTGCAGGGTGATATCTGCGACGCCACCCTGGTGGACACGCTCGTGGCCGACGCCGACGTTGTGGTGCATTACGCAGCCGAATCGCACAATGACAACTCCCTGCATGACCCGCGCCCGTTCCTGGACACGAACATCATCGGCACCTACACGCTGATCGAGGCCGCCCGGACGCACAACAGGCGCTTCCACCACATCTCCACCGACGAGGTCTACGGCGACCTGGAACTCGATGACCCGGAACGGTTCAGCGAGTCCACCCCGTACAACCCCTCCAGCCCGTACTCCTCCACGAAAGCCGGTTCGGACCTGCTGGTCCGGGCCTGGGTGCGGTCCTTCGGGCTGCAGGCCACCATCAGCAACTGCTCGAACAACTACGGCCCGTACCAGCACGTGGAGAAGTTCATCCCGCGCCAGATCACCAACGTGATCGACGGGATCCGCCCCAAGCTCTACGGCAAGGGCGAGAACGTCCGCGACTGGATCCACGCCAACGACCACTCCTCGGCCGTCCTGGCGATCATCGACAAGGGCATCATCGGCGAGACCTACCTCATCGGCGCCGACGGCGAGAAGAACAACAAGGACGTCGTGGAGCTTATCCTCGAGCACATGGGCCAGCCCCGCGACGCCTATGACCACGTCGTGGACCGGCCGGGCCACGACCTGCGCTACGCCATCGATTCCGCCAAGCTCCGTACCGAGCTCGGCTGGGAACCGAAATTCTCCAACTTCGACGCCGGCATCGAGGACACCATCGCCTGGTACCGCGACAACGAAAACTGGTGGCGCCCGCAAAAGGCCCGGACGGAAGACAAATACAAGGAACAGGGCCAGTAGACGATGTCGATCGAGTTCTCCAAGAAGCTGACCGCGCACGAAACCGCGATTCCCGGCGTCCTCCTTTATGACCTTCCGGTCCACGGTGACAACCGTGGCTGGTTCAAGGAAAACTGGCAGCGGGAGAAAATGGTGGCCCTCGGGCTGCCGGACTTCAGCCCGGTGCAGAACAACATCTCGTTCAACGAAAAAGCCGGCACCACCCGCGGCATCCATGCCGAGCCGTGGGACAAGTTCATCTCGGTGGCGAGCGGCCGGATCTTCGGCGCCTGGGTTGACCTGCGCGAGGGCCCGTCCTTCGGCGCCGTGTTCACCGCGGAACTGGACCCCAGCCAGGCAATCTTCATTCCCCGTGGTGTGGGCAACGCCTTCCAGACCCTGGAAGACAACACGGCCTACACCTACCTCGTCAACGACCACTGGTCCGCGGACGCCCAGGGCCAGTACACCTTCCTGAACCTCGCCGACGAAACTGCCGCCATTTCCTGGCCCGTCCCGCTGGAAAAGGCCGAGCTCTCCGACAAAGACAAAGCCCACCCCCGCCTCGCGGACGTCGTTCCGATGCCGGCAAAGAAGATCCTCGTGGTCGGCGCCGACGGTCAGCTCGGCAAGGCACTGCGGGAACTGTACGACGGCGACCCTTCTGTCGAGTTCGCCGGCCGGGCGGACTTCGACCTCGCCAGCGAAGCGGCCTTCACGGAGCGGAACTGGAAGCACTACTCAACGATCGTCAACGCCGCCGCCTACACTGCCGTCGACACCGCGGAAACCGCGGAAGGCCGGGCAGCTGCCTGGGCCGTCAACGTTGCTGCCGTTTCACGGCTGGCTCGCGCCGCCGTCGAACATGACCTCATCTTGGTACATGTTTCCTCGGACTACGTCTTTGACGGCGTCCGTGAGAGCCACGACGAAACCGAGCCCTTCACCCCGCTGGGTGTGTACGGCCAGACCAAGGCCGCAGGTGATGCCGTTGTCAGCGTCGTTCCCCGCCACTACATCGTGCGAACCAGCTGGGTCATCGGCGAAGGCAACAACTTCGTCCGCACCATGGCCTCCCTCGCCGGCCGCGGCATCGGACCGTCCGTGGTGAACGACCAGATCGGCCGGCTGAGCTTCACCCCGGACATCGCAGCCGGCATCCGGCACCTGCTCACCTCCGGCGCCGCCTATGGCACCTACAACCTGAGCAACGACGGCGAACCGCAGTCATGGGCGGACATCGCCGCCGACGTGTACGAGCTCTCAGGCCAGCCGCGGACCGCCGTCACCGGCGTCAGCACCGAGGAATACTTCAAGGGCAAAGAGGCAGCGCCGCGGCCGCTCAACAGCGTGCTGGACCTTGCAAAGATCCAGTCCGCAGGCTTTCACCCGGCCAGCGCAGCCACCAGGCTGAAAGAGTACCTGAGCTAGCACGGAGGGGGCCGGAGCGGCCTGAACCGGGCATGATTTGCCGGATTCAGGGCTGTTGCGCCGGCCCCCGCCTCCGGTGCCGCTGCCAAGCCGGAGGCGTCCCATATGCAACAATTGATCTGTGAGTCGCACCTGGATCGTAATCCCCATGTACAACGAGGCTACTGTCGTAGGTTCGGTCATCCAGGGGCTGCGGAAGCAGTTCCCCTACGTCGTTTGTGTTGATGACGGCAGCACGGATGGATCACAGGAGAAGGCACGCGCCGCCGGAGCCGTTGTTGTTCAGCACCCCATCAACCTCGGCCAGGGTGCGGCCTTGCAGACCGGCATCGAGTTTGCCCTGCAGGACCCCGAACTGGAATGCATCGTAACGTTCGACGCCGACGGCCAGCACCGCGTTGACGACGCCCTGGCCATGGCCCAGCGGGTGAAATCCGGGGAAGCCGAAATCATCCTCGGCTCGCGTTTCCTTGACGACCGCACGAAGCTCTCGCCCGCGAAGCGGCTCGTCCTCAAGACGGCGGCCATTCAGTCCAGGCTTGCCACCGGCATGAACCTGACCGACGCACACAACGGCCTGCGCGCCTTCAACCCCCGCGTCGCCTCCAACATCCAACTGACCCAGAACCGGATGGCCCATGCCTCCGAGTTGGTGCACCAGCTGGCCAGGCTCAAGCCGAAATACGCTGAGCACCCCGTGGAGATCATCTACACGGACTATTCCAAGTCCAAGGGACAGTCCCTGCTGAACTCGGTCAACATCGTGGCCGAACTGTTCTTCAAATAGCCCCCAGTTCTTCAATAAGCCAAGGTGTCGGATTGCTAATCATCGTCCAAATTGTCCTCGTTGCTGCCGTTATGGTGGTTTCGTTCGCCCTGATGCGCGGCGGTTCCAACGCCAGGCACCTGGCTGTACGCCGCATCCTGCTGATGATCTTCGCGGTCGTCGCGGCGCTGTCGGTCTTCTTTCCGGAAGCCCTCACCCGGGTTGCGGGGTTCCTGGGCATCGGACGAGGAACCGACCTGGTGCTCTACGGTGCGGTAGTTTCGCTGTTCGTCTTCATGGCCACCACCTACCAGCGCTTCCGCCACTCTGAAAACGCCCTCACCAAGCTCTCGCGCCGCATCGCGATCGATGAAGCCGAGAAACCCGGGCAGCTGAGCTAGTGGAGGAAACTTCCAACGCGTCCCAAATCACACGAACGCCGGCGGCCGCTCGGGTTGCTTCGGGCCCTGTTAAGCAGCGGGGTTCCGGCCCGCGCTGGGGCAAAGCGCTGGATCCGCGAAACAACAGCATGAATATGATCAGGCTGGGCCTGGCTGCCATGGTGCTGTTTGCCCATAGCTTCTACCTGGCCGGCGCGGGGGAGGGGCCGCACCTTCGCGGTGAGAACCTGGGCGGCTGGGCTGTTGCCGGCTTCTTCGCCCTGAGCGGATTCCTGATCACCGGGAGCCGCTTCACCAACGGCCTCGGCGAGTACCTCGTACACCGCGTCGCGAGGATCTATCCCGCATTCCTGGCATGCCTCGCGGTCACCGTCCTGGTGTTTGCTCCTCTCGGTTTCCTGCATCAAAACGGCACGTTGGCCGGTTACTGGACAACTGAAACAACTCCGCTCCGGTTCGTGTTTTCCAACCTCTTCCTGGAGATGAAGAACTACGATGTGGCCTTCACTCCCGCGAATGTGCCGTTTGCCGGGTCGTGGAACGGGTCGCTCTGGAGCCTCTACTACGAATTCCTCTGCTACCTGATCATTGCGGCAATCGGCGGCCTGGCCTGGGTCCGCCGCTCACCGGTGCCTCTCGCCCTGGCATTCGGCGTCAGCGTCGCCGTCTACGCGAACCTGCCGTCCATCATGCCGTTGCTGCAGGACACCGACTTCTCGCTGCTCGCCAAATTGGTGCCGTTCTTCCTCGGCGGAGCCCTCGTCCAGTCGCTGTCAAAATGGGTCGGCCTCCACTGGGCGGGCGGCCTTGGGGCCCTTGCGGCCGCTGCGTTGTGTATTTTCGCTTTTCCGGTCTGGGGAGGCCAGCTTGCCGGACCGTTCATCGCCTATGGCCTGCTGTGGGTCTCATCGGTGCTGCCCTCGCCAAAGCTGATCCGCATCCACGATGTGTCCTACGGGTTCTACATCTACGCCTGGCCCGTCCAGCAGCTCCTGGCGCTCTACGGTGTCCACAACCGCGGGATGACAATCTACATCCTGGCCTCCGCAGCCGGCACCCTCGTCCTGGCCACACTCAGCTGGCTGCTCGTGGAGCGGCCCGTCATGCGCGCAGTCCGGAGGCGGCGGATGGCAGCGGTTCCGACTGCGGCTCCGGCGACGGCGCCCTCCGCCGCTCCGGGGGCGCTGACTGCAGGCTCGGCGAAGGAAAGCCTCTCACCGCCTGCCGATTCCCTGACGGAAGCCGGTATCACCACTGTGGGGCGGCGCTAGCACCACGGCACTGTATCCGTAGGTTTCGCGGAGCGCTGCACGCACTTAACACCAAAGAAAAATGAGGGCCTCCGTATCGGTTGAGTGTAATCATCCAATCGATACGGAGGCCCTCGCTTCTTGTGCGGCTGTTCAGTGATCCACGGGCGGTAAGCCTAGAGCTTTGCCTCTGCGGGCAGGCGCCCGTCGATCCACTCGGCAAGGCGTGCAATGCCGGCTTCCAGGTCGTAACGGGGCTCCCACGGCAGCGCGGCCTTGGCCGGCTCCACATCGGCCCATGCATGCCGGACGTCGCCCTGGCGGAACTGGCCCGTGACGTGCGGCTCCGGGGCGCCGTAGTGGCGGCTGATGATCTCGGCAGCCGTCCGGATCGTCTGGAATTCTCCCGAGCCGATGTCGAGGGCGCCATCATGCGCTTCCTCAGCAACAGCCGCCGCCACAACAGCCGCGGCGACGTCGTCGATCAGGACGAAGTCGCGGCGTACCTCGCCGTCCTCGTAAAGCGGGATGGACTTCCCGGCTTTTGCCATCCGGCAGAAGAGGGACATGATGCCCGTGTACGGGTTGATGAGGGACTGGCCGGGTCCGTAGACATTCTGGAGACGCAGCACGGCGGCTTCGACCCCATAGGACTTGGCCCACGACTCGAGGATGTTTTCCTGCGCGAGCTTCGTGGAGCCGTACACGCTGACGGGGGCCGGGGCCACGACCGCAGCAGACATGGCCACGGGCTGGGCGGCGGGGAAATCCCACTGCGAGCGTGACAGGATTTCATTCGAACGCTGGCCCGGGTAGAAGAGGGCGCCGTCCGCATCCGACTTCCAGGCGCCTTCGCCGTAGACAGCGCGGCTGCTGGTCAGGACGATGCGGCGCGGCAGCTTCCCGCTTCGGTTCAGGCCGTCCAGCAGCTGCGTGGTGCCCACGACATTGGCCATTGCGTGGCGCGTGGATTCCTCCAGCGACTGTCCGGTTCCGGTCTCGGCGGCAAGGTGAATCACGACGTCGGGCGCGACGTCCGAGAGCACGTCGTCCCAGGTCTGGGCCTCAGTGATGTCACGAACGATGAGCTCGACAGCGGGATCGAGTTCCTCCGGCCGTGACTGGCTGGCGTGGATCTGCGGGTGCAGGCTGTCCACAGCTACCACTCGGTCGAACGCCGCAACCAGGGCCGGGGAAATGGCGCATCCGATGAATCCGGCGCCTCCCGTCACGAGGACAGTTCCTCGTTTGGCGGCGGACGTTGTTGATGACGTTGAGGGGGTCACTAGTGAGGCCTTTCTGGGGCGGACATCTGCAAGATCCAGTTTCTCATAGGACTGGCGCGGTTCAGTGACCGAAAGCGTGCCTGAAGGTGGCCTTGACCGCCTTCGGATTGCGGGAGAGCAGGGCACCCGGCACAAGGGTGACGGCATGCAGGCGCGAGGTCCAGCGAACGCGTGCTGCTACCGCTGCCTTCTTCCAGCCCTTGGCCCGGCAGAGGTCTTCGGCAATTTGCGCGTACTCCCGGTCGCCGGCGAAACGCGTTCCGTCGGTCAACGTCGCAGCCGAGGCACTTGCGGAGTGGCGGCGGTAGGAGAAGGCCAGCGTGGGGACGTGAACCAGTGATCCGCCCTGCAGGACGATGTCCATGACAAGCGCCAGGTCCTGGACGATGGGGAGGCCGTCGCGGAAGCTGACCTTTCGGATGGCATCGGTCCGGAAGGCGAGGGAAGGCCAGTACAGCCAGTTGCCGCCCAGCAGGCTGACGGCGAGGGATTCCCCGGCCAGGACGGTGGTGGCGTTGGTCCTGGGGCCCACAAACTTCCGCTTAACGGAATCGGCCAGGGACCGGACGATCTGCCCTGTCTCATCGATGACCTGTACCCCGGGCTGGATCACGGAGGCATCCGGAAAATCACGGTGGGCCTGCAGGACGACATCAACGTAGTTGGGCAGCAGGACGTCATCGCAGCCGAGGATCACCATGAGGTCCTGGGTGGCCTGGGAAACGCAGGTGCGGTAGTTCTCGGTAATGCCCTTGTTGGATTCGTTCCGCTGGTAGGAGACGCGTTCATCATCGATGGTCGCGAAGTACTCCTTCACGGTGGGATCGGGGTAGCAGTCGTCGATGACGGTAAGCACCCAGTCCCCGTTGGTCTGTGCAAAAACGCTCGCGACGGTTTCCTTCAGCATTGCAGGATCGCCCCAGTACGGTACAAAAATATCGAGCGGCATTTTCCAACTTCCACAGGTTGTCGTAGCTCATCTGAGCTCGTTCACAGGTGCCCGGCCGGCGGCTCCAATTGAGTGCCCGTCCGGGTCCGACACTAATATGTTGCCATGACCTCCCTAGTTATCCGGCAATTGACCCCTGCAGCCCCGGCCTCCAACGGATGACACACACCGAGGGCAAGGCACCGCAGAAGTCGACTATCGCTGGACGCCAGGCGGCCACGGTCGGATTGGCATCGATCGCCTCGGCCGCAGCCGGGTACCTGGTCATCTGGTTTGTGCCACGGGTCCTGAACAAGGCCGACAACGCCGAATTCCTGGCCTTTTGGTCCGCGCTGTTCCTGCTGTTCGGTATTCTCGGCGGACTCCAAACGGAAATCATCAGGTACGTCACCGCCTCGGCCACGGACCCCTCCAGCAGACCCAAGGAAGGCACGGCGCAGGCCAGGAGGGTTCCCCTGTTTGCAGTGGTCTTTGGGATCGCCGCCGGGGTGGCAATTGTTTTGGCGGCGACGTCGTTGCTGTGGGGCCGTGCCGTGCTGGGACCACACTGGGGAGCGCTGGTCCTGGTCCTGGCCGGTGCCTGCGTGGCTTTTTCCGTTCACGCCGCGTTGGCGGGCGTCCTCAGCGGCCGGCACCTTTGGGGCAATTTCTCGGCCCTTGTCGCTTCCGAATCCTCATTCCGGCTGGTCCTTGTCCTCATCGTCGGCTTACTGGCGGGATCCACTGCCGGCCTGGCTGCCGCCGCGGCAGCCGGGGCCCTCGCCTGGGCATTGGTTGCCGTGTTCAGCCCGCAGCTGCGGTCAGCATTCAGGACACCGTTGACAGTCCCCGTCCGGGACTTTGCGCGGAAAGTGGGCCACGCCAGCGTCTCGACGGCAGCCAGCGCATCGCTGGTTGTTGGTTTCCCCATCCTGTACCGCATCACCACCCCGGCGGATGTCTACCTCGCCTCGGCGCCCCTGCTGCTAGCCATCCTCCTCACCAGGGCGCCGCTGATGGTTCCGCTGGGAACCTTCCAGAGCGTCGCCATCGCCCATTTCGTCAGGCACCGTGACCGCGGCCTCGGGGCCCTGCGGCCGATCGCCCTGGCAATTGCGGGCGTGGCAGTAGTGGGCGCCCTGGCGGCGTACTTCCTGGGCCCCTGGCTGATGGTCCTGCTGTTTGGCCCGGACTATCACGTCGCCCCGTGGGTCCTCGCCGGACTGACCGCCGCCGCCGCTGTGCTGGCTCTTCTAACCCTCACCGGCGGTATGTGTGTAGCCCTCAACCGCCACCGGGTATCGTCTGTCGGTTGGGTGAGCGCGGGTGCCCTCACCCTGCTAGTCCTGCTGCTGCCCCTGGACGCGGATCTCCGTGCTGTCGCATCCCTGCTGGTAGGCCCGCTGCTGGGCGTGTCCATCCACACCGTGGCGCTCTCGCGCCGCTCTGCTGTGCCGCTGGCGTAGGACCCCGCAGGGCCCTACGCCGCGCTAGCCGGGCGACTCAGTAGCGGGTGATGGTGTAGCCCGACGCCGCGCTCCATTTGATCGAGCCGCCCTTGAAGGTCTGCACGCAAACATCCGCGGTGCAGGTTTCGGTGCTGGTGGGGAAGCCGAAGAAGCCATTCTGGGCTCCATTGGTCCGCCACACTCCGCCAATGCCGCTGTTGTAGACAGCGCCCATGCCCACGCCCGATGACCACAGGATCTCCCCACCCGCGAACGACTGGGTGCAGGTGGTCGCACCGCAGGTTTCGGTCGTGGTGGGGAAACCGAGCCGACCCGATTCGGACCCGAGCGAGCGCCACAGCGATCCGATGCCGCCGGAGAACACCGCAGCCGTACCGGTGGCGGGGCTCCACAGGATGTCGCCTCCGGCGAAACTCTGGCGGCAGGAGCTGACCAGGCAGGTCTCGTTGCTGACAGGGTAGCCCAGCCGCGCGTTCTCGGCTCCGAGGGTCCGCCAGAGGCCGCCGATGCTGCCGTTGTAGACGGCCCACTGTCCGGTGGCGGGCGTCCAGTAGATGGTTCCGCCGCTGAAGGACTGCTTGCAGGTGCTGCCGGCGCAGGTCTCGTCGGTGGCAGGGTAGCTCAGGCGGGCGTCTTCGCTTCCCATGGCTGCCCACAATGAGCCGATGCCTGTGCCGCGGAGTACTCCGAATGCAGGGGCGGCAGCGGCTGGGTCCTTGAGGATCCGGCCACCCTCGAAGTCCTGGGTGCACTCTTTCCCGGCGCAGAAGCCGGTATCGGTGATGGGGCTGCCGAAGCGACCCTTCTCAGCCTGGAGCGCGGTCCACTTCTTGGAGATTTCGCCGTTGACGATGGTCCGCGTACCTGACGCCGGGGCCCAGAAAATTTGGCCGCCGACGAAGAGCTGGCGGCAGACTGAGCCTTCGCAGGTCTCGGCTGACTTGGGCGCCCCCACCGTGCCGGCGAGTCCGCCGTCGGCCTGCCACTTGCTACCAATGGCTGTCCACCAAACCGGGACCGCGCCCGTGGCGTCGGTTCGGACGATAGTACCGCCCTGGAAGCTCTGGACACATGAGGTGTCAGTGCACGTCTCGTTGCTGGTGGGGTAGCCGAGCCGGCTCGTTTCGCCGCCCATAGCCTCCCAAGCCTTCGCGATGTTCCCAGTTGTGATTGCCCATGAGCCCGTGGCGCCTGTCCACAGGATCTTTCCCCCCTGGAAGGTCTGGCTGCATGCCAAGGCGGAACAGGTCTCGGATGCCGTGGGGTAGCCGAGGGTTCCCGAGGTGCCACCCATGATTCTCCAGCGTGCACCAATTCCGCCGTCGAAGACGGCCGCGGCGTTCGTTGACGTGGACCAGTACACCTCGCCGCCGACGAAGGTCTGCAAACAGGCGGTAGCCGAACAGGTTTCATCCGTCTTCGGGTACCCGAGACGACCGTCGACGCCGCCCCAGTCGCGCCACGTGCCGCCGATGGAGCTGAAATAGACTGCCTTCGCTCCGGTATTGGGATGCCAGATAATCTGGCCGCCAGCATACTGCCGGTAGCAGCCGCCAGCTGTCAGCCCGCAGTACAGCGGGAGCGTCTGCGCGCCAAGCCGGCTGGAAGCGCCGCCCATCGCGATGTACTTGTTGAGGACAGGATCGAAGCCAGTTGCCAGAGCCTGGAGTTCGGCGTAGCTGCCGCTGAAGACGTTCGAATCGCCAGCGAACGGACCTCGACTGCTGTACTGCCAGATATCGTATTTGGACCAACCGGCCGGCAATACGCCCGGTGAGACGGTGCGGTATGACGCTATGTGGAGGGGCTGGTTTTTGAACGCCGGGCTGTTCCCCGTGCACTGGGTCCACCAGTCGGTGGTGGTGTAGATCGCGGGATAGCGGCCTGTCCGCGTGTACATGGTGTTGGAGAAGTCTGCAATCCAGAGAACCATCTGGCTATGGGACATGTTGTAGCAGGTGTTGCCGAGTTCTGGGTACGGGTTGTATTCGATATCCAGAAGGGGAGGCAGGGTTGTTCCGTCGCCGCTCCAGGCACCGCCGTTCGATGCGAAGTAGTTGGCTTGGGCGGCGCCAGAAGAAACGTTGGGGATCGCGAAGTGATAGGCCCCCCGGATCATACCGACGCTGCGAGATCCGTTGTACTGGCTGGAAAAGTACGGGTTGAGATAGCTGAGGGCTTCGGATGCCTTCACGTAGGCGAAGAGCCCGCCCATGTTGCGCTGTTCCTGCCAGTTCACGCTTCCCTGATGGCTGCTTACGTCGAGTCCCTGGATGCCGGGCGGCGTGTAAGTGGCCTCTGTGGAGATCCCGCTTGATTCGGCAGGTGTCCTAATCCCCAGCTTTTGCTGAAGCCCCTGGCCCATGTGTGCCCCATTGGCCCCCTGGGAGGCCTTGAGTTTGGCAAACATCTCCGCGTCGATGGTTGATCCCGGCGGAACGGAATCGCTGGTGGCCGGAGCGGGGGTCGATGTCGGAGTCGCGGCGAGCGCCGTCGTGCTCTTTGTCGGAGGGGTATTCGTCGGGTCCACTGGGGAGTCAGGGGCCGGTGGGGCGTCAGCCGTCTCAACCGGTGTGGACACCGGCGAGGGCAGGACTTGATCGTCGGCGGCGGCACGCTGCACCGGCGCGACGGAACTGCATACCAAGGCTGAAGTTAGAAGGGCCGCGGCCAGTATCCTCCCGCCGAGGGAGGTGGATGCGCCTGCTCGTGCGCTGGTGGTTTTGCTTAGACTCATGTTCTGCTCCGGCCGGCAACGCGCAGATCCCCCACACATCGCAAATTTAGACACCAAATGGTTTGTCATTTCAGACGGTGGCGACATCTCGGCCGTTCCAGATCATCTTCATGACCCGGCCAATGTAGCACCAATGGTACTGGTGTAACCAGAGTGCTAGTTGAGACCAATGTGAACTAAGACTGAGCGCTTTCGCCTGCAAGGATTGTCTGGTCATGCCGCACCATGGCAGTCACCAGGGCATCGAAACCCACGGACGGCCGCCATCCCAGCTTGGACGAAATCTTGGCGATGTCGCCCCTCATTTCAGCGGCGTCGGTGGGACGCGCGAGGGACTCATCAACGTCCACCACTGCTCGCCAGTCGTCTATGCCGGCGGCCTTGAAGGCCGCTGCCACGAAGTCCTGGACGGAATGCGAGACGCCGGTGGCGACCACAAAGTCGTCCGGCTCAACTGCGTGGATGATCCTGTCCATTGCGTCTACAAAGTCAGGGGCCCAGCCCCAGTCCCTGATGGCGTTCATGTTTCCCAGCGAAAGCCTATCGAGCTTGCCCGCCGCGATGGCAGCTGCTGCCGATGTGATCTTGCGGGTTACGAACTTTGCCGGCCGTCTGACCGATTCGTGGTTGTAGAGAATCGCCGAGGAAGCGAACATGCCGCGGCCCCGGTAGACACTGACGGCGTGATGAGCCAGCGCTTTCGCTGCGCCATACGGGGAAATGGGCCGGATCGGAGTGGTCTCGTTCTGCGGAGCCGACTCCGCCTCGCCGAACAGCTCGGCGCTGGAAGCCTGAAGGAAACGGATTTCCTTGCCCGTCGCCTGCTGTAACTGCCAAGTTGTTTCCAGCATGGCGACGACGGAGGCGCCCGAGACCAGTGCCGTGTCATATGGATGCTGCCATGACTGGTACACGGAACTGATGCCGCCCAGATTGAAAATCAGATCGGGTTTGACCGATTCCAGAATCGAGCCCACCTCGTCAGGTCGCGACAGATCGCCGACGTGGTACTCCACCCCTTCCACGGCGGTTTCTCCATCGCCGTGAGCCCCCGGCAGCAACTGATGGCGGACGAGGCCGTGGACTTCCCAGCCGCGAGACAGCAGGGATTCGGCCAAGTAGGACCCGTCCTGACCTGTTACCCCGGTAAGAAAAGCGGCGCCGACCGGTATTGCTGCCGCCTTGCTGAGCGGTTTCACCGCATCATGGCAGACTGCTCGGCAATGTCGTTCTCAACCATCATAGTGATGAGTTCGTTGAAGGAGACCTTGGGCTTCCAGCCGAGCGTATCCTGGGCTTTGGACGCGTCGCCAATCAGCAGATCGACTTCGGCGGGACGCATGAATTTGGGGTCCTGCCGGACGTACTGCTTCCAGTCGTCCAGTCCCGCAGCGTCAAAGGCAGCTTGGAGCAGTTCTTCAATGGAGTGTGTTTCGCCTGTAGAGATGACGTAATCGTCAGCTTCGGGCTGCTGGAGCATCAGCCACATCGCCTCCACGTAGTCCCCTGCGAAGCCCCAGTCACGCTTGGCGTCTAGGTTGCCGAGGACGATTTCGTCTTGGAGTCCGAGCTTGATCCGTGCAACTGCCATTGAAACCTTGCGGGTAACAAATTCAGGCCCACGGCGCGGTGATTCGTGATTGAAGAGGATGCCGCTTGATGCGTGCATCCCGTAGGATTCGCGGTAATTGATCGTCATGTAGTGGCCGAAGACCTTGGCCACGCCGTAGGGGGAACGGGGCCACAAGAGGGTCTCCTCGGTCTGGGGCACCTGCTGAACCTTGCCGAACATCTCGGACGAGGAGGCTTGGTAGAAGCGCACCCTAGAGATGTCGTCGCCTGCATACAGGCGGGTCGCCTCAAGCATGTTGAGGACGCCCTTGCCCGTGACGTCAGTGGTCAGCGAGGCATTCTCCCAAGAGTAAGCCACAAAAGAAATCGCCCCGAGGTTGTAGACCTCGTCCGGCTGGGCAACGCCGAGCACCCGGACCAGTGACGAGACATCTGTGAGATCCCCGGTGAGCAATTTGACGCCCGGAACGATCTGACGGACCAGGTCGTGCTTGGGGTTGTTCTGTCCTCGAATGAGGCCGAACACCTCGTAGCCTTTCGAGAGAAGGAGCTCTGCAAGATACAGGCCGTCCTGGCCAGTGATTCCGGTGATAAGCGCACGGGGCATGGGAAAAGGTCCTTAGAGAATTGTTTGCGGGGCTACGGCAACTATATATGGGAAGGAGCCTCGGCTCTGAGGCGGCGTGTCGCACCGCTCAAACAATAGTCGCCGCTGAGGAGCGCTGATTCAGCGCATAACGGTACGCCTGTACGTGCACAGCGGCGCAGTGTTCCCACGTGAACTTGCGCACCTGCTCTAGTCCGAGCCTCTGGAGTTCGTCGGTCCTGGCGATGGCGTTCCGGATTGCCTCAGCGATCGCGGCAGAGTCCTGGGGATCGAACAACACAGCAGCATCGCCCACAATTTCAGGAAGCGAACCGGCGGTTGAGCTTGCCACGGGGCAGCCCGAAGCCATTGCTTCCAGAGGTGGAAGCCCGAATCCCTCGTAAAGGCTGGGAAACACCATGCATGCGGCGTGACGATAGAGTTCCCTGAGCTCGGCGAGCGGGACCAGGCCGCGGACTTCCACGTTGGCGGGAACGTCGGTTAGTTCGTCCAAGGCCCCGCCTGTGAGGATGAGGCGAAGCCCTGGATCGGTAACCATTAGCAATCGCATGGCTTCGAAAAGTCTTGTGTGGTTCTTGTGCTTCCACCCTCTTGCCGGGTACATGATGTAGGTTTCGCGCGGTCCGAAATTCGGTGTAAACTCGTCCGCATTGACTCCCAGATGGGCCGTGAAGATCTTGTCCGGTGCGATGCCGAGATGGCTGACAATGCTCTCTTTGGCAAAGTCGCTGATTGTCACGATCGCGTCCGCGTCGCGTGCCGCTCTCTCATAGAAGACCTTGCGGTACAACTTGTCAGCGGTGCCGAACAGTTCGGGGAGGTCGAGATGCTGAACGTCTAACAGTGTCTGGACCGACGGAGTGCCCTTAGGCGGCTTCGGCAGGGGAACCGTGAACGGGACGTGGAAGACGTCCATCGGGCGCATCCTGCGCAGAATCGACCTTCTCTTTAAGAGGCCTTTGGCGAGGGTGGCCAAACGGGCAACGGTTGAGCCGCCGCCGGGCAGCCCCGGAATCACCACTTCATCCGCACCTTCGCTGAAACCACGCCCGGATTCGTTAACGTAGCAAGTTGGGTTGACTGCCGGGGAAGATCCAAGTTGGCGGATCAATTCGCGTGCGTAGGTTTCGCTGCCCCCCATTCCGCCGGGGACGAGGGTGAGCATGGAAATACCGACGTTCAAGGGGTCTGTGCGGCCGGTATGGTCGGCAGGCGAAGGGCCAGGCTCAGGGGTCATCATGCTAGACATAATAACGTTTGTCCCGGGCGCAGGCTTCTGCTGTGAGGCCCCCGCGGCCGGAGCTCCGCCTTCGATGCCGTGATCCACTTCGCTTGTCTGAAGGACTTTGGCGAATCGGTGGCTAAACTTCTCTCGTACCAACAGAACAACGTGGTGGGAGGCTCAATCTCCTGCCCTGCATAGATCGCGCCGGTATCCGTAGGCTCTTCAGGTCTTCCGCAGCGGTCCGTGGGGCCGCCGAGGAAGTGCCTCTGATCGGGCGGGTGCCGCTGAACGCCACCAATCCCAAGGTCGGACCAAAGAACCCAAAGAACAGATCGAAGACAAATTCCCTGACCTCGGAGCGGCCGGCCACGCTAGAGCATAGCCCTGCGCCGCTACTTCAATTAGTGAGCGCCCATGAGTCAGATTTGATAAGCGAAGACCCGCAGGGCAAGCAGAATTATTTGCTCTCGCAGGTCTCAAAAGTTGCTGTAGGGCACCGAGACTAGGCGACGACCCTCGGTAGCGACTGCCCGACGCCATACGGGACGGGCGCACATGAATACATCCATTTCATTGACTTGTCTGCGCGCGGCCTTGCGTCCCTTGGCTTTCCTCGCTGAAAGGAAGGGTATTGTCCGTTGGAACCCAGGAACAGGCCCGCTGATATCTAGTACTTGAGGTCATCAACGCCTTTGTGGAGGCAGTCTGGCGACTGCTTCCTTTGAGTCCGGGGGATCGTCGCCCGGGAGACTCTGCGGTTAGCTATGGACACCCCCCGTCAGTTGCGTTGGGCGACCCGGGCAGGTCCGCAGCCGGGCCCTCGAGCAGATGTGCTGAGCCTCTGGCGCTGGAAGGATTAAATCCAGTGGGATACCAGGTGCAGCCTTGAAAGGTCAGCCGATGGCGGAGCACGCCGCCCGTAATTGCATGTTCGTGACTTATAAGTCGATAATGACTCAATTTCTGGCCGAGCCTGACTGATTATCCACGATTCCCGGTAGTCGCTAACTTCTAGTTGAGGCTGGACAACCTCGAAAGTTTCGATTCATCAAAGCCACTCGATTGCAGGAAGTCGCGCAGTTTTCTGTCGAGAACAATAGAAACGTGTGGGTCGGCGTCGAGGATATTTTCCGCGGCACGCCCCAGGTTCCCGGTATAGCCGCTGTAAAGGGGGCGCAACTCGCCGAGGACTCTATTCGTATTGTCCTTGTGCGTTCCAGTCAACGACAGGTACCAGGTAGCGGCAAGAAGTGGGTCAATCTGGTCGAAGCTGGTGACGAAAACGGCATCTCCCTGGTCGGACGTGTAGGCGCTAGCGGCCTGGAAAAGCTCGGTGGCGGCCGGGCCGTTGGTGAGGGTTTTGGAGGTGATGGTCGCCATACCTTTCTGGTAAGGCGCCAGCGGATCCATGCCCAGGGGCCTAGTGTCGGGGACTGTAAGCCCAAAGACCTGTGTAGATGCCAGCGCCGTCAACACTGACATAATCGCAAGTTCACGAGGGTTCACGTATTTGTGTGTCGTCAGCCAGCGGTCCGCTAATGCAGTTACGGTGATGCAGGCAACAAGAGGCAAGAGCAGTTCGACTGCCAATGCAAGCTTAAGAGAGTAGTAGTTGACGCTTCCCATACTGACAATCTGGTATGCGCCCATCGCAATAACTGCAACGAGTCCTACTGCGGGTACTAGAACCAGCCTCGCGGCAGCGTGTCTGTCTCCCAGGCCATTGAAGAACTGTCTCGGACTACCATGGACAAGCAGCATCGATGAGGCGACGGCCACCAGGAGGGTTGCGATTTCCACTCCGTGAGTCGAACTTTGAATTCTCCCCCCCGCGGTAACCACAGTCTCGGTTCCGATACGGGAAATTTGCTGGGCGATGAGAACCATGCCTACGACAGCTCCGACAACTGATCCGAGATTCACCACCCAGCACCTTTTGCTTGCCTGCCACCGCGAAGTGATCCACGGGTGAACCGCCAAAACTAGGGCTGGCACGGCCAGCAGCAGGAGCAAGGACCAGGTATTGGCTATCCCCACGACCGACGCGGCAGCAGCGGCGAAAATCACTGGCGTAGCCAGCGACTCTGCGAATGCCGCGATCAACATAAATGAAGCGAGGAGTGCAACACCCAGTAGGAAGTTCTGGAATGCAAAGAACGTCGCATGGGCGGCGGTACCGAAAGTCCAGGCAGTGATCACGAAAACTACAAATGGTGCACTCACCAGCGGGCGCCGTCGGATCCAAGGTATCGATGTGAGGCAGGCTGCTACGAGCATAGTCGAGGCCACCGCCACCAGTGAACTTAATCGGCTGTAGGTTACCAGTTCCTTTGCCAGCGTTCCCTTTTCGGGTCCGACTACCAGGTCGGCCATAGTGGCAACGGCAGCGTGAAAGCCCTGAGGATACTCCATGAAGCTCCACACTTTGCCTCCCCCGGGGAGAGCTGCCATTGGGATGACTGTTCCATGTTCCCGGAGCATGAAATACATATCGAAGTGTGACGAGTTGTCCCAACTTGACAGTAAGACACCCAAAGCTTGCGGCCCCGTGAAGACCAAGAAATAGGGAGCCAGAGCAACGATGGATAGAATGCCAGCAACCAAAATCAGGTAGTCGGCCTTGTTCACGACCGGTAAAAAGGATGACAAGACCGCCTTGCGACGGCTGGATGTTACAACTCGAACCGTGAGACCGGACAAGAGTGCGGCAAAAAGCAGATGGCCCCAGCTGAACAAGCCTTCAGTTCGGGGCACCCACCAGAGCATGGGAACCGCTCCGAAGTACAGGGCGCAACCCATAATTATTCGCCCGGCCAAGTGCTTTGACGTCGGCACAGCGAGCCCAAGCAGTGCTGTCGCCATCAGCAGTCCCCAGCCCCGGAGAACACCGAGATGCCCGAGGAACAGGCATGCTGCCAGCACAGATAATCCGACGCCCAACCCCAGCACTCCGCGCGATGCCCTTGACTTTTCAGCCTGAAGCGGACGCGAAAGACGGCGCGAGGGGAGGACTTCGGGTTGAGGCACGTAGACTCCGTGGGTTGAGTGCAGGAGGGCTTCCAGTTTGATCAGTGCTTTGCAGAGGGACTGTTAGGCCCTGCAATTCGCCCATTTTTGATTCGGGGCAATAGCCGGCACTCATCGAAGGCAAGCTTCGGCCTAGCTTCCTGAATGGTGCTACTTGTCCGAATCTTGCATGAGGGGCCAAGAGTCATACTATCTCCGTGGTCACCGAGCGCAGCATTCGAGAGCCGAGGTCCGACCTCCGTGGCGGATTGTTATCCACAACCCGCACGATATGACTTTGACGCATGGCCTATGCTCCTTAAGCTGTAGCCAGTTGGACTGCCTCCGCCGGGGGCGGCAGTTGTATTGGGGAACTCATGGATGCAGTGCGCATCGTGGAGGACGAAGTCCGCGAGCTGATACGTCGTCGCGGCCTGGATCCCTCGCGGCAGGCTGGCGAAGTCCGCCGCCTGGTCGAGGCAGCCGTCAGCGACTACGACGAGCGCGCACTCATGGGCCCGCTCCCTCCGATCGGCCCGCTGGACGCCGCCCGCAGGTTCGTTTTCGACGCGGTTGCCGGGTTCGGTGTGCTTCAGCCCCTGCTGGACGATCCGTCCATCGAGGAAGTCTGGATTAACGCCCCCAACGAGATATACGTAGCGAGGAACGGCGAATCAGAGCTGACCTCCCTCAGCCTCACAGACCAGCAGGTGCGCGATCTCGTGGAGCGGATGCTCAAGAGTTCCGGCCGACGCCTGGACATGTCTTCCCCTTTCGTGGATGCCGCGTTGCCGGACGGTTCCAGACTCCACGTCGTCATTCCGGACGTAACACGCCGGCACTGGGCCGTAAACATCCGGAAATTCGTCGTGAAAGCCAGCCGGCTTGAGCATCTCGTCGAGTTGGGCACATTGACGCCGCAGTCAGCCCGCTTTCTGGGTGCCGCCGTCTCCAGCGGACTCAACATCCTTGTCTCAGGGGCAACCCAGGCCGGCAAGACCACCATGCTCAATTGCCTGGCCGCCAGCATAGGCAGCCGCGAACGGGTCATCACGGTCGAGGAGATTTTTGAACTCCAGTTTCCGCTCCGGGATGTGGTGGGCCTTCAGTGCAGGCAACCCAACCTGGAAGGTGAAGGCGAGATTCCGCTGCGCCGTCTTGTTAAGGAAGCGCTCAGGATGCGCCCGGACCGCCTGGTGGTGGGTGAAGTCCGGGAAGCGGAAAGCCTGGACATGTTGATTGCTTTGAATAGTGGGTTGCCTGGGATGTGCACCGTCCATGCAAACTCGGCTCACGACGCCGTCACGAAGATCTGCACGCTTCCGTTGCTCGCCGGCGAAAACATCTCAAGCGCTTTTGTCGTGCCCACTGTGGCGTCCTGCATCGACCTCGTGGTCCACTGCAGCCGTCACGCCAATGGCCGCCGGCAGGTGACAGAAATATTGTCACTTGGCCGGCGAGTAGAGAACGGCATCATCGAATCGGCCATGATTTTCGCCATGACGGACGGCCAACTCCAGCCGCGGGCCAATTCGATGCCAGCCCCTGAGAAGTTCGCACGCGCAGGGTTCGACGTCGCGGCGCTGCTGGAACCGCGCTGATGGCACCTTTCTTCGGGGTGCTGGCCGGCGCCGGGCTTTTCCTCATCTGGTGGTCCTTCTGGGACAAGCCGCCAGCGGTCGACCGGGGCCCGCGGGTCAGCCGCCTGCAGGATCTACTGGCCTCCGCCGGAATTGAAAAGGTCAGCGGGGCGGGGCTTATTGCCACCTGCGTGGGCTTGGGCGTCTTCGTGGCGCTGATCTTCTTTGTGGTCAGCCGCTCATGGCCGATCTCGGCCTGTTTCGGCCTGTTCGGTGCGTGGCTGCCCATCAGCGTGGTCCGCTGGCGGGCAGCAAGAAGGACCTCCGTACTCAGACAGCTCTGGCCCGATGTCGTTGACCATCTGCGTTCCGCTATCCGCGCCGGACTCTCGTTGCCGGAGGCACTCATCCAACTGGGGGAGAAGGGGCCGGAGGAACTGCGGCACGTCTTCAGCGATTTTGGCGCCGATTACCGGGCAGGCGGCCAGTTTGATGCCGCAATTAACCGGCTCAAGGACCGGCTCGCCGATCCGGTGGCGGACCGCATCGTCGAGGCGCTCAGGCTGGCCCGCGAAGTGGGCGGCTCAGATCTGGGCAAGATGCTGGGCACGCTCGCCGAATTTCTCCGGGAAAATGCCCGCACCCGTAGCGAACTCGAGGCTCGGCAATCCTGGACCGTCAACGCTGCCCGGCTCGCCGTTGCTGCTCCCTGGATTGTCATGATGCTGCTGGCCACCCGCCCGGAGGCAGTGCACGCGTACAACACGCCCATGGGAGCGGGAGTACTTCTGGGCGGACTGGTTGTTTCGCTGTTCTGCTACTCCATCATGCTCCGCATCGGGGCGCTCCCTCAGGACGAAAGGGTGCTGCGATGAACGGAATGTCTGCGGCCGCGATCGCCTGTGGCATCGTCCTTGGAGTAGGACTGTGGCTGCTGTTCGTCCGGTTGCCGTTCATGCGGCCCCTCACATTCGTGGAGCGCATAGAGCCACAGCTGAAGTCGCAGAACCTTGAATCGCGGCTGCTCCGTTCCAGCAGCCAGAACGCCACGCCGTTCGGGCCCCTGGAACGGATAATGCGCCCATTAATTCACGACGGACTCACCGCTTTGGGGAAGCTGAACCTTGGCTCCAAGGCGCTCAGCCGCAGGCTCGCCCAGGCCGGCATCAACAAAGCCCCTGTGGATTTCCGGGCAGAACAGCTCCTTTGGGCAGCGGCCGGATTCGCCGCGGCGTTGGCAGTGGTGATACTCGGTGCGGTCGGCGGCCGGTTCAGTCCCTTCCTGGCCGTCGTGGCGGTTCTGGGAAGCGCACTGGGTGGATTCCTCTTCCGCGACTACTGGCTGGGAGTCCAGATCAGCCGGCGGGAGACGCGCATGATGGCTGAGTTTCCCAGCCTCGCTGAGTTGATGGCTCTGGCTGTCGGTGCCGGCGAAAGCGCTACGGGCGCCCTTGACCGGGTCTGCCGCAGTGCACACGGGGAACTGGCGAAGGACTTCGCCAAGATTCTCGCCGAGACCCGCGCAGGGAAACCACTGGTGGAAGCGCTGCAGGAGTTTTCCGCACGGACCGATCTCGGCCCGCTCGTACGTTTTGTCGACGGCGTCATCGTGGCGGTGGAGCGCGGCACTCCCTTGGCGGACGTGCTTCGGGCGCAAGCCCAGGACGTTCGGGACACGGCCAAACGCGACCTCATGGAATCAGCGGGCAAGAAAGAAATTGCCATGATGGTGCCGCTCGTTTTCGGAGTCCTCCCGCTGACTGTGGTCTTCGCCGTCTTCCCCGGCCTCGCGGCGATCAGCCTAGGACTGTAGCCATGACCACGGCCAAACAGTCACATCCTCGACCAGCCCTACCAACTGACCACGAAATCACTCACACACTGAATGGGACCAAAATGAAGAACCTGGGAAACTCGAGCAGCTTGATGCTCCTCGCTCTGCTGGCGGGAATGTGCGCGTGGATAAGCGCAACACCTACAGGCCGTCGATACGCACGGAGAATTGGGGCCGACCATTCCCAGGACCATCCGGAACGCGGCGACGTTCCGGGCTGGGTCATGATCACCCTGATGTCTGCCGTCCTCGTGGCGGGGCTGCTGGCCCTCGCCGGCCCCGCCTTGGAAACCATGTTCAACCAGGCTATGGACCAGGTCGGAAAGTAGGGCATGCCGCCATCCAGCCTGCCGGGCCCCGGCCGGACCTGCTCCCCCCAGCAAGGGCGGCCCGGCCGCGGCCAGCCCAGCGAAGAACGGGGCTCGGCTGTGGTGGACTTTGTGCTGGTGGGAGGACTCCTCACGATGTTCTTCCTGGCGATAATCCAGCTCACGCTGGTTCTGCATGTCCGCAACACGCTCATCGACGCGGCGGCATCAGGCGCACGCTATGGAACCCTCGCCGACCGGGGAGCGGCCGATGCGCAGGAACGGGCGGCTGCCCTAGTAGGAACGGGCTTGAATGCCGACTTTGCGCAGAGTGTCACCACGTCCGAGGTGACCTTCCAGGGCCTGCGGACGCTGGAAGTGACTATCAAGGCTCCCATGCCGGTCATCGGACTCATCGGTCCCCGGGACATGCTGGAGGTGAAAGGCCATGCAGCCATCCAACCCTAATGGCCTTCTGCCCCGCATCACCCTCAGGTTCCGTGAGGCCCTCTGTCTGCGTCTGCGCCGCGCCTACCCACAGTCAGGCCGGCCAACCCAGGACTGTAGCGGGACCGCCGGCCGGACAGAACAGGGAAGCGCGGTGGTCGAATTCACCTTCCTGGCGCTCCTCCTGATGGTTCCCCTCGTGTATTTCATCATCACCATCGGGCAACTCCAGGGTGGGTCCTTTGCGGTTGTGGGTGCGGCCGACCAGGCAGCGAAAGTCTTCGTGGCGCAGCCGGACGCTGCATCAGGCCAGGCTGCGGCGGAGCAGGCGGCCGTCATCGCGCTCGCGGATTTCGGCCACGATGCCAGCCAGGCCAGGGTCTCCACCAGTTGTAACCCCAGCGACTGCCAGGCCCCCGGGACAGCAGTGACGGTGACCGTGAATCTCACTGTGCCGCTGCCGTTCGTTCCATTCAGTGATGACTTCAGGCTCAGTGCCAGCGAGGTTGAGGCATCGTCCACGCAACTGGTCGGCAGGTTCCGGTGACCCCGGACGCGGTGACCCCGGACGCGGTGACCCCGGACGCGGTGACCCCGGACGCGGTAACCCTCGCGGCGACCGACCCGCCGGATCCCAAGCAGGGGAAAGAGGACGGCCAGATGATTGTGCTGATCATCGGCTACGTCACGCTCGCCCTGCTGGTCGTCACAGTGGTCATCGGCATCTCCAGCGTCTACCTCGAACACAAGCGTCTGTTGTCGCTGGCCGACGGCGCATCGCTCGCTGCGGCAGACAGCTACACCCTGGGTGAAGTGGCGGGCGACGACGGGACGCCCTCTGCCGTGCTGGGTTCCGGACGGGTCCGCAGCGTTGCCGCGGACTTCATCGCCAGGAGCCCGTCGTCGGCCAGGTTCGATCAGTTAGCCGTTTCGGCGGCGACCGGCAGCCCCGACGGATCCACCGCCGTCGTGGTTCTCAGCGCGGCTGTCCACCCGCCGGTGGTGAACTTCCTCGTGCCAGACGGCATCGTCATCGAAGCGGTTTCCACAGCACGGTCGCGCCTTACGCGCTGACCAGGAACAGGGGAGTCAGGCCCTCCAGTTGGATAGCGTAGGCTTAAACAACCATGGCCACTATTGATTTTCCCGCAGAAATCCGCGCTCTTCGCGCCACCTACACCTCCATCGAGCAAGTCAGCGATGTCGAGGCCTTGAAGGAAGACATCGCCGAACTGAGCGAGCGCGCCGGGGAGCCGGACCTGTGGGACGATCCCGCTGCGGCCCAGAAGATTACTTCCCGCCTGTCGCACCGCCAGTCCGAGCTTGAGCGGCTGAACAAGCTGACCGCGCGGATCGATGACCTTGAGGTACTGGTGGAGCTTGGCCAGGACGAAGAAGATGCGGACTCCATGAGCGAGGCCGCTGCGGAACTGGAATCCATACGGAAAGCTCTTAAAGAACTCGAAGTGGTGACGCTGCTTTCGGGCGAGTTCGACGAACGTGAAGCAGTGGTATCCATCCGCGCCGGGGCGGGCGGCGTTGACGCTGCCGATTTCGCCGAAATGCTGATGCGCATGTACCTGCGCTGGGCCGAACGCCATGGCTACCCCACCACCATCATGGACACCTCATACGCAGAAGAGGCCGGGCTCAAGTCCGCCACCTTCGAAGTAAAGGCACCCTACGCATTCGGCACCTTGAGCGTCGAAGCCGGAACCCACCGCCTGGTCCGCATCAGCCCCTTCGATAACCAGGGCCGCCGCCAGACGTCCTTCGCCGCCGTCGAGGTGATTCCGCTCATCGAATCAACAGATTCCATCGACATCCCGGACAACGAGATCCGCGTGGACGTGTTCAGGTCCTCCGGCCCGGGCGGCCAGTCGGTCAACACCACGGACTCCGCCGTGCGCCTCACGCACATCCCCACCGGCACCGTGGTGTCCATGCAGAACGAAAAGTCACAGCTCCAGAACCGCGCCGCAGCCCTGCGCGTCCTGCAGTCCCGCCTGCTTCTCCTTAAGAAGGAGCAGGAGGACGCGGAAAAGAAGGCCTTTGCCGGGGACGTCAAGGCCTCCTGGGGCGATCAGATGCGTTCCTACGTGCTCAACCCGTACCAGATGGTCAAGGACCTCCGCACCGAACATGAAGTGGGCAACACCTCTGCCGTGTTCGACGGCGAAATTGACGACTTCATCGACGCCGGGATCCGCTGGCGTACCGACAACCGCAATGCCGACAAGTCCTAGCTGACCTGCGGGCCCACCGGGCCTGATTCGGGCGACACACCCCCGAATCCCCCGAATAGCGGCAAAGAGACTGCGTATAGTCGAGGAGCCGGAGCTCTACTTCCCCCAAACGAAAGCCCGTGCACCGGCTGCAGATCTGGGCTGCATAAGCCATGCCCTGCAGGGTTACTAGGGCCATGATCCGATTCGAAAATGTCACCAAGGTCTACGACCAGACAGCCCGTCCTGCGCTGGACGATGTCAGCCTTGAAATTGACCGCGGTGAGTTCGCGTTCCTCGTGGGCGCTTCCGGATCCGGTAAGTCCACCTTCCTGCGGCTTGTGCTCAAGGAAGACCGCGCCTCCTCTGGCGCCGTCTATGTTGCCGGTCAGAACGTCGCCAAAATCTCCAGCTGGCGGGTGCCCAGGCTCCGCCGCGGCATCGGGGTGGTGTTCCAGGACTTCAGGCTCCTTCCGCAGAAGAATGTGTTCGCCAACGTTGCCTTCGCCATGCAGGTCATCGGCAAGAGCCGGAGCGTCATCCGGGACACCGTCCCCGAAGTCCTCAAAACGGTGGGCCTGGAGGGCAAGGAGCGCCGCATGCCCCATGAGCTTTCCGGTGGTGAGCAGCAGCGCGTCGCCATAGCCAGGGCCGTGGTCAACCGCCCCGGCATCCTGCTGGCTGACGAACCAACCGGCAACCTGGACCCCACCACCTCCATGGGCATCATGGGCGTGCTGGACAAGATCAACCAGAACGGCACCACCGTGGTCATGGCCACGCACGACGACGACATCGTCAACGAGATGCGCAAACGCGTGGTGGAACTCAAGCACGGCGTGGTCATCCGCGACGAAGCCAGGGCGCTGTACACCTCCATGATTCCGGTGGTGGGTCAATCCCGCCGGCTCAAGGATGCCAGCGGCCGCGATGAGGCGCCGCTTTCGGGCCGCGCCGGAGACGCAGGGGAGGAGCAGCGATGAGGCTCGCATTCATCCTCGGCGAGATCGGCAGCGGACTTCGCCGCAACGTCTCCATGGTGGTCTCGGTCATCCTGGTCACCTTCGTCTCCCTGACATTCGTGGGCGCCGCGGGCATGCTGCAGCTTCAGATCAACCAGATGAAGGGCTACTGGTACGACAAAGTCCAGGTAGCCATCTTCCTCTGCAGTGACGGTTCGACGGCGGCGGGTTGTGCCACAGGTCCGGTCACCCCCGAACAGCAGGAAAACCTCAAGACCCTTCTGGAATCACCCGCCGTTGCCCAGTACGTCAACGATTTCCAGTTCGAGTCCAAGGAGGAGGCCTACAAGCACTTCAAGGACCAGTTCTCGAACTCGCCCATCGTCGATTCGGTGACGCCGGACCAGCTGCCGTCCTCCTTCCGGATCAACATGAAGGATCCGGAGAAGTACCAGATCATCAGCGAGACCTTCTCCTCCCAGCCCGGTGTTGAGACCGTTATTGACCAGCGCCAGCTGCTGGAGCGTTTGTTTTCCGCGATGAATGCAGCATCCCTAGTGGCGGTCAGTATTGCCGGCGTGATGATCATCTGTGCCATCCTCCTGATCGCCACCACTATCCGGCTGTCGGCCTTCAGCCGCCGCCGTGAGACCGGGATCATGCGCCTGGTGGGCGCGTCCAAGATGGTCATCCAGCTGCCGTTCATCCTCGAAGGCGTGATTGCGGCCGTGGTCGGAGCCGCATTGGCGTCCGGCACGCTGTGGGCCGTGGCGCACTTCTTCCTGGGCGAATACCTCTCCAAGCAGTATCCGGACACCGCGTTCATCTCGCCCGGGCAGACGCTTATCCTTACACCGGCTTTGCTGATCCTTGGCGCATCTTTGGCAGGAATTTCGTCTCTCTTGACCTTACGCAGATATTTGAAGGTTTAGGCTGTGCAAACCGAACAAGGAATCCCTATGAACGTATTGCACCGAACTGCGCCCCGGCACCGGGCCGAACGCCGCCGTCCGGCGGGCCGTCTCAGCGGCATGCTGAGCGGCGTCCTGGTGCTGGTGCTTGCCGCCAGCCTCGGCGCCTCGGCCCCCGTAGCGCAGGCCGATGAGCTGGATGACAAGCGCGCCGCTCTGGAGGCGGAGGCCGCGCGGGTGCAGCAGTCCCTTGAGTTCGTGGATTCCCGGATCGCCAAGGCCGCCGGAGACCTGGTGATCTACCAGGGCCAGTTGCCCGGTGCCCAGCAGGCGCTTCTCGAAGCCCAGGGCAGGGTGGCGAGTGCGGTCAAGGAAGTTGAAGCCCTGACGGCGCGCGTTGACCTGGCGCAGCAGAACAAGGCGAAGATCACGCAGCAGCTGGAGTCTGACAAACAAAAGATTGCCGACACCAAGAAGCTGATTGGCCAGATCGCCACCCAGGCCTACAAATCCGGTGGCGTCCCATCGAACCTGACTCTTTTCTTCGGGGCGAACAACGGCAGCAGCCTGACCGAGACGATGGACCTGGCTGACCAGGCCATGCGAAGCCAGAACGCCGCCATGGACAAACTGTCCCAGCAGAGCGCCACCAACGTGAATTCCCAGGCCCGGCTCGAAGCCGTTGAAGCCGAAATCAGGGACCTCAAGGCCAAGGCCGACGCCGCTTTGGAGCGGGAGAAGGCAGCCCGTGACGAGGCTGAAGCCAAGAAGGCCCAGGTCGATCAGTTGATCGCCGACACCACCCGTCTTGATGCGGAGCTCCAGGCTGCAAAGCCGGGTATTCAAAGCCAGATGGCAGCGGTTGAGGCCAGCCAGAACGCCGTGGCGAACGAGATCGCCGAACGCGACCGCCGGCTCCGGGAAGCCTGGGAAGCCGAACAGCGCCGTCTCGCCGCGTCGGCCGCCCCCGCCGCGGCGGCCGACGCGGCGGCCCGGAACCAGCCCGCGCCGCCGCGGGTGGAATACGTTCCGGTGACCGGATCGCCGTCGGCCTTTGGCCTGCGGCACCCGTTCTCCGGCGACGTTCCCATCACCTCCGGTTTCGGCTGGCGGGCCACCCCGCCCGGAACCATCGACTTCTACGGTTCAGGTGGCTACCTGCACACCGGCATCGACTTCGGCGCCGGCTGCGGAACGCCTGTTTACGCTGCAGCGGCCGGGGAGGTTTTCTCCTCCGGCTGGAATTCCTCCGATGGCGGCGGGTTCCGGGTGAAGCTGTCCCACGGCGTGGTCCAGGGCAACTCACTGACCACCATCTATTACCACAACGCCAGCGTGGTGGTCTCGAACGGCCAGCAGGTGTCCCAGGGGCAGCTCATCGCTTACTCAGGCAGCACCGGAAACTCGACCGGCTGCCACTCGCACTTTGAAACCTGGCTCAACGGGTCCGCTGTTGACCCGATGCGGCTGCTGTAACCGCGGTCCGCGCCTGCCGTACACTGGTATGACTCCGCGCCGGACCGGCCGGAGGCAACCAGGATCCAAGAACCGAGGAGTTCCACCGTGCCCAAAGAAAGTGGCCGTAAAGTGGTGGCCACCAACCGCAAGGCCCGGCATGACTACCACGTGCTCGACACCTACGAGGCCGGGATCGCCCTCATGGGGACTGAAGTCAAGTCACTGCGCGAAGGCCACGCTTCCATGGTTGACGGTTTCTGCACGTTCTACAACGACGAACTGTGGATGGAGGGCATCCATATCCCCGAGTACAACCAGGGGAGCTGGACCAACCACTCCGCACGCCGCCGCCGGAAGCTGTTGCTGCACCGTGAAGAGCTCAACAAGATCTCGATGAAGATCCGTGAGTCCGGTTTCACCGTGGTTCCGCTCCAACTGTATTTCCTGGACGGCCGCGCCAAGGTGGAAATCGCCATTGCCCGCGGCAAGAAGGACTACGACAAGCGCCAGACGCTGCGTGAGCAGCAGGATAAACGCGAATCGCTGCGTGAGTTGCGGGAACGCAACCGCCGCTGACCCGCACCGTGCCTTTGGGAATGAAGCAGGGCACCTGATGCGTTATGATAAGTAGTCCGGCAGGGTTTTCTGAGCAATCAGAGGCTCCGCCGGGTTTGATAACAAAATACGGGGATGATCGGTTTCGACGATGTTAGTCGCGGCAGGTGAAGCGGGCCGAGGATGCAGAATTATCTCGTAAACGCTGTCTGCAAAACAATAAGTGCCAAATCTAACGATCGCACTAGCTTCGCTCTCGCTGCCTAAGCAGCCATAGCAAGCTCGTCAGCCCGAGGTTGCTATCGCCCCGGATACTGGCGTCATTTAGATAGCCACTGCTGTTTGCCTCCGTCATCGGGGTAAACGGGACTCTTAGATGACTGGGCCCGGATCAGCCACCCGTTTGCAGGATGGCTGGGGCCGAGAAACTCCAACGCGAACTGCGCCCGGAGAAGCCCTGCTAACACAACATCGGACGGGGGTTCAATTCCCCCCATCTCCACATTTTGAAATGTCGCAAGACATGCCAGAAGACCCGGACATTGCGTCCGGGTCTTTTGGCGTTAACAAGCAACAAACGGTGAGCGCTCTGCCCTGTTCACCGACGGCGTAGCCGGGCCGGGACTAGCAGGAGTGGGGCTGTGGTTGTCCACTATAGGATCCGGCGCAGCACAAGGTCTGGAAGCCGGATATGGCAAAGCAGCCAGGAGGTGCGCCATGGACCAGATGCGCGAGCCCGGTCAAACAGCGTTCGACGACGATCCCTTGGATTCGTATTCGGAGACGGTCATGCGGGTGGCTGAGACCGTCACCCCGCACGTCGCAGCAATAGAGATGACAAGCAGCCGCCGTAACGGCCGCTTCCGCATGGGAGCGGGTTCTGCTGTGCTGTTCACCGAGGACGGTTACCTCCTCACCAACTCCCACGTTGTGGCCGGCACCCACCAGGGCCACGCCTCCTTTGCGGATGGCAGCCGGACTGACCTTGAACTGGTGGGCGTGGATCCGCTGTCCGATCTCGCGGTGGTCCACGGCAGGGCACCGAAAGTTTCGCCAGCACAGTTCGGCGACGCCGAGTCGCTCCGGGTAGGCCAGCTGGTCATTGCCGTGGGCAATCCGCTGGGTCTGGCCGGATCAGTGACTGCGGGTGTCGTCAGCGGACTGGGCCGGGCCATTCCCGTCTGGTCGGGCGGAAACCGGCGCGTGATCGAAGACGTTATACAGACAGACGCCGCCCTGAACCCAGGCAGTTCAGGTGGTGCGTTGGCCGACGCGCACAGCCGCATCGTGGGAATCAACACAGCAGTGGCCGGCGCTGGGCTGGGCCTTGCCGTGCCAATCAACACCACAACCCGGCGCATCATCTCAGCGCTCCTGAAGGACGGAAGGGTAAAGCGCGCTTACCTGGGTGTTGTCAGCACCCCCATCCGCCTCACCGCCAGTGCTGTGATCCGCACCGGCCAACGGGACGGGCTCAGGGTGGTGGAGGTCCTGGCCGGTTCACCGGCAGACCGTGCCGGCCTGCAAGCCGGGGACATCATCATGACAGCCGGAAGCCGCCCCGTCAGCAACGCGGAAAGCCTGCAGAAACTGCTGTTCGCCGATGCGATCGGCCAGCCGCTGCAGATCAGCGTGCTGAGGGACGGCAAGGAATTGAATCTGGCTGCCGTCCCGGAAGAGATGGCACAGAACGGGTGACCGCTACCGGCGCTTCTTCAGATGCGCTACCGGGTCCTGTGCGCCTTCAGGATTCTTGGCCTTCTTCTCCGCGCGTTTTTCCTTGATGGTCTTAACCGGCTTCTTCGACAGGTTCTGATGGGGGGTCTTGTCAGGCATGGGGTACTCCTTACAACAAGGGACGCAATACGTCCCTCCTCGTAAAATACCCCTGTTCCGCCCCGAAATAAATGCCCGGAATCAGTCCGGAACCGCTACGTCCGCGATGCCCACAAAACGGGTCCCGACGCCGTCGAACTCACTCCTGACCAGGCCCGGGCGGGCCTGCGGGACTTCACTGGGCGCATGGTGGCCGCAGACCACATAAGTGAATTCCGGCCACCATTTCTTAGGACGGGCCGCTTCCTCATAGCCGCAGACAGCGCACTCAAGATGGACCCACACCGGGCGCTTGCCGGTCCGGTTCGCCCGCGACTGGATCAGCCAGGCCGGCGGATTGTCCAGGATCTCACCGAGTTCGGCTTCGGTCAGGCGTTTGGGGATGCCATGGCGCTGGGCCATTTCCATCGGTACATCAAGGGCAATTGCCGCGTCGCGTCTGCTAATCATCACAGTCAACGATACGGGACGGCGCCAAACCTCCCGAGCCGCAATTACCAGGTCATCCGCAGCCGCGATGAACGAACGACGGCGGTATCAGGCTTAGGCGCGAACGGTCAGGAAGCGAGGGTTATGCCCAGAGCCGCAGCCGCACCACCGGCGGCGAGGTTTGCGCCTACGTTCAGCGCAGCAGCGCCGAACCTCGACTCTGTGAGGAGCCGGACAGTGGCCACCGTCCACGAACTGAAGGTGGTGAGCCCGCCGGCCAGGCCCGTGGCGATGGCTGCCTCCCACTCGGAACCCAGGCCGAGCCGCCCTGTGATCCCCATCGACAGCCCAATAATGAGGCACCCCGCGACGTTGACCGTGAGCGTGGCCCACGGCCAATGCCGGGGTGACCCGCTGGGGCTGTGGGCCGACCGGCGGACTGCCCGGTGGGCAAACCAGCTGTCGACGGCGAAGCGCAGCAGCGCGCCTGCCATCCCGAAGACTCCCACCAAGGCAGCGGCCATCACGAGGCAACCCGCCGCCGGTCAGCCAGCAGCCGCCCCGTCCGCCAGCCGCCCGCCGCGGCGCCAAGGCCGAGCAGCAGGGACAGCGCGAGGTAGGCAAGCCACACCGGATGATCGCCCGCCCTGGCCAGCTGGTCCATGGAGAACACCACCGCGGAAAATGTGGTGAACGATCCCAGGAGGCCCGGCCCCAGTGCGGCGCGAAGCCAGAAGGCCGTGCCGGGCCGGGCGATCCACAGCGTGGTGAACAGAGCCAGCACGAAACTGCCCGCCACATTGATGCCCAGCGTGGTCCAGGGGACCTGGCCGGCAGATTCAGGAAAAGCGATCCCCAGCCCGTAACGGAGCTCCGTGCCGGCAAATCCACCCAAAGCAACCGCCAGCCAGGCCCGCCAGTCAGGCATCCCGGCGCTCTTCATGAAACAGGTGCAAGGACACAGCCCACATGGGTGTGGTCGCTGTGAACCCACAGCGCCGCCGTCACTTCATCCGCCAGATCGTAGTCCCGGCTCCTGCCGGCGTTGCGGATCCGTACCATCAGGGCGCCGCCGAACGGCCTGCGGCCCAGGACCTCCACTTCGGCGTCGAGGTCTATTTCTTCGGCTGCCAGGTACCGCAGCAGGTCCGGATTTTCGTCGCTGATGCGCGTGATCCTGCCGGTGTGGCCTTCATCGAGTTCAGCCAGGAGGTGGGCGGGTGGCAGCAGGACCGTGCCGTCCGCCGCGGGGATCGGGTCGCCGTGGGGGTCCCGCTGGGGGTTGCCCAGCTTGGTGGCCATCCGCTCAATGAACGTGTCCGAGACCGCGTGCTCCAGCAGTTCGGCTTCATCATGGACCTCGTCCCAGCTGTAACCGAGCTCCTGCACAAGGTAGGTCTCGATCAGGCGGTGGCGGCGCACCATGGAGAGCGCAAGCCTGACGCCGGCCGGTGTGAGGGTGATGGCGCTGTACGGTTTGTGGTCAACCAGGCCCTGGTCCTTGAGCTTGCGCACCATCTCCGATACCGAGGAGTTCGCAACGCCCAGGCGCTGCGCCAGCTGCGAGGACGTGATGGGTTTGGCCTGCCACTCCGTAAAGCCGTAAATGACCTTGACGTAGTCCTCGATGGAGGAGGAGGGCGCGCTGGTCTTCACCCCTCAAGCCTACCTGCTGGCGGGCATCACGCCTTGGCTGCCCGCCAGGTCAGCGTCAGATACGGCAGGCTGATGTCGGCGTCGGCGTCGTGTCCCAGATTCTCGTGGAGGTACCAGTCGAGGTTGGCCAACACCTTGCCGCGGATTGCCTCCGTAGCACGCAGGTAGTAGCTGCGCGACTTTGTCAGCTCCATGATTTCGGCCGTGCTGAGGCTGTCTTCCCACCGGGTGACATGGCTCTCGAGGCCTTCGAACTCCGGCCCCACTACCGGCCGGAAACCAGGCTTGTAAACATCGCCCGCGTGCATGATGCGGGACAGCCGGTGAACCCACGGGATGGACGTATCCAGCTGGTTCCAGGTCAGCCCCAGCGTCCCACCGGGGCGGAGGATACGCGCCAGTTCCGTGCTCGCCGGCAGCGGATCGCACCAGTGCCACGCCTGCGCAACGCTGACGACGTCGAACGCAGAGCTGGTGAGTCCGGTCGCCTCCGCTGTCCCTTGGGTTGCGGACACCTCCGGATAGTGGGCTCGGAGCTGTCCAAGCATGTCCCCGGAAGGGTCCACCGCGGCGACTGTCAGGCCGCGCTCCAGCAGGAGGGCGGTGAACTTGCCCGTGCCGGCGCCGACGTCGACGGCGTCCCTGGCCCCGGCCGGGATCAGCCAGTCGGCTGATTCGCCGGGGTAACCGGGGCGGACCCGCTGGTAGTGTTCGCCGCCGTCCTGGAAGCTCTGGCCGAGCTCCCGGCGGCGGCCGTGATCGAGCCTGGGGCCACCCCGTGCCACGTGCGGCCTCCTTCAGCTGATGCCCATGGGTATCCTTCGAATTTACCGCATGGGAGGCAACCGCCTGATCGCGGCCAGCTGGTCAGGAAAGCTCAGTCATCAAGGCACGGTGCAGCACCGGCGGTGCCGGGTGTGTTCGGAGCCCACTCCGGGTACGTGCGGGAGTCGTTGGCCGGGACCCAGCGCCCCGAATCCACCACGTAATCCCAGCCGAGGCCCGTGCTGCGGAGCTGCTCGATGCCGGCCAGGAGCCGCTGGGCATCCTCGAGCCGGGAACCTACCCCGAAGCTCGCCCGCAGGGATCCCGAAGGAAGTCCGAGGCGCTTCAGCAGCGGGTGGGCGCAGAAGCGGCCATCCCGGAGGCCCACACCGTGCTCGGCAGAGAGGTAGGCGGCCACCAGTCCGGCATCGTAGCCGGCCACCGAGAAGTTCACGACGCCGATGGTCCCGGTTTCAGCGTCCGTATCCGAGAAGATCTGGTGGACGGTGACGCCGTCGATCTTCTGCAGCCCTTCCACCAGGAAAGCCCTGATGACTGATTCGTGGGCGTGCCAGCGTTCCTGGTCCAGTGATGCGAGGACCTGGGTAGCGCGGGCGAGGGTTGCCGCACCCAGGACGTTGGGGGAGCCGCCCTCGTGCCGCGCCGGGCCGGTGGCCCAGCTGACGCCGTCGAGCCGTGCCTCACGGACGGCGCCACCGCCGGCGAGGTGAGGTTTTCCGGCATCGAGCCAGTCCGTCCGGCCCACCAGCACACCGGCGCCGAACGGGGCGTAGAGCTTGTGGCCGGAGAAGACCACGTAGTCCACGCCGTCGGCGCTGATGTTGATCCGGCGGTGCGGAGCGAGCTGGGCGGCGTCCACCACAATCCGGGCTCCGAACTCGTGGGCCAGGGTGGCCAGTGCCCTGATGGGGAGAATTTCGCCGGTGACGTTGGAGGCGCCCGTGACGGCGAGGAGGCTGACGCTTCCCTGCTCAAATTCGGCACGGAGTGCCTCGATGGTCCCCGCGATCGTGCCGGCTGCGACAACGCTGCGGTGCGGGACACCCTGCCACGGCAGGAGGTTGGCATGGTGTTCGATGTCCAGGTAAAGCACATCCCCGGTTGGCCGTCCGTCCGTCAGCGGAAGGCAGCCGGCCAGCAGGTTGAGCGAGTCTGTGGTGTTCCGGGTAAAGATCACGGAGTCGTCAGGCCGGCCGCCCACAAAGTTACGCACGATGTTCCGCGAGTTCTCGTAGACGGAGGTGCTGATCTGCGATGCATAGCCGGCGCCGCGGTGGACGCTGGCGTAGAACGGCAGGATCTCATTCAGGTAGGCGGACACCACGGAGAGGGCCGGTGCAGAGGCGCCGTAATCCAGGTTGGCGTAGCGGACGTGGCCGCCCTGGATCAGCGGGGCCTGGATCTCAGCGCCGGTGACGGCGGACAGGGGGCGCCCGGCGATGGCGAACGGATCATTGAAAGCGGAGTTGGCTGTGTGGACTGGGGAAACGGCGTTGGGGGAGACAGTGGCAGTTGTCACGGAGACCTCACTTTGAAAGGACGCCCGTTACCCGGGAATCCGCGCTTGCCGTGTCCGTTCCGGACCGGCCTGGTCGTCACCCGGGGCACCCCACCGCGAATGGAGGGTTGCCGGCCAGCAAACCGGGGTTTAGCGCTGGCACTCGTGACCTGTTAAGAGCGTAGGACATGTCCCGCGCCGGAAAAAAGTCCAGCCAAATGTTAAGGGCTTTGTTACGCGCATTTTGAAGTGTGCGGCTTTGTCCGAAGATACGACGGCGGACGCCCCCTTGCGGAGGCGCCCGCCGTCGAATGTTCGATAAAAGGGTCCGTGTGCCGGACTAGAGGAGATCGTCCAGATCCGGATTCAGCCGTTTGAGGACCTCGGAGTGCAGGATGGAATTCGTGGCCAGGGCGTTGCCACCGAACGGCCCGTCCACCCCTTCGAGCGAGGTGAAGCGGCCGCCGGCTTCCACCACAATGGGGACCAGCGCGGCCATGTCGTACAGGTTCAGCTCAGGCTCGCAGGCGATATCCACGGAACCTTCGGCCACCATGCAGTAGGACCAGAAATCGCCGAAAGCGCGCGTGCGCCAGACATCCTCGGTCAGGCCCAGGAAGTCATCAAGGTTGCCGCGCTGCTTCCAGCCGCCCAGGCTCGAATAGGAGAGGGAGGCGTCTGACAGCTTGGACACGTCCGAGACGCGGAGCCGGGTAGCGGCTGCGAGCGACCGGCCCATGTAGGCGCCGGCACCTTTGGCGGCCCACCAGCGCTTTCCCAGGGCGGGCGCGCTGACCACTCCCACCACCGGTTCGCCTTCGTCAACGAGGGCGATCAGCGTGGCCCAGACCGGAACGCCCCTGACGAAGTTCTTGGTTCCGTCAATCGGGTCGATGATCCAGCGGCGCGATCCGTGACCGGAGCTGCCGAATTCCTCCCCGAGCACGGCATCGCGGGGACGCGAGCGGGAAAGCTGGCCGCGGATGGCTTCCTCCGCGGCTTTGTCCGCATCGGTGACCGGCGTCAGGTCAGGCTTGGTCTCGATGTGCAGGTCCTGTGCCTTGAAGCGGCTCATGGTCTGGTCATCCACGGAATCGGCCAGCACATGGGCCAGGCGCAGGTCATCGTTGTAGCTCGAAGCGGGTTGGATCATGGTTACAAACTACCGTCTCCCGGCTGCTGAGCCGGGGAGGTGGGCGTCCAGCAGCTAGCTGATGCTGCCCAGTTCCTTGGTTTCCTGGCCCTCCAGCCGGGGATCGGCGCCCAGGAGCCGCCGCAGTGATGCGAGCCGGGCCGGTCCGGTTGGGCCTGCGTTGCCGGCGGCCACCCAGGCGTCCACCCCACAGTTAACGGCGGCGGCGTTGTGCTTGCAGCCGCGTTCACAGGCGTCGGTGCCCGGCTCCAGGTCCGGGAAGGACCGCAGGATCCGGTCCGGGTCCACGTGGGCCAGGCCAAACGAGCGGATGCCGGGGGTATCGATGATCCAGCTGCCCGCCGGGGCATCGGTCAGTTTCAAGGCCAGGGCCGACGACGACGTGTGGCGGCCGCGGCCCGTCACCGCATTCACGCCGCCGGTGGCCCGTTCAGCTCCCGTGAGCGCGTTGACCATGGTGGATTTGCCTACGCCGGAGTGGCCCAGCATCACAGTCACTTTTCCGTCCAGGTGCGCCCGCAGCTGCTCCACAGCGTCGCTGTCCAGCCGCGCGGAGAGGCCGTCGTCCGAGCGGGCGTCGATACCCGATGCCGCTGAGTCTGCCGTCCGGCTGATGATGACCGGAAAGTCCAGGTGCTCGTAGTTGGACAACAGTTCAGCGGGGTCCTTGACGTCCGCCTTGGTGACGAGCAGCAGCGGCTCAATGCCGGCGTCGTATGCGGCCACGAGGGCGCGGTCGATAAAGCCGGTGCGCGGCTCAGGGTTGGCGGCGGCCACCACCACCACCAGCTGATCAGCGTTGGCCACCACGGCGCGCTCGATCGGGTCAGTGTCATCCGCGCTGCGGCGGAGCAGGGTCCGGCGGTCCTGGATCCTGACCAGCCGGGCCAGCGTGTCGGGTTCGCCGGAGACGTCCCCTACGAGGGAGACGAAGTCGCCGGCCACCACGGGGGAGCGCCGCAGCTCGCGGGCCCGCGCGGCAATGATCACGCGTTCGTCCCCGGAGCCTTCACCGACGATGGCGGTATACCTGCCGCGGTCCACGGTGATGATGCGGCCGGTGACGGCGTCGTCGTGGCTGGGCCGGTCCTTGGTCCGCGGCCGGGAGCCTTTTTTACTGGGCCGGATCCGGACATCGGACTCGTCCCAGGAATCAGTGCTGCGTGCCACTGCCGGGACCTTCCGCGGCTTCGGCTGAAGATCTGCCCTGGGCGAGCATGTCTGCCCACATCCGCGGGAACTCCGGCATGGTTTTGGCTGTGGTGGCGATGTCCTGGACCTCGATACCGGGTACCGCCAGGCCCAGGATGGCGCCCGCGGTTGCCATCCGGTGGTCGGCGTAGCTGTGGACGACGCCGGCGTGCAGCCTGGCAGGCCGGATCACCAGGCCGTCGCTGGTCTCCTCGGCATCCCCGCCGAGCCGGTTGATTTCGGTGACCAGTGCTGCGAGCCGGTCTGTCTCGTGGCCGCGCAGGTGGGCGATGCCGGTCAGCCGCGAAGGCCCGCTGGCCAGGGCACAAAGCGCCGCGACAGTGGGGGCGAGCTCGCTCGTGTCGGCAAAGTTGCCACCCTTGATCTCAGGTCCGCCGGTGACTGTAAGGACACCGTCCGCCATGCTTACTTCCGCGCCCAGGTCCGCCAGGATGCTCCGCCACAGGTCTCCCACCTGTGTGGTTCCTTCGGGCCAGTCCGGGATCCGCACCGTTCCTCCCGTGGCCAGGGCAGCGGCCAGGAAGGGACCCGCGTTGGAGAGGTCCTGTTCGATGCGCTGGTCAAAGGCGCGGATGGGTCCGGGCGCCACCACCCAGTGGTTGGGCACCGAGTCATCAACTGCCACCCCGACGCTCCGGAGCACTGCCACCGTCATGTCGATGTGGTCTAGGCTGGGCACGGGTTTGCCGACGTGCTCGAGGTGGAGTCCCTCAGCGAACCTTGCACCCACCAACAGGAGGGCCGAGACGAACTGTGACGACGCGCTGGCGTCGATCACCAGGTGGCCGCCCCGGACTTCCCCGGTGCCCTCAACGCTGAACGGCAGCGACGAGGGGGTGCCGCCGTCGTCCGCTGTCAACGTCACGCCGAGCCCCTTCAGGGCCTCGATGATGGTGCCCATGGGGCGCTTCCTGGCGTGGGGATCGCCGTCAAAGTCGCTCACGCCGTTCCGCAGTGCCGCCAGCGGCGGGACAAAACGCATCACGGTTCCTGCCAGCCCGCAGTCGATGCGCGTCCGTGACGCTGGCACCTCCTGGCTCAGGGGAACTACCTCGAGGTCCGGCCCGAATGCGCCGTCTCCGGGCACCTCGGTGATGGAGGCGCCCAACTGGCGGAGCGCGTCAATCATCAGCGCCGAATCACGGGAATGCAGGGGAGCCCGGAGCCGTGACGGGCCGTCAGCCAGCGCCGCGAGCACCAGGAACCTGTTGGTCAGGGACTTTGAACCCGGCACCGTGACAGTGGCATTGATCGGCCGGTTGGCGAAGGGGGCCGGCCAGTTCGGAACGGTGTGGGAAGAAGAAGTGACGGAAGCTGCGGGGGTGGCACCGGTCATCCGTCCTTACGCCCCCGTTGCCTGCTCCACGGCGCGGCGCACAGCCTTGTCCGCCTTGTGGAGCTGCTTGCCGGTGGTTTTCCTGGCGTCCGCGGCGAGGTGCTCGGCACGCCAGGCGAGGCCGGGCTTCCCCGCGGTGTCTACGGACGCGAGCAGGGCGCCGCCGCTGAGGGACACGTTCTTCAGCAGCTGGTTCCGGCGGGCTTCACGGCCTGCTTTGGTGCTGATGTCTGCGCTGCGCCATTCCACGAACGTGTTCAGGAGCGAAATGACTGTGAGCACTGTTGCCGACAGGCGGCTGAATTTGCCCAGGCCAAACAGCACGCCGGCACCGATCTGTGTTCCGCCGATCACCCGTGCCAGCGTCCGCTCGTCCGTCTGGAACGGCAGCGACGCCGCTGCCTTCTTCAGGAGTGGAGAGAGCTGCTGGGCAGTATCGTCGGCGTTCTTGAGCTTATCCAGCCCGGCGACGACGAAACTTGAGGCGAGCATGGGGCGGGCGAGATTTCGGACAAAGGACATGGATTTCCTCCTGGCTGGACGAACCGCGTCGAATGCGGCGAAGTCGGTTCTAGTCTTGCACTTTTGGGGAATATTTGCCTGCCGTGGGGGGTTATGGATTGCGGGTCAGCCGAACACTGGGCGGCCCGAAGAATTGACCGGCACCAATCGCCGGCAGAAATACCTGCCTCAACCAGAGAAGCCAGATCTCAAATCTGGCATGACTCGGAGTGGCCTGACACAGGAGTGGAGTTGCCCTTGCGGTTGCTAAAGGACGGGACGGACCCCTCGGGCCCGGTGGTGCTGAACACTCTGGAATCCGATCCTCCGGAGTATGGAACCCCGCGTGCCAAGGGCCCCACAGTAGACTTGAACGCAATGAGCACCCTGGATCCGGCCCTTGAGGCCATGTATGAGGCCTCCGGACGCGAAGCCAAACCGAGTAACAACGCGCAGCCCGAACCCGCTGGGCTGGGCGCGGCTGAGCCTGGAGATGTAGCGCCAGCGGCTGTAGAGCCGGAGTCCGGCGAGTCCGGTGGGGGAGAGTCCCGCGGGGGAGAGCCCCGCGGGGGAGACCCGGAAGCGGCCGGGCCCGGTTCGGCGGAGCAGGCCGTTGACGTGGCCACCGAATCAACCGAGGAACGCCGGATCCGTTTTGAGCGCGATGCTATGCAGTACGTGGACCAGCTCTACTCGGCGGCAATGCGGATGGCCCGGAACCCCGCAGACGCGGAGGACCTGGTCCAGGAGGCTTACACCAAAGCTTTTTCCGCTTTCCACCAGTACAAGCCCGGGACCAACCTCAAGGCCTGGCTCTACCGGATCCTCACCAACACGTACATCAATCTTTACCGCAAGCGGCAGCGCGAGCCATTGCAATCGAACACAGACACCATTGAGGACTGGCAGCTGGCCCGGGCGGAGTCTCACACCTCGCGTGGCCTCCGGTCAGCCGAAGCGGAAGCGCTGGACCACCTGCCTGACACGGACGTCAAGCGGGCGCTGCAGGCCATTCCGGAGGAGTTCCGGCTGGCGGTGTACTTCGCCGATGTTGAGGGTTTCGCCTACAAGGAAATCTCGGACATCATGAATACGCCGATCGGCACCGTGATGTCCCGGCTTCACCGCGGCCGGAAAATGTTGCGGGACATGCTGGCGGAATATGCCGCCGAACGAGGATTCAAAGGTGCCGTCGAATCACAGGACACGGCCGCAAGTACAAAACAGGAGAACAGGAAATGAGCGACTGCCAAGGATTGGGCGACTGCGATGATACGCGGATGCAACGCATCTACGAGTACCTCGACGGGGCGCTGACCCGCGAGGACATCACGGAGATCAAGCACCACCTTGATGAATGTCCTGACTGCACGGAGCAATACGACCTTGAGTGTGTCATCCGCAAGGTGGTCAAGCGCTCCTGTACCGAGGCTGCGCCGGAGAACCTGAAGAACGCCATCCTGGACCGGATCCACGCCATCCGGCCCGTGGACGCCTGACCGGCCCGATTCAGCGGCGCAGAACCAAAGACGAAGGACCCCGGAGGCCGTGTGGCTTCCGGGGTCCTTCGCTTAAACCAATATTCCAAGCTTTTGCTTAGGCGTTGGGGCGCTTGCCGTGGTTCGCGCCGCCACGCTTACGGTCACGACGTTTACGTGCACGTTTGCTCATAGCTGGCCTCCTTAAATGTTGGTACTCAAAAGAGCTGCCCTCAAGTCTCCCACACCATGGGACAGGCCGTGAAACCGGACACGAGTGGGGGCGGTTGGGCGGCGGCTCAATCCTGCAATGAATTGCGGATCGAGATGCGGGCCTGGTCAAGCACTGTTTTCACGGTCTCCAAGGTCACCGGGCTCAGCGGCCGCCGGCTCGAGTGCAGGCGCAGCTCCACCCGGAGGTCGTCGCGGAAGGCCTGAAGCAGCATCTCCGCCTCCTTGAGCTCCCGGATCCCCTCGGTCGGCTGCCTGCCCACAGTCCTGAAGTCAGCGGCGCGTGCGGTGGACCGGGCAGCTTCGGCCGTGGCAGCGAGGTCCGCACGCAGCCCCCGCATGTTGGCGCGGATGTCCGCGCGCAGATTATCGGCGAGGCGGCGGACCGAGGCGGATATGTCATTTTCGACGCCGGCCAGTTCGTCGCGCCGCTTGTTCAGTTCTGCCAGCCCGGCCTCGGTGATGCGGTAGTTGGTGCGGCGGCCGGCGGTTTCCGTGACCACCAGCCCCTCTTCTTCCAGCTTGCCCAGCCTGGGGTAGATGGTTCCCGCACTGGGGGAGTAGGTGCCGCCAAACCGCTCGCTTAAAGCCTTGATCAGGTCATAACCATGCTTCGGCCCGGACTCCAGCAGAGCCAGCAGATAGAGCCGCAATGCACCATGGGCGAAGACCGGTGGCATCAGTGCCCAGCTTCCGGGTCTCCGGATTCCCCGTTCCGCGCCGGCTGGCCATGGAAAATGGACGTCTTGCCGGAAACAGAGTTGGTCCGGACCAGCATCAGCTTGCCGTCCGGTCCGGCGATCGTTTCCAGCTTGCCGCCCGGCTGGGTGTACTTCTGATCGTCAATAACCACGACGCCGCCGCCAGCTGATTTCGCCACGATGTCCACCCCGACGTCGTGCGGGAGCCTGATCGTGAGGTCCCCTGATACCGAGTTGGCGCCGAAATCGTTGGTGAAGCTGAGCAGATCGAAACTCATGTCACCGCTGACCGTGTTGGCCCGGATGTTGCTGAACCTGCCCGACGCAGTAACTTCGCCTGAAACGCTCTTGGCGGTGAGGACGCCGTCGTGGTTCCGGACAATGACTTCGCCGCTGACCGTGTTGACCTGCAGATCCCCGGAAGTGCCATCTGCCATGACGGAACCCGAGACGGTATTGAGCCTGGTGTGGCCGCTGATGCCGGAAACCAGCCCCTCGCCGCTCACCGTGCCTGCTTCCACTTCGACGCCGGCGGGCAGGGCGATGCTGATGACCGCCGAGTTATTGCTGTTGTGGTTGACGGTTCCCATCAGATTCTTGAACCAGCCCTGCGGACCGTGCAACTGGTGGCGGACCTCCAGGCGGCCATCCGTCAGCGATACCGCTACGGGGTCGCCCTGGACCTCAGTGATCTCCACCCGGACAATGTCCTCGGAGTGGGTGACGACGTCGAACCTTCCACGGACCATGCCAAGCTTCAGCGACCTGACGGCGTCAACATCGATGGTTTGCGGACCAGTGACGGTCCAGTTACTCTCCGGCATGAATCCTCCAAGACCGCGATATATCGTGACTGATACCTCAAGATACAACGCGGCGCCGGGCAGGTCAAGATATATCGCGAACGGTCCCGGACGCTCTCTCACTAGATGCGGGTTTTCCTGAAACGCTCTATCAGGGAGTGAGAGAGGGTTGGCCCTTTTGTTGCAGGGAGTGAGAGAGGGTTGGTGGGGAACCTGCAGGGAGTGCCAGACGGTTGGCTCTACTCTGGGGTGGCCAGCCCCAGCCACTGGAACCAGCCCCGGTGGAGGACCAGCCAGGCCATCAGGCCGTAGCCGGCCTGTCCGGGAGAGCCGCCGTTCGCCGCCAGGTCCTGGCGCCACTGTTCGTGGTTCAGCAGCGGGGAGAAGGTGTCGACGTAAAGGTGCTTGCGCCGGGTGGTGACGTCCGCGAAGGCGGTGTTCAACTCTGCGAGCCGGCGGTTCTGCTCCGGGTCGAGGGTGGGCGGCGGGCCCACAACAAAGACCTCAATCCGGTTCTGTGAGGCGGTGTCGAGGATGTTGGCCAGGTTCAGGCGGCTCCGGGCGGTGGAGAGGCCGTACTCGACATCGCGGCCGGAGAGGCCGATCACCAGGCGGTTCTCGTGTTCGTTGCCGAACCGCCGCCCTGCCTCCTCCAGCCACCGGGCAGCCAGGCCCTCCGTGCCCTCCTGGGGACAGGGGAGGGCGTAGCTTTCCAGCGCCATGCCGTCCTGCGGAGTGCGGGCCAGCACACGGCCCAGCCAGCCGAGCGCCCTGGGATCGCCCAGCCCGGCCAGCAATTCATCTCCTACAGCTGCGATACGCAGCTTCCTGTCTTCCACAAGTTCCTCTTTACGTCCGTGCCGGGTAACTCCACCCGGCGTGGCTAATGGTTTATCCCATTAAACAGAACTGCCCGGCCGGAGTCTGGTATTTCGACGTCCGGCCGGGCAGCCACTGGTACTACTTCCTCGCAAATGCCTGCTTCAGGAGCGAATCCTGCTCGGCTGCGTGCCGCTTCATGGACCCGGCAGCGGTGGAGGCCGATGCAGGACGCGACACAAGGCGGACGTGCCGATCCAAGGCGGCCGGGAGGTTGAGGCCCATGAACGGCCACGGTCCCTGGTTGGCGGGCTCATCCTGCGCCCAGACAACCTCGGCGTTCGGGTACTTGGCCAGTTCCGCCTCGATCTCCGCCTGCGGCAGCGGGTACAGCTGCTCCACGCGGACAATCGCTGTGGTCTTGTCATCGGTCTTCTGCCGCGTGGACAGGAGGTCGTAGTACAGACGGCCTGAGACCAGCAGTACGCGTTCGACGGCGTTTGCCGCCAGCTGCTCGTGGTCGCCGATGACGGGGCGGAAGGAGCCCGTGGTGAAGTCCTCGACGGACGATGCGGCAGCCTTAAGGCGCAGCAACTGCTTCGGCGTGAAGATGATCAACGGCTTGCGCGGCCGGCTGTACGCCTGGCGGCGCAGCAGGTGGAAGTGCGATGCCGCCGTCGTGGGGTTGGCCACGATCATGTTCTCTTCGGCACACATCTGCAGGAAGCGTTCGATCCGGGCCGAGGAGTGGTCCGGGCCCTGGCCTTCGTAGCCGTGCGGCAGCATCAGCACCAGTGAAGAGCGCTGGCCCCACTTCTGCTCAGCTGAGGAGATGAACTCGTCAATGATGGTCTGGGCGCCGTTGACGAAGTCACCGAACTGCGCTTCCCAGAGAACCAGGGCGTCCGGCCGCTCCACGGAGTAGCCGTATTCGAAGCCCATGGCCGCGTATTCGGACAGCAGGGAATCGTAGATCCACAGCTTGGCCTGGTTGTCCGAGAGGTGGCCCAGGGGCAGCCACTCGTTGCCGTTGGCGCGGTCGTGGAACACAGCGTGCCGCTGCACAAAAGTACCGCGGCGCGAATCCTGGCCGGCGAGCCGGACGGGAACGCCTTCCATGATGAGTGAGCCGAAGGCTGCGATCTCGCCGAAGCCCCAGTCGATGCCGCCTTCGCGTGACATCTGTTCGCGCTTTTCGAGAAGCTGCTTGAGCTTGCCGTGGACAGTGAAGCCCTCGGGGATCTCAACGTGGGCCTGGCCGATGCGGGCCAGGGTCTCCACCGAAATAGCTGTCGACGCCGGGGCGTTGGTGCCCGAATCGGACTGCTGGGCAATGGGACGCTCAAGGTCCGAGACTGCGGCGGAATCGGCCGTGATGATCGGGATCGGCGAGGTCTGCGCTGCGTGCGTCTCGGCGAAGACCCGCTCCAGGCGTTCCTGGTAGTCGCGGAGCAGCTGCTCGGCTTCGTCCTCGGTGATGTCGCCACGGCCGATGAGTGCCTCGGTGTACAGCTTGCGGACGGAGCGCTTGGCTTCGATCAGGTTGTACATCATGGGCTGGGTCATCGAGGGGTCGTCGCCCTCGTTGTGGCCGCGGCGGCGGTAGCACACCATGTCGATCACAACGTCCTTGTGGAAGCGCTGGCGGAACTCGTAGGCGAGCTGGCCAATGCGCACCACTGCCTCGGGATCGTCACCGTTCACGTGGAATACCGGTGCCTGGATCATCTTGGCGACGTCGGTGGAGTACGTGGAAGAGCGCGACGACGACGGGGCGGTGGTGAAGCCAACCTGGTTGTTGACCACCACGTGGATGGTGCCGCCGGTGCGGTACCCGCGGAGCTGGGACAGGTTCAGCGTCTCGGCAACCACACCCTGGCCCGCGAAGGCGGCGTCACCGTGGACCATGATGGGTAGGACCGGGAAGGCCTCGCCCTGGTCCAGGCGGTCCTGCTTTGCGCGGACGATGCCTTCAAGCACAGAGTCCACGGCCTCGAGGTGTGAGGGGTTGGCGGCCAGGTAAACCTTGGTCTCGTTGCCGTTCTCCGAGGTGAACGTGCCTTCGGTGCCGAGGTGGTACTTGACGTCGCCGGAGCCCTGCACGGAGCGGGGATCCTGGGTGCCTTCGAATTCGCGGAACACCTGGGCGTAGGTCTTGCCGGCGATGTTGGTGAGCACGTTCAGGCGGCCGCGGTGGGCCATGCCGATCGCGACCTCATCCAGGCCATCGTCAGCGGCGTCGGAAATGATGGCGTCCAGCAGCGGAATCAGGGACTCGCCGCCTTCGAGCGAAAAGCGCTTCTGGCCGACGAATTTGGTCTGCAGGAAGGTTTCGAAGGCCTCCGCTGCGTTGAGCCGGGAGACGATGCGCAGCTGCTCTTCACGGCTGGGCTTGGAGTATTCGTGTTCCAGCTGATCCTGGAACCACTTGCGTTCCTCAGGTTCCTGGATGTGCATGTACTCGATGCCGGTGGTGCGGCAGTAAGCGTCACGGAGGACGCCCAGGATGTCGCGGAACTTGAGCATGGGCGCGCCGCCGAAACCGCCGGTGGGCCACTCGCGGTCCAGGTCCCACAACGTCAGGCCGTAGGTGAGGACGTCAAGGTCAGGGTGCTTGCGCTGGACGTACTCGAGGGGATCGGTGTCCGCCATCAGGTGGCCGCGCACGCGGTAGGAGTGGATGAGCTGCTGGATCCGGGCAACCTTGTTGATCTGGTCAGCAGGGTCGACCTGCAGGTCCGGGCTCCAGCGGACTGGCTCGTACGGAATGCGCAGCGACTCAAAGATTTCGTCGTAGAAGTTCTGCGCGCCCAGCAGCAGCTGGTGTACGAGCTTGAGGAACTCGCCGCTGCCGGCACCCTGGATGACGCGGTGGTCATAAGTGGAGGTCAGCGTGAGGACCTTGCTGATCGCGTTGTGCGCGATGATTTTCTCGCTGGCGCCCTGGAATTCGGCAGGGTAGTCCAGTGCGCCGACGCCGATGATGGCGGCCTGGCCCTTGGACAGGCGGGGAACGGAGTGGACCGTGCCGATTCCGCCGGGGTTGGTCAATGAAACGGTGGTGCCCTGGTGATCGTCCGCGGTCAGCTTGCCGGCGCGTGCACGCTTGATGAGGTCTTCATAGGTGTGCCAGAACTCGGAGAAGTTGAGGGTCTCGGCCTTTTTGATGTTCGGAACCATCAGCAGGCGGGTTCCGTCAGGCTTGGGCATGTCGATGGCGATGCCGAAGTTCACGTGCGCAGGCTGGACGGCTACAGGCTTGCCATCCACTTCGTCGTAGTAAACGTTCATCGACGGGAACTGGGACAATGCCCGGATGACGGCGTAGCCGATCAGGTGCGTGAAGGAAACCTTGCCGCCGCGTGCGCGGGCCAGGTTGGAGTTGATGACAACGCGGTTGTCGATCAGCAGCTTGGCCGGAATGGCCCGGACGCTGGTGGCGGTGGGGACCTCGAGGCTGGTGACCATGTTGGTGGCGATGGCCTTGGCCGGACCGCGGAGGATGGATACGACGTCCTCTTCCGGAGCCGTGGGTGCCTTGACGTTTTTGGGCAGCTGCGCAGGGATGGGCGGGGTTCCGGCGCCCGGCTCGGTCTTCTTCGCGCCATCGCGGGCGACCGTAGCGGGAGCCTTCTTTACCGGAGCCGGCTCGGCGGCCGGGGGAGCGGCTTGCGCCGGTGCGGATGCGGGAGGGGCTGCAGGGGCCGGCGGTACCGCCGGCATCTCACGGGTAGCGGGGTTGGCTACGGCAGCAGCCGTGCTTCCGTTGGAAGAAGATCCGCTGCCTGAGTCGAAGGATTCGAACAGGGGCCACCACTTGGCATCCACGGTGTTCTTATCCTTTTGATACTGCTCGTACAGTTCATCGACGAGCCACTCGTTTCCGCCAAATTCCTCGGGTAGACGGTGGCTAGGCTGCTCTGGCACTTGAAATACGCCTCTTCCATGAGTTTGATTTCTCTCTGGTCAACAAGGTGCCTCAGCACAACATTCGAACCAGTCTCTGCGTCCTCTGAACCCAGACCTTTGCCAGTCTAATGAGCATCCTGTGTTAACTGCCAATAAGGGTGACCCAAATCATGGAATGACGCCAAGATGCCCATTTGTGGCGTTAAAGCCAGTGAGCCGGGCCGCGCAGCGGAGCCGTTTCCGGAGGCGCCGACGGGCCAATCTGCTCCTGTAGACTGTGATTCTTATGGACAGTAAATCTAGGTGCCGGCCTGGGGGCTGTCAGCGGAGCAAGAACAACAGCGCCGCCCAGTCCACCCGCAGAGCCGGCAAACCCCGAACACGCGCCCATCACTCTCCCTCGGTTCACCCCGCTGGAGCCCTTATGGAGAAAACCCCGGCAGACCATCCTCCGCCTGGCAGCATTCCCTGGATCCCGTCCATTTGGGCGGGATGCTGAATGGAGTGGTTACTCCTCGCGGCAGGACTCCTGCTGATCGCCGGCACCGGTTTTTTTGTGGCCGTCGAATTTTCCCTCATTGCCCTTGACCAGGCCACGGTTCAGCGTGCCATCGACAACGGTGACACCGGCGCTGTACCGCTCCTCAAATGCCTGAAGTCCCTCTCAACCCAGCTTTCCAGCTGCCAGCTCGGCATCACCCTCACCACGTTGCTGACCGGTTACGTGATGGAACCGTCCGTGGGGCGGCTCCTGGAAGGTCCGCTGGCCGCCGTCGGGATTCCTGAAGTGGCCGCGGCATCTGTCTCCCTCGTGATTGCCATGGCCCTGGCCACGCTCCTGTCCATGCTGCTCGGCGAACTCGTGCCGAAAAACATGGCCATAGCCCTCTCCTTCCAGGTGGGCAAAGCGCTCGCCCGGCCGCAGCTGGTTTTTACCGCGATCTTCAAGCCGGCCATCGTGGTGCTCAACGGGTTCTCCAACAAGGTACTGAACGTCTTTGGCCTTGAGGCCAAAGAAGAAATTTCCGGTGCCCGGACGCCCGCCGAACTAGCCTCCCTGGTGCGGCGCTCCGCCGCCATGGGAACGCTCGACGCCGGCACCGCCAACTTCGTGGCGCGCACGCTGAATTTCTCCGCACGGACGGCCGCCGACGTCATGACGCCCCGCATCCGGGTCGAAACCATCGACGCCGATCAGCCCGTATCGGAGATCCTGGACGCCGCGCGGCGCACCGGGTACTCAAGATTCCCCGTGATCGGGGAGTCCTCTGACGACATCAAGGGCCTGGTGCATGTCAAGAAGGCCGTCGCCGTGCCGTGGGACCGCCGGGCCAACCTGGAAGCCGGCGCCATCATGACCGATGTCCTGCGTGTGCCGGAGACCATCCACCTCGACGCCCTCCTGGCCGAGCTCCGGGAAGGAAACCTCCAGCTCGCCATCGTTCTTGATGAGTACGGCGGAACCGCCGGCATCGCCACACTCGAGGACCTCGTGGAGGAAATCGTGGGTGAAGTGGCCGACGAACACGACAAGGTCCGCCCGGGCCTGCTCCAGAGCGCATCCGGGGACTGGTACTTCCCGGGACTGCTGCGTCCGGACGAACTGTCCGAACAGATCCCGGGGCTCACCGTTCCGGACGAATCAGCCTATGAAACGGTCGGGGGGTACGTGATGAGTGAACTCGGCCGCATCGCCGTTGTGGGGGACACCGTCTCCGTTGGCGGAGGCACCCTGAGCGTGACCCGCATGGACGGCCGAAGGATCGACCGTATCTGCTTCCGGCCGGCCGCCCCCGAACCTGAGCCGGCTCCGGATGACAGGAGCGGGCGATGAACGACTGGGTAGGAATTTTCTGGCTGGTCATCCTCCTGCTGGGTAACGCGTTTTTTGTCGGCGCCGAGTTCGCGGTGATGTCCGCGCGGCGCAGCCAGATCGAGCCCTTGGCCGACGCCGGTTCCAAGCGTGCACAGACCACCCTGCGTGCCATGGAGAATGTCTCGCTGATGCTTGCCTGTGCGCAGCTGGGCATCACGGTATGTTCGCTGCTGATCCTGCAGGTGGCCGAACCGGCCATCCATCACCTGATGGCTGCACCGCTGGAAGCGGTGGGGCTGCCGGTGGAAGTCGCCGACGTCGCTGCATTCGCGATCGCCCTGATGGTGGTGACCTTCCTGCACGTGACCTTCGGCGAGATGGTGCCGAAAAACATCTCGGTATCCGTGGCTGACAAGGCTGCCCTGCTCCTTGCTCCGCCGCTGATGTTCGTGGCAAGGCTGGTCAATCCGGTCATCTTTGCGCTGAACTGGTCTGCCAACCACATCCTCAAGCTGCTCCGGATAGAGCCCAAGGATGAAGTGAATTCCTCCTTCACGCTCGAAGAGGTCCAGTCGATTGTTCAGGAGTCCACCCGCCACGGGCTGGTGGACGATGACCAGGGGCTGATCACCGGCGCACTGGAATTCTCGGAATATACGGCGTCGAACATCATGGTGCCGTTGGACAACCTGGTGATGCTGAAAGCGGCCACTACTCCTGTGGAGTTCGAAAAAGCCGTCAGCAGGACTGGCTTTTCCAGGTTCCCGATGCTTGATGATGACGGCATCATCGCCGGCTATCTGCACGTGAAGGACGTGCTCTCGATCCCTGACTCGGACTACCAGCACCCTATCGCCGAGAGCCGGATCCGCTCACTGGCCAACCTGTCCCTGGATGACGAAGTGGAAACAGCTATGTCCGTGATGCAGCGCACGGGCTCGCACCTTGCCCGCGTGATCGGCGCTGACGGACAGACGCATGGAGTCCTGTTCCTGGAAGATGTGATCGAGCAGCTCGTGGGGGAGATCCGCGACGCAACGCAGGCCACCGGCATCAGGAGGCTGGGCCAGCCCAACGGCCAATAAGCCTGCCCTCCGGACCTCGGCTCTTTTCTAAATAGGAATCATTCCCATTTAGGACTAGACTTCAAGGAGTCGAAAGTCCGTCCCACCGATTTGAGGTTTCCGTGCGTCACCCCGCAACCATCCGAACGTCCCTCGCAGCCCTTGCGGGCTTGAGCCTTCTGCTGACGGCATGCAGCCCCGGAAACGGGACAGCGCCGGCGTCGGGCACGGAAAACTCCTCAGAGGCCTTGACCGTTGTTGCGTCCACCAACGTGTATGCGGACATTGCCCGGTCAGTGGGCGGGGACAAGGTCCACGTCGAGTCCATCATCAACCAGCCCAGCCAGGACCCGCACTCCTATGAGGCCACCGCGCAGGACCGGCTGCTGGTCTCGAAGGCCGATCTGGTGATCGAGAACGGTGGTGGCTACGACGACTTCCTGCACAAGCTGGCGGACGACAGCGAAATTCCGCACAGCAGCATCGTCTCGGCTGTGGAAGTCTCCGGCCTGGCACCGGAGGAAACCGGCACAGAGTCGCCGGCCGCCGTCGAATCCGGGGCTGCCACCGATTCGCACGACGGGCACGGCCATGTCCACGGCGAGTTCAACGAACACGTCTGGTACAGCGTGGACGCTATGGGCAAGCTGGCCGATTCCATCGCGGCCAAACTTGGCGAGCAGGATTCCGCATCAGCTGCCCTGTTTATGGCAAACGCTGAAAAGTTCAAGACAGCCGCGGGCGAGCTCACCGGCAAGCTTCAGGCGCTCAAGGCCAGCGGGGCAGGTGCACCCGTGGCGGTGACCGAACCTGTTCCGGTGTACCTGCTTGAGGCGGCTGGCCTGGAGAACCGGACCCCCGAGGATTACACGGCTGCCATCGAAGAAGGCTCCGATGTCCCGCCTGCCGTACTGAAGGCCGCCACGGATCTTGCAGGCTCCACGGACATCAGGTTCCTCGCATACAACCTCCAGACCGAGGGCCCCCAGACTGAAGCACTCAAGAAGGCTGCCGAGTCGGCCGGCGTTCCCGTGATCGACTTCAGCGAAACCCTGCCCGAGGGCAAGACGTACCTTGAGTGGATGACGGACAATGTTGAGAACGTCAGCAAGGTTTTGGAGAAAAATAGTTGAAACCGGTGGTGAGCCTCCGCGGGGCGTCCCTGCAGTTCGGCAAACGGACGCTCTGGGAGGATCTCGACCTCGATATCAAGCCCGGCGAGTTTTTCGCCGTGCTTGGTCCCAATGGGAGCGGTAAAACCAGCTTCCTGAAAGTGCTTCTGGGGCTGCAGGAGCTTCAGTCCGGCCAGGCAACGTTGGGTGACCGCCCGGTGGAGCGGGGGAGCAGCCTCATTGGCTACATTCCCCAGCAGAAATCCTTCGCTCCGGACACCCCCATGCGCGCCAGGGACCTGGTGGGGCTCGGCGTTGACGGCCACCGCTGGGGGTTGCGGCTGGGCATGTCCAGCGCCAACCGCAGAATTGACGAGCTTCTGGAACTCGTCGGTGCCAGTGACTATGCAAAGGTTCCGGTGGGGCTGCTTTCCGGCGGTGAGCAGCAGCGGCTCCGCGTCGCGCAGGCCCTGGCCACCGACCCCAAAGTACTCCTCTGTGACGAACCCCTGTTGTCATTGGACCTGCATCACCAGCAGGCCGTCAGCGCCCTGATCAACAAGCAGTGCCACGAACAGAACAGTGCCGTGGTGTTTGTCACGCACGAGATCAACCCCATCATCGATTACGTTGACCGCGTGCTTTATCTGGCCGGCGGCCGGTTCAGGGTGGGGACGCCACAGGAAGTCATGACCACCGAGGTCCTCTCGGATCTCTATGGATCCCACGTGGAAGTCATCCACGCGAACGGGCGCATCGTCGTCGTCGGCCTTCCGGACGCAACCACGCACCACCATGACGTTGTCCCGGTGACCGCCGGCGAGGTGGCGTGATGGACGCCGACAGCATTATTGGTGCGATTTTCAGTTTCGAAAACTACGGGGAACTGCTGGTGCTGGTCCAGAACTCCATCTGGGCCGGGGCGGTGCTTGGCCTGCTGGGCGGGCTGGTGGGTACCTTCGTGATGAAACGCGACCTGGCGTTCGCTGTCCACGGCATCTCCGAACTGTCATTCGCCGGGGCAGCCTTTGCCCTGCTGATCGGCGCGGACATCGTGTTCGGTTCGCTGATCGGTTCAGTCGCGGCCGCGCTGCTCCTGGGCCTGATGGGGGTGCGGGCACGGGACAAGAATTCCATCATCGGGGTGATCATGCCGTTCGGCCTGGGCCTGGGCATTCTTTTCCTGTCGCTTTACCAGGGGCGGGCCGCGAACAAGTTCGGCCTCCTCACCGGGCAGATCGTCTCCGTCGACACCGTTCAGCTCCAGGTGCTCGCGGGGGCGGCGGTGGCCGTGATCGCCGCGCTGGTCATCATCTGGCGCCCGCTCAACTTTGCCAGTGTTGATCCTGAACTGGCCGAAGCACGAGGTGTCCCGGTGCGGACGCTGGCCTTGATTTTTATGGTGTTGCTCGGTGTGAGCGTGGCGTTGTCCATTCAGGTGGTGGGGGCGCTGCTGGTGCTCGCACTGCTGATCACCCCCGCTGCCGCCGCGCTGCGCGTGACGTCCTCGCCTGTGGCCCTGGTGGTGCTCAGTGTTGTTTTTGCCATGACGGCCACGGTGGGCGGAATTCTGCTGGCGCTGGGCGGACGGATCCCGATCAGTCCCTACGTCACCACGCTGTCATTCCTTATATACGTGGTGTGCCGCATCATCGGTTCGTTCCGGTCCCGGAAGGGCATCAACGGCCGCGTGGTTCACGCCCACTAGCGGAGCGGGGCCAGTGACGGCAGGATCACGGCCCGGCAGGATCCTTAGAGTTTGCCGGCGGCCCTGAGCGCGGTGCAGTCCGGGCAGAGCCCGAAGATCTCCACGGTGTGTGCCACCTCGGTGTAGCCGTGCTCCTGGGCAATCCGGGCTGCCCAGGTTTCCACGGCGGGGGCCTCAACTTCCACGGCCTTACCGCAATTGCGGCACAGGAGATGGTGATGGTGGCCGGTCACTGCACAGCGACGGTAGACGGCTTCGCCCTCGCCGTTGCGCAGCACATCCACGAGGCCGTCTTCGGCAAGTGACTGCAGGATCCGGTAGGCAGTTGCCAGCGAAACCGAGACGCCCTGATTCTGCAGGATGCGGTACAGCTCCTGGGTGCTGACAAAATCATCCAGTTCGTCCAGGGCGGCGCTGACGGCCAGCCGCTGTTTGGTGACGCGCTGCTCCCGGCCGCCTGATGCAGCGTTCGACGGCGACGCGTCTGCTTTGGTGCCGGACGGCATGGAGGTACTCGCTTCCCTGAGGGACGGTGGCAATCATCAAGATTACCAGCCGGGGCTGCCCGGCTGGTTTTCCCTGTACAGTGCGATATTTCCTTGGACGGTCCGGCTTTTCCTTGGACAGTCCCGGAACCGGAACCTAGGCTGGCGCTATGAAGCTGACCAAATACACCCACTCCTGTGTCCGGCTCGAAAAGGATGGCCGGGTGATTGTGCTGGATCCGGGGACCTTCTCGGAAACAAAGGAAGCGCTGGACGGCTCGCACGCCATCCTGGTCACGCACGAACACGGCGATCACGTGGATGTGCCGGCGGTGGTCAACGCCCTCCGCGGCTCGGCGGACCTGGCAGTGTTCGCACCGGCTGGGGTGGCCAAACACCTCCAGGATGAGGCACCCCAGCAGGCCTCGCGGATCCACACGGTTGAACCGGGATCCACCTTTGAAGCCGCCGGTTTCAGTATCCGCAGCTTCGGCGGCCAGCATGCGCTCATCCACCCGCAGGTCCCCGTAGTGGCCAACATCGGCTACCTGGTGGACGAAAATGTCTACCATCCGGGGGATTCCTTCATCGTCCCGGATGGCCTCAGTGTCAAGACCCTCCTGGTTCCGCTCCACGCACCTTGGAGCAAGGTCAGTGAGGTGGTGGACTTCGTGATCGCCGTCCGGGCCCCGCAGGCGTTCCAGATCCACGATGGACTGCTGAACGAGATGGGTGTCAAGATCGCGGAATCGCATGTGGCCCGCCTGGGGAAAAAGTACGGCACCGAGTACACCCATCTTGCGCCGCGGGAATCGGTGGAAGTCTAGAAGCATGACGAGTCCATTGATCGATGTACCTGCCCTCCAGGACCGCCTTGCCGCCGGCCAGCGCATTGTCTTGCTCGACGTCCGCTGGGTCCTCGGTGACCCCCACGGCCGGGAGCACTACCTTGAGGGGCACCTCCCGGGGGCAGTGTTCGTAGACCTTGCCACCGAGCTTGCAACACCGGCCGGCCCGTCACACGGCCGGCACCCGCTGCCATCCCTTCCGGACTTCCAGGAGACCGCCAGGGGCTGGGGAATCAACGACGGCGATGCTGTGGTGGCCTATGACGACAGCGGCAACATGGCTGCCGCCCGGCTCTGGTGGATGCTCCGCAACGCGGGGCTCCAGGATGTGCACCTGCTCGACGGCGGCCTGGCCGCCTGGCGGGGCGCCGGACTGTCCGTGGAGACCGGGCCCGTGGCGGCCGCCGTCGGCAACGTGACTTTTGATGCTTCCTCCGGGGGCGGTCAGATGCGCAGCATCGACGCGAATGGGGCAGCGGGCTGGGCAGCAACCGGAATCCTCCTCGATGCCCGCGCCGGCGAAAGGTACCGTGGCGAATTCGAACCGGTTGATCCGCGGGCGGGCCACATTCCAGGTGCCGTAAGCGCGCCGACAACCGCGAATGTGGACGGGGCCGGACGTTTTCTGCCGGCAGAGGCGCTGCGGCGCAGGTTCGAGGGCCTCGGAATCACGGCGGACGTTCCGGTGGCCGTGTACTGCGGCTCGGGAGTCACTGCCGCGCACGAGGTGGTCGCCCTGGAAATTGCAGGCTTTCGGGCCGCCCTGTATCCGGGGTCCTTCTCGGAATGGTCGAACAATCCCGAGCGGCCCGTGGCCACGGGCGGCGGGCCGATTGGCGATGCGGCTGCCAGCGGGGGTAGCGTCGCCCTATGACTCCAGGACGTCCGGTTCCGCCGCCCCTTGCCCGCCCCGTTGTGCCCGCCGACGTTCCAACCACTGCCGGTGGCGCTGGTGTTCTGGCCGCCGCCCTTGGAGCCACTTCCGGTGCGAGCGGGCTTGTGCCGCTGACCGTGGCACGGCGGACCCCCAAAGAGGACGATGTCGAGATCGCCATCGAATTCTGCGGCCTGTGCCACTCGGACGTGCACGCAACCCGTGGCGAATGGGGCACCCAGAACTATCCGCTGGTGCCAGGCCACGAAATTGTAGGAACCGTCAGCCGTGTTGGATCGGCCGTTGACGACTTCTCCCCGGGCGACCGCGTGGGCGTTGGCTGCATGGTGGATTCCTGCCGGGAATGCGAGAGCTGCCTGGACGGACTGGAACAGTACTGCGAGGTCGGCATCACCGGGACTTACGGTGCCAAGGACTCCCGCAACGGCGACGCCGTCACCCAGGGCGGGTATTCCTCCTCCGTGGTGGTCGATCGCCGCTACGTGCTCCGCGTGCCTGCAAATCTTGACCCGGCCGCCGTCGCGCCCTTGCTGTGCGCCGGCATCACCACGTTCTCCCCGCTCCGGCACTTCGACGTGGAGGAAGGCGACGTGGTGGGTGTGGTGGGACTGGGCGGGCTCGGCCACATGGCCGTCAAGCTGGCCAAGGCAATGGGGGCGCGGGTGGTGGTCTTCACCACGTCCGAGGCCAAGGTGCCGGCCGCCCTGGAACTTGGCGCCGACGAAGTGGTCCTGTCACGGGACGAGGCTGCAATGGCCGCCGCCAACCGCAGCATCGACCTCATTATCGATACCGTGGCCGCCCCGCACGACCTCAACCCTTTCTTCCGGACCCTCCGCGTGGACGGTGCACTGTTCCAGCTGGGACTCCCGTCCGAGGCCATGCCGCCGGTGGACCCCAGGGCCCTGATCCGCCGGCGGATCTCCTACGCCGGTTCGCTGATCGGCGGAATCGCCGAAACGCAGGAAATGCTCGACTTCTGCGCCGAACATGATGTGGTTGCCGACATTGAACTGGTGCGGGCGGACCAGCTGAACGACGCCTACAACCGGATGGTGGCCGGTGACGTCAAGTACCGTTTTGTGCTGGACGCCAGCACGCTGCAGGCCCCGGCCAAGGAGGCAAACGCATGAGCACCCTGTTCACCAAGATCATCAACGGCGAGATCCCCGGGCGGTTCGTCTGGCGTGAGCCTGACGTTGCGGCCTTCCTGACCACCGGCCCGCTGGCGCATGGCCACACCCTGGTGGTGCCCACCGAGGAGGTTGACCGCTGGACCGATGCTTCGCCGGAAACGTTGGCCAAGGTCATGGAAGTGGCCCGCCGGATCGGTGCCGTCCAGCTGGACATTTTCCCTGCCGAGCGGGCAGGACTGATCGTGGCCGGCTACGAAATCAACCACCTGCATGTCCACGTCTGGCCGTCCAGGAGCATGGCTGACTTCAACTTCGCCTCGGCTGACCAGAACCCGGACCCGGCGGTATTGGACGCCAACGCCGAGAAGCTCCGCGAGGGGCTCCGGGCTGCCGGCTTCGGGGAGTTTGTGCCCGAGAGCTGAACCCGGCATCCGCCTGCGTCTGGCACTTGCCCGTGCGCCTGGCACCCGCCTAGGCCGGTGCGAGCGCTTTGTTGAGCACAGCGCGGATCCGCTTTTCTGACACCGAGTAGGCGGTTCCGAGCTCGACGGCGAAGAGGCTCACCCGGAGTTCCTCGATCATCCAGCGCACCTGGGTCAGCTCGGCGCCGACCCGCCGGCCGGGGAGCAGTGCTGAGACGGCGTCGTCGTAGTCGTCCTCCAGCCGCTGGACGGCGGCCATGTTCAGGGCGTCGCGCTGGACGTTGCCGGGCAGCTTTTCGAGGCGCTTCTCGATCGCGGCGAGGTAGCGGGGGAGCTGACTCAGCTGCGCGTAGCCGGTTTTCGCGACAAAGCCCGGATACACCAGCTGTTCCAGCTGGCTCTTCACATCATTCAGGGCGCTGATGAGGGCGAGGCTGGTGGTCCCTTTCAGCAGTTTCTCAATCCGCCGGGTGCTGGCCAGGATGCGCTCCACCACGGCAGTGACGCTGAAGACCGTATCGATCAGCTCGGCGCGCACCCGCTCGTAGAGGGCGTCAAAGGACGGCCGGTCCCAAGGGACTTCAGCCGGGGTCAGCTTGTCGATGGCGGCCAAGGCGCAGTCGGCGATCAGGGCGGAAACAGAACCGTGCGGGTTCTGGCTGAACGTGAGCTTCTCGGTGTTGTTCAGGTGTTCCAGGACGTACCGGTCCGGGGCGGGGACCCTGAGTGCCAGCAGCCGGATCACGCCGCCGCGCATGGATTCCCGCTGTTCGGAGGGTGTCTGGAAGACGCGCAGCGCTACGGACGTCCCTTCGTCCACCAGTGCGGGGTATCCCGTCACCATGTGACCCTTGATGGTGTTGCTGACCTGCCGCTGCACGGCGCCAAAGGTCCACTCGGTCAGGCCGGTTTGTTCGCGGAAGCCGGGAGCCGAACCGGGTGTCATGCCGTTTCCGGACCCGCCTCCGGACCCGTTCACGGTTCCTTGTTCGATTCCTTGCCCGGTTCCGGAGGGCACAGCGCCGCCGGACTTCCCCCGTGACTTTGGCCCGGTGGTGCCGGGCGTCGCGCCCAGGGACTCCGCAATGGCGCGGCGCGTGGCCGGGGCGAGGCGTTCCTGAAGGGCGGCGAGGTCCTTGCCTTCGTCCAATACCTTTCCCTTGCTGTCCACCACCCGGAAGCTCACCCGCAGATGGGACGGGACGGCATCCCAGTTCCACGATCCGGGCGGGATGACCTGCCCGCGGATCCGGCGGAGGGCGAGCTCCAGTGAGGCTTCCAGATCGTCGTTCGCGGGATCGAAGTCCGTCTCCAGGGCAGCCACGGCCTGGCGGGCGACGTCCGGGGCGGGGACAAAATTCTTGCGGATCTGCTTCGGCAGCGACTTGATCAGGGCAGCCACCAGTTCCACCCGCTGACCCGGGATCAGCCAGCGGAAAGGGGCATCGTCGAGCTGGTTCAGGAAAACCACCGGCACCTCGGCCGTGACGCCGTCGGACGGATTGGGCGGGGAGCCGGGCGCCACCGGGTGGAACTCATAGGTCAGCGGCAGCTCGAAGCCCTTGTGCAGCAAGGTCTTCGGGTAGGCGGACTCGTCAAGGTCACCGGCGTCGTCTCCGAGCAGCAGCGACTTGTCGTAGTCCAGAAGGTCAGGATTTTGCTGCCGGGCCTCTTTCCACCACTTGTCGAAGTGGCGTTCTGACACCACCTCGGGGCCGAGCCTGGCATCGTAGAACTCAAAAAGCGTTTCATCGTCCACCAGCAGGCCGCGCCGGCGCACACGGGCTTCGAGTTCCTCCACCTCCAGGAGGAGGGCGCGGTTCCGGTGGAAGAACTTGTGATGGGTCTTCCAGTCGCCTTCCACCAGGGCATGCCGGATGAACAGCTCGCGGGCCAGGACCGGGTCCACGCGGCTGTAGTTGATCCGGCGCTGGGGAATGATGGGCACGCCGTACAGGGTGACTTTTTCGTACGCCATGACGGCGCCCATTTTGGTGGACCAGTGCGGTTCGCTGTAGCTGCGCTTGACGAGGTCCGGCGCCACCTGCTCAGCCCAGACCGGATCGAACTTTGCAGCGACCCTCGCCCAGAGGCGGCTGGTCTCCACGAGCTCCGCTGCCATCACAAACGTGGGCGACTTCTTGAACAGCGCCGAGCCGGGGAAGATCGCGAAGCGGCTGCCGCGCGCGCCCGCGTACTCACGCTTGCGTTCGTCGAGGATGCCGATGTGGCTCAGCAGCCCTGACAGCAGGCTGATGTGGATCCCCTCGTGATTGCCCACGGGATCGGCGAGGCGTTTGTTGTCCAGGCTGATGCCGAGCGGACGGGCGAGCTGCCGGAGCTGGGCAAAGAGGTCCTGCCATTCGCGGACCCGGAGGTAATTGATGAATTCGGTCCTGCAGAGCCTGCGGAACTGGGTGGAGGAGAGCTCCTGCTGCTTTTCCTGGATGTAGTTCCAGAGGTTCAGGAATCCGGTGAAATCGGAGTTTTCGTCCCGGAACCGTGCGTGCTTCTCGGCAGCGAGCTGCTGCTTGTCAGTAGGGCGCTCGCGCGGGTCCTGGATGGTCAGTGCCGCGGCCAGGATCATGACTTCGCGGACACAGCCGCGTTTGCCGGCTTCCACAATCATCCGGCCCAGGCGTGGGTCAACCGGAAGCTGGGCAAGCTTCTGCCCGACGGCGGTCAGCCCGCCGCTCTTTGCGTCACCTGGCCGGGTGGCATTCAAGGCGCCGAGCTCCCGAAGGAGCGTCACGCCGTCGTTGATTGCCCGCGAATCCGGCGGTTCAACGAACGGGAAGTTCTCCACGTCCTTGGGTCCGCGGGCAACCCCCATGGCCGTCATCTGCAGAATGACGGCGGCCAGGTTGGTGCGCAGGATCTCGGGATCGGTGAACGGGGGACGGGACTCGAAGTCCTCTTCCGAATACAGCCGGATAGCGATGCCGTCGGACACGCGGCCGCAGCGGCCCGAGCGCTGGTTGGCGGAGGCCTGCGAAACGCGCTCGATCGGCAGGCGCTGGACCTTGGTGCGGTGTGAGTAGCGCGAGATGCGGGCCGTGCCGGTGTCGATGACGTACTTGATGCCGGGGACGGTCAGGGATGTCTCGGCCACGTTGGTAGCCAAGACGATCCGGCGCTTGCTGCCCGGGTGGAAGACCTTGTGCTGTTCCTGCAGGCTGAGCCTGGCAAAGAGCGGCAGGACTTCGGTGCCGGCGAGGCGGCGGTTGGACTGGATCCTCGCGTTGAGCGCCTCAGCGGCGTCGCGGATCTCGCGCTCGCCGGAGAAGAAGATGAGGATGTCGCCCGGCGCCTCAGCGGCGAGTTCGTCGACGGCGTCGCACACGGCGTCCAGGGGATCGCGGTCCTCCTCGAGTTCGTCGTCGGACGCGGCGTCGTCGTCGCCCGCTGCTCCGCCGGCCGGCTGCGATAAGGGCCGGTACCGGATTTCCACCGGGAAGGTCCGGCCCGAGACCTCGATGATGGGGGAGGGGTCCTCGTCCGTGCCGAAGTGCTTGGCGAAACGCTGCGGATCGATGGTGGCCGAGGTGATGATGATCTTCAGGTCCGGCCGCTGCGGCAGGATGCGCTTGAGGTAGCCCAGGATGAAGTCGATGTTGAGGCTTCGTTCGTGGGCCTCATCGATGATGATGGCGTTGTATTTGCGGAGCAGTTTGTCGCGCTGGATCTCTGCCAGCAGGATGCCGTCCGTCATCAGCTTGACCTTGGTGGAGCGGCTGACCTCGCCGGTGAAGCGCACCTGGAAGCCGACCTCCTGGCCGATCTCCACGCCCAGCTCCTCGGCAATGCGTTCGGCCACAGTGCGGGCCGCGAGACGGCGCGGCTGCGTGTGCCCGATCAGGCCGTTATCGCCGAGGCCAAGCTCGAGGCACATCTTGGGGATCTGGGTGGTCTTGCCGGAGCCGGTTTCCCCGGCGATGATGGTCACCTGGTTGGCGGCGATGGCAGCCATCAGGTCCTCGCGGCGCTCGGAAACGGGCAGCTCAGCAGGGTAGGAGATATGAAATGTCATGGCTGCTGCCAGTCTACTGGGGCGGCGCTCGTTTCCCGCCCTCGCCATGCTCCTCCGGAGGACAGGGGCGCCCCACGTGCAGTGCTTTTGGTGCACGGTTCGTGATCAGCCATCGACCCCAGGTGGCTTACCCTGGTGGCTCGATACTCTGCCGGCCCGGTACCTCGGATAGATACCGTTACGCCGGATAGATCCCGTTACGTCGGATAGATAACAACAGGACCCGACTCAGATGAGTCAGGTCCTGTTATGCCGATGGGGATTTGGGAATGCGTGCCGGTCAGAATACCCGGAGTGTGTAACTGGTGCTGGGCAGATCCAGAGCGGACCAGGCCTGGTGGGATTCGACGGGCGGATTGTGTCCGAGGCCGTCCCGCAGGAGTGCTGAGACGGTAGCTGCCAGAACCAGGAGGAGCAGTACAACGAGGATGATTCCGAAGGTTTCCATGACTCAATCCTGCGCTTGCGGGCCTCTCGGAAACAGTGGCAGAAATGACCAAAAAAGGTAAATTTCTGCCATAATAGAAGCATGCTTAAGACAGTAGCTGTGATTGTTATTCCCAACTTTGCAGTCTTCGAGTTCGGCACCGCCTGCGAGGTGTTCGGCCTTGACAGATCGGACCGGGGCAGCGGTGTTCCGGCCTTCGATTTCCGCGTATGCACGCCTGAGCCCGGCGACGTACCGATGAAATCCGGGCTCTCCATTCATGTCAGCCTGGGCCTCGAAGCCACCCAGGATGCCGACCTCGTGATCATGGCGCCCTACGGGCTCGACGAAGAGGTTCCCGAATCCGTGCTGGAGGCCCTGCGGGCAGCTGACGCCCGGGGAGCCTGGGTGTTGTCCATCTGCTCAGGCGCTTTCGCACTGGCCCGCGCCGGGATTTTGAACGGCCGGCGCGGCACCACGCACTGGCACTATTCGCAAGAGCTTGCCAGCCGGTACCCCGAAGTCCAGGTGGATGAAAATGTGTTGTACGTCCAGGACGGCAACCTGATCACTAGTGCCGGGACCGCAGCAGGGATTGATGCATGCCTCCACCTGGTGCGCATCGAGCTGGGTGCCAACGTTGCCGCGGCCATCGCCCGCGACATGGTGGTTCCGCCGCACCGCGATGGCGGCCAGGCGCAGTTCATTGACCGGCCTATGCCTACTTGCGGCTCGGCGCCAATGGAGGCGCTGCTGCGCTGGATGGTGCAGAACCTTGACCGCGAACACACCGTTGCCGACCTGGCCTCCAGGGTGCATATGTCGGACCGGACCTTCGCCCGCCGCTTCCGGTCCGAAACCGGGGCGACGCCAGCGGCCTGGCTGAACTCCCAGCGGGTGCTCAGGGCGCAGGAGCTACTGGAAACCACCGACCTCAACATCGATGAGATTGCCCGGGAATCCGGCTTCGGCCACCCCGTGTTGCTTCGCCACCACTTCGCAAAGGTGCTGGACACAAGCCCGCAGTCCTACCGCCGCGCTTTCCGCGGTCAGCTGACTGCCGTGGGCTGATGACTGGCCGGCTTCGGCGTACTGGCTCATAGCCTCGGCGAGTACCTCGCGGACTCGGCTAGTACCTCGCGGACTCGGCTAGTCCCTAGCGCGGGGCGGGTTGGTAGGTCTTACAGCCGGCCTTGGCGGGATCCCTGTGGGGAATCTTCCGCGGCCTGGCGTGCACTGTCCACCAGAACCCGCCATGGGCCGGTGACGGCCTGCTCCGGCAACGCTGCGCGGCGCTGACCTGCCCTGATGGAATAGATGAATCGATCCGGCTGAGGAGCGGCGGCTTCAGCCGCCGCTGCCCGGAGGGTCCTGGGCACAGTATCCCAAGGGCAAGCCTCCACGATCGGCTGCCACTGGCTCTTCGCGCTCTCCGTCACGGCGTTCACTGTCCACACACGTGTCAGCGCGGCTAGGCCGCCGATGCGCTCCACACTGATTTTCATGGCCTGGTCCTGGTCTTCCTGCAGCTTGGCCGCCGCTGGGCGGACGGCCCAGCGCTGGTTAGAGCTTTACCTTCACAGTTTCCCACGCCTTCCGGACGGCGTCATGCTCTGCGGAACCTGAACCGTAAAGATCGACGGCGGACTCCGCCGTCGCCTTGGCAAACACCCGGAACGTGGCGGTTGCCGGCAGCGATCCACCGGTGAGGGTGTCATACCAAATCCGCCCGGGAGCCTCCCAGGCGTTGCCGCCCAGTGACTCAGCGGTGAGATAGAAGGCCCGGTTGGGGATGCCGGAGTTGATGTGGACGCCGCCGTTGTCCGCGCTGGTCCGCACGTACGAGTCCATCGAATCGGGCTGGGGATCCTTGCCCAGCGCGTCGTCGTCGTAAGCGGTACCGGGAGCTTTGAGCGAGCGGAGAGCTGTGCCTTCCACCTGAGGCGTGAAGAGCCCCTCGCCGACGAGCCAGCTTGCCTCGGCGGCGGTCTGGTTCTTCACATACTGCTCCACGAGCGCTCCGAACACGTCCGACATCGATTCGTTGATGGCTCCTGCCTGGTTCCGGTATGCGAGCCCCGCGGAGTACTGGGTGACACCGTGGGCCAACTCGTGGCCGATGACGCTGAGCGAACGGGTGAAGCGCTGGAAAATTTCGCCGTCGCCGTCTCCGAATACCATCTGCCGTCCGTCCCAGAAGGCGTTGTCGTAAAGCTTGCCGAAATGCACAGTGGCATCGAGCGGGAGCCCCCCGCCGTCGATGGAATTCCGGCCGTAGACGTCCGCGTACAAGCGGTGGGTGTGGCCGAGCCCGTCATAGGCTTCGTCTGCGGAGACGTCGCCGGTAGCCGGGTCGCCTTCCTTGCGCACAAGTTTGCCGGGCAGAATCTCTGATCCGGCGGCGTCGTAGACGCTTCGGTTCGGCGGGCCGGGTTTCACGTCGCGCAAGCCCTGCGGGACGGCCTGCGTGGGCTGGGTCCTCGCCGACTGGACCGACCTCACATGGCTAAGCGCTTCCTTTGCCGCGCGGGCAGCGGCAGAGAACTGCGGTGCGTCCTGCCGCGCCAAACGCCGCAGCAGATACGGCGGAATGATGGAACAAAATGTGGCTGAAGTGTGCATGGCCTACCCCCTGAAGCTGGTATAAACAGCCTATGAGGGGCCACCGACAATCATGGGCAGGCCCCGGCGGCGGGTCGATCTCCCGCCGCCGGCTGTGGCTTCTCAAGGCGTTGACGCACTGGAATGGGACTTACTGACGCAGTTGGACTGGGACACTACGCCGGCGCTGGAATGGGACTGCACGACGTCGGGCTCTGCCACCGTTCAGCTGCTTCCTGTTGCATCGATGATGCCGTTCGTCGCCAACAGCGCGTTCGTCTCTTCCATGCACTGTCGGGATGCGGCCCGGCGAACTGAGCTCGAGGGCCCCGTCCCCTTAAATGTCAGTGCTCCCTGAGAAGGTAAGGGCATGGAAAGAGCAGCGGCAATTAAGGCGGCGGAGGCGGCCTGTGCCTCAGCGGCCGAGCTCTTGGCTGCTGTTAAGGGCGGTACTGACTTCGAGGAATTGACTGGCTTAGTTGATGATGATCCGTTGCGCCGGGAGGCTGATGGTTGGCTGGATACGCTGGCTCTGACTACTCGGATCAATGCGCAGGTCGCCGCGGTGATGGTCCATGCGGCCGCCGGCTACGCAGCCACGGCCCAGGCTTTGGCGTCACCTGTGATGTCTGATGGGGCCCATGAGATGGCGGTCGTGGCTGAGGTCGCGTGTGTTTTGACGGTTGGTGAGCGGACCGCCGGTGCCCTGCTGGCCGAATCCCAGGCCCTGACGGCTGATTTGCCGTTGACCCTGTCGGCGTTGCAGGACGGGACCATTTCCTGGCAGCATGCCCGGGTGATGGTGGACGAGACCACCAACCTTGACCCCACCGGCGCGCAGGCGTTGGAGGCGCATTTCCTGGACCCTGAGGCGCCCAACCCGGCGCGCGGGTGTCCTGCCGGGGAACTTATCGCTTCCCGGTTCCGGCAGAAGGCCCGGACGTGGCGGGAACGCCACCACCCGGTGAGCATCGAAAAACGCCACCTGAAGTCTGTGGCGGACCGGCGGCTGGAATACCGGCCGGACCGGGACGGGATGGCCTGGCTTTCCGCGTATCTGCCCGCTGACCAGGCCGCCGGCATCTGGAACCGCACCACGGCGGCGGCGCGGGCGTTGCAGGGCCCGGACGAGGACCGCACCATGACCCAGCTGCGGGCCGACGCCGCCGCGACCTGGCTCCTGGGCGGCTCCGAGGACAGCGTCGCCGCGGGTGTCCCTGTACCGCGGGCGCAGGTCCTGGTCACCGTCCCCATCATGTCCCTCCTCGGCGCCACCGACGAACCGGCGGTGCTGGACGGGTTCGGGCCGATTCCGATCACCATGGCTAGGCGTCTCATCGCCGAAGGCGCCGAGTCCTTCCACCGCGTCCTCATAGACCCACGGGACGGTGCACCGTTGGAGATCGGCCGGACCAGCTACCGGGTCACCAAAGCCCAGCGCCAATGGCTCAGGATGCGGGACGGGAAGTGCCCGTTCCCGGGCTGCAGCAACCATTCCCTGGACAACGAAGCAGACCACCTGCTCGCCTGGGCCCACGGCGGAACCACCGGCATCAGCAACCTTTCCCAGCCGTGTCCACGGCATCATCGGCTCAGGCACACCGGAGGCTGGACACCCGGACCCGCCACCAAAGACCACCCACCAGGCTGGATCTCACCCACCGGCAGGCACTACGCCACCGAAGAACCCGACTGGGAACCACCACAACTACCCAGCCCGCCACCACCGAAAAGTTGGATCACGGAGACTGCATTGCTCGGTCTGCTTGGGGGCACTGTTTACGGTGCGGCATCAGGCATGGTCGATTGGTACTGGCTGGAGACGAGCGGCCGCACTTATAAGTAGTCCGCTTAGCGCCTTTACGTTTCGCCGCCCAAAGGTCCCTACGTCTCGGTGCCCGGTGAGCGTGTGACTTTCTCTACGTATTTCCGGCTGGTAGAAACGTGGGCGGGTAGCTGTGGATAACTTTGATCACGCAATTGTCGCTTGGGCTACCCTTGAGTCATTGTCCGGAGCCATGCGTCTTGAAAACTATCGGGGGATTAGCTGCCCATGACATCGCACCAACTCACTTCGTCCTGGCGCATCCGAACGGGCGGCGTTGCCCTTGTCGTTGCAGCAGCCGTAGCGCTTTCGGGCTGTAATTCCGGTGGTGACCCCAACCCTGCTGCCACCGCGACAACTTCCGCAGCTGAGTCCATCTCGCCGAGCGCAACCCCCACTCCAACCGCAACCTACAAACCCGCGGACGCAACAGGCCGTGCCCAAAATGTCCCCGTTCCAGTGCTGCCCGAAGTGGCGAAGACGGAGACGAAGGAGGGGCTGGAGGCGTTCGTGGCGCACTGGTTCCAACTTCTGGGCTATGCATACGAGACAGGCGACCCGAAGCCCATGGAAGCCATATCGGACCCGAGCTGTACTTTTTGTGGATCACTAAGCGACAACATCTCCGCAGCATGGAGCGATGACAAATGGATAGTTGGCGGCCGCGTCGAAACTCCGGTTGTCACCGCGAAGATGTTGCCGGGAGAGGCCGCGCAGGCGACGGTGCAAGTGGTCCAGAAGTCTATTGCGATCCACAACCCCGACGGGAGCCTCTATCAGGACCCAACCAAGGACACGAACGCCGGAAGCCAGGCAACGGCAACATTCGGTGCGTCAGGGTGGGTCTTAGCCGACCTAGGGCTGATCCGATAACAATGCGAGCGAATTGCCGGAGCATGCTTGTTCTTGCTTTGTTTCTTGTGGGACTGCTGTGCTTCCCCGTGCGTGCCTTCGCGGAGGACCCGCCCATACCACAACCGCCACCCAAGCCGCCCATCGCCATCGGTTTCGTTGACACAGGTTTGGCTGCCAACGCCGACCAGTGGACAGCGGACGCAGATTCTGGCGATATTATTCGAATTCCGCCCGGCCATATTCCAACGGACCCCAACGACTACAAGTACGAGCTCCAGTGCCACCTTGGCGGCGGCGATTTCGATACAACCTGCCTTGGGGACCAAATTGAATGCACTAGCGGTCCGGCCGGCAATGAAGAAGGTATCCCGGTAATTTGGCTATCCAAGCCGAGAGGCGTTCCAGGCGCCGTTTGGGTTATTCATTCCGGCCCGACCTGCCTATACGATGCAGCGCCCGAAGACTTGTTGCCCCGGATCGCCGCGGACATCCAGCGGCAGTTCGAGAGTCTGCCGGTCAATGCAGGGACGATGGTAGCCCAACCGAGTCCGCACACGCTGCGCGGCGCTGAGACCAACTTCTACGCGGACGCCGCTGAGCAGCAGTTCGATATCACAATGTTCGGCCAGGCAGTCCACGTAGTGGCCACTCCGGTGCAGTACACGTGGAATTACGGCGATGGAACGGTGTTCGGGCCGCAGGCGTCCATGGGTGGACCGTTGCCGCAGGACCGTTGGGGCGAAAAGACCAGGACGAGTCACGTGTACACGACTACTGGCGACTTCCAAGTGGTCCTGACAACGTCTTTCCAAGGAACCTATTCCGTCAACAGCGGGCCGCCCTTGCCCATCCCGGGCCAGGGACAATTCAGCGCCCCACCGCAGACCGTCAGCGTGTGGCGCTCCATCACGCGCAACTATGCGGATGATTGCAACCAGAATCCGCAGGGTCAGGGCTGCCCGGGAGCGATTCCCGTCCCGTAGACCCCGAGCCACACGCCAAGAACGAAAAAACAGAAACCCCCACCGCGAAAACATGCGGTGGGGGTTTCTTCTGTGCCCTCGATTGGAATCGAACCAACGACCTTCTGCTCCGGAGGCAGACGCTCTATCCCCTGAGCTACGAGGGCAATCCAGGGATCCTGCCGTTGCCGGCGGGACGTCCTAGAGCTTAGCAGGAAGGTGGCCTGCAATGGAAAACGCCCACTCAGTAGCCCGCAAAAGAGTCCACGTGCACACGCCGCGCACCGGCATTCCTGGCCGCCCGCCGCAGCGAAGCGACACTTGCGGGCGATCCCGATACGTACACAGTGCGATCGGCGATGTCAGGTACCAGCGCCCGCAGCGACGTCCCGTCCAGCGGCCCAGCGGCAGCACCGGCGTCGGTGATGAATGACGGGGGAGCGGAGCCGTCCGCGATCCGGGCCAGGATTCGAGCCCCAGAGGCCTCCAGTTCGCTCGCGTAGGCAATTTCCCCGGCGTTACGGGCCAGAAGTAGGAGCACCACGTCCCGTTCCCGGGCAGCACCGGCGGCGAGGTGGGCAAGGAAAGGTGTGATGCCGATGCCCGCCGCAATGAGGAGGACAGGTTCATTGTGATCCCGCGGCAGGACGAAATCGCCTCCCACAGACGTGGCCGCCACTTCGTCGCCCGGCTTCAGCGCCAGCAGGGCTTTCTTGGCAGCGGAAAGCGGCTCCGCCGTCCGGATGCCAAATTTCACCGTGCCCGAGTCCGGGGCGCTGGTCAGGCTGAATACCCGGCGCCGGCCCTTGCCATCCGACTTGGCATGCGGCAGGTCCAGTTCCATGTACTGCCCCGGGAGGAAGCGGACCGGCCGGGACGGCTCGAAGACGAACTCCGTGGTGCTGGGCGTCAAAGCCCGCGACCCGGCAAACCGAAGCCGCAGTGCTCCACGCTGGCCCACGAGGAAGGCCAGCAGGTTGCCCAGCAGCAGGGCCAGCTCGGGCGAGTTGGCGATGAAGCCGAAGTTGTAAGGCACAGAAAACACCACGCCCACCACTGCCGCCAGCGCGAGCTGCTGCCAACGGCGGGGCGGGAGAGTCAGCGGCTCGGTCAGCATGAAGCCGACAAAGAAGAGTAAAGGCCGCTGCGCCAGGCCCTGCCAGAGTGCACCACCCAGGGACAGCTCGGCCTGCAGCAGTTCCGCCGTAATGATGGCCAACGCAACAACCAGGAACACCGCAGCCATGAGGAACTTCCGCGTCCGGTACAGCACCAGCAGAATGCCAGGCACCAGCAGCCACAACATGGCCGGCGTTGCCGCCCACCACGTGGCGATGTTCAGGCCCGTCAGGCCGGTAATAAACGCGCCGGCGGCCGCGGGGTTGAAGATGTGCCGGCCACGCCAGGCTAGGGCGTATTTGGAGGCGGAAGCCAGTACACAGGCCAGCGCCACGCCGGCCATGTCCATCGGCGCAAAGGTGGGCCAAAACAGGAAATACAGGAGCAGGCCCGTAATTAGCGACGACTCAGAATGCGGGCGCACGTGAAAAAGCGCCGCCAGCCCGCGGTTGGACAGGTAGGTAAAGCCCATGCACAGCACCAGGTGCACCAGCATCTGCGGAATGCCGAAGGTCAGCCAGCCGAGGGCATTGAGCAGGAGACTGTAGGCAGCGAGGGCCCCCAGCACCAGCAGAATGAGCCGATACATGGTGAAGTGGCCCAGCAGGGTATCCAGCCGGCCCGCAGGTGAAACGGCGGCGCCTGCTTTCGGAGCATCAACAGGACTCATGTGAACAGTGTCCCTTCAAAGCCGGATGAATACGCAGCGCTGCCATCAGAAAATACCGTCAGCCAGGAGAAGTCGAAGGACCGCTCCAGCTCAGCGCCCGGGGTAAAGAACAACGCCGTGGCCAGCGCATCGGCAACCATCGTGCTCGAGGCCATGGTCCACGTTGCGACGGCGGTGCTGACGGGGCGTCCGGTGGTGCCGTCGAGCACGTGGTGCAGGCCGTCACCCCACGCCCGGCGGTTTGAGGCTGACGCGCACAATGCTCCGCCGGCCAAGGACACGGTCCCGATTGCCTTGGTTGGATCGTAGGGATGTTCCAGCGCCACCTGCAGGGGGTCCGGGCCGCTGTGCAGCAGGTCTCCGCTGGCATCAATGACGAATGAAGCCACACCGCTGGAACGCAGCTCCGCCGCCACGAGGTCAACCAGCTGCCCCTTTCCAGCCGCACCGATGTCCAGGACCAGGGGCGCGGAAGTGGTGAGAACGGCGCCGTCCCAGTCCAGGGCATCGTCCCAACGCGGTGCCGGCACCGCAGCACCCGCCGGCACCAGGGAGTATGTTGCGTCGTACCCCAGCTGCTCCAGGCTGCTGCCGACCAGCGGAGTCATGGCACCCGCAGTGATGTCGTAAAGAGACCGGTACAGGCGCCCGAGCGGCGCCGCCTCGCCCGGCAACGTATAGCGCCCGGGCTGCCGGGCCATGGCACTTACCGTGGAGTCCGGCCGGAACCGGGACCAGTCGCCGTCGTACTTCTCCACCACGTCCAGCAGCCGCGAACGCAACGTACCGGCAAGAGGCCGGGGCGTTGAGATTTCCCAACGGGTACCTATGCCGTCGAAAGTGAAGTCCGCCCACTCCCCGTGAGGCACGGCCTACTTGGCCTCGGCTTTGATCATCTCAAGCGCCTTGTTGAAGCCGCCGCTGGTCAGCGAGGACCCAGCTACCTTGGATACGTTGAGCTCGTCCACGCTCTTGCCCACGATCTGCGCCGCGATGCCGCCGGCGAACTCGCCCTGGAACTTCCTGGTGTTCGGATTGGACGGATGCTGGGTGATGTTCACCGCAGTGACGGTGCCTGAAGCCAGCGTCAGCTCCACGCCGACAGTTTCAGTGCCGTTGGGGGAGACGTATGTGCCGTCGGCGCTGTAGGTGCCGTCCTGGTAGACGGAACCGCTGCCGGCCAGCGATGACGCTGTTCCGGAAGGCGCAGCGGCTGCCGAGGACGCGGGGGAGTTGGTGCCGGTGGCAGGGGCCGGTGTGGTCTGGGTGGCGGACGGCGCACAGCCGGCCACCGTTCCTGCGAGGGACAGGCCGGCGATACCGGCGAAAACACTCTTGCGGACTGACGGTCTCATAAAGGGTCTCGTTTCGTGGGCTGGGTGCTTACGGTGTACTCAACGTCGGATTCAGCGTAATGGTTCACCCTGTGATTGCGTTGTGTGCCGGCTGTGACGGCCGACGCTCAAATTCGTCCACGTCCCAGCCGCCGGTAGGCTAGAGGGGTGACTCCCGAAGAACTCTCCCTCGCCATATCCGCCTGCCTGAAAGACGCCGTCGCCGCTGGCGAAATCGCCCTTTCCGCATCAGCCGTCCCTGATGATGTGCGCGTGGAGCGACCGAAGAACCGGGACCACGGCGACTGGGCCACCAACATCGCCCTCCAGCTGGCCAAACAGGCCGGCACCAACCCCCGCGAATTCGCCACGGTGCTGAGCACCCGGCTGAAGTCGATCGACGGCGTGTCCGCGGTGGATATCGCAGGACCCGGCTTCCTCAATATCACCGTGGATGCCGGTGCTGCGGGCGCCCTCGCCAAGGCCATTGTCGAAGCGGGCACGCAGTACGGCAAGAACTCGGCGCTCGCCGGGCACACCGTGAACATGGAGTTCGTCTCGGCCAACCCCACCGGCCCGCTGCACATCGGGCACACCCGCTGGGCCGCCCTGGGCGACGCTATCGCCCGGGTGCTGCGTGCGTCCGGCGCGGAAGTCACCGCCGAGTACTACATCAACGACGCCGGCACCCAGATGAACGTGTTCGCGCAGTCCGTGTACAACCGGCTCCACGGCCTCCCCGTGCCCGACGGCGGCTACCCGGGCCAGTACATTGCGGATCTGGGCCATGAGGTGCTCAATGCGCACCCGGACATCCGCGAACTGACCGAAGTGGCGGCCATTCCGGTCATCCGCTCCGCCGCTTACGAAGCCCAGATGAAGGACATCAGAGCCACGCTCGCCGATTTCGGCGTCGATTTCGATGTGTTCTTCTCCGAGCAGGAACTGCACGACGCCGGCGCGATTGAAAGTGCCGTGGCGCGCCTCCGCGAACAGGGCCACGTGTTCGACGACGGCGGTGCGGTCTGGCTGCGGACCACGGACTTCGGTGACGATAAAGACCGCGTCATGATCCGCGCGAACGGAGAGCCTACCTACTTCGCCGCCGACGCCGCTTACTACCTGTCCAAGAAGGACCGCGGCTACACCGAGAAGATCTACCTCCTGGGCGCTGACCACCACGGCTACATCAACCGGCTCAAGGCCATAGCGGCGGCGGCCGGGGACGACCCGGAAAAGAACATCGAGGTGCTGATCGGCCAGCTGGTTTCCGTCAACGGCGCCAAGCTGTCCAAGCGTGCCGGCAACATCATCGAGCTCAAGGACCTCATCGACTGGCTGGGCAAGGATGCCGTGCGCTACTCCCTGGCCCGTTTCCCGGCGGACTCGCCGCTGACCCTGGACCCTGACCTGTTGAAGAAGCACAGCAACGAGAACCCGGTGTTCTACGTCCAGTACGCCCACGCGCGGACCCGCGGCGCCGCCCGCAACGCCGTTGCCGCCGGTGTGGACCGCAGTGCGTTTGAAGCCTCCCTGCTGGACCATGCCACCGAGAACGAGCTGCTGTCCTACCTGGGCAGCTACCCCTCGATCGTGGCCAAGGCCGCTGAACTGCGCGAGCCGCACCGCGTAGCCCGCCACCTCGAGGTCATTGCCGGTGCGTACCACCGCTGGTATGACGCCTGCCGCATCGCCCCCATGGGAGACGAGCCCGTAACAGACGTCAACCGCACCCGCCTGTGGCTCAACGACGCCACCAGCCAGGTGCTGGCCAACGGCCTGGACCTCCTTGGCGTTTCGGCGCCGGAACGGATGTGATCCCCATGTCAGCACAGCCTTCGGCTTCCGCGGGTCACGAGTCGCCGCTGGCCCCTGAGTGGCTTGTCGTTCCAGCCGATGTGAATGCCCTGCACCAGCCGCTCTGGGCCCAGGACGTTGACCGGAACGTCGACGGCGAACTCGCCATCGACGGCATCACGGTCAGCGAGCTGCAACGGCAGTACGGAACGCCGTTGTTCGTGATGAGCGAGAACGATTTCCGGGCCCGCGCCCGTGCGTTCAGCGACGCGTTCAACAACGCGTTCGCCGACATCTGCGGCGGAGTGGACGTGTACTACGCCGGCAAATCGTTCCTCTGCACCGCCGTGGTGCGGTGGGTCGAGGAAGAAGGACTGCGGCTGGACACGGCTTCCGGCGGGGAGTTGGCGGTCGCTGCCCGGGCCGGGATCCCCGGCGCGGACGTGGCGCTCCACGGCAACAACAAGTCCGACGCCGAAATCCACCGCGCCCTCGACATGAAACTTGGCCGGATCGTGGTGGACAGCCTCGACGAACTCGAGCGCGTCGCCAAGATCGCCGAAGGCCGTGGCGAAACCGCCAAGGTGATGCTGCGCCTGACCCCAGGTGTGCACGCGCACACCCACGAGTTCATCGCCACCGCCCACGAGGACCAGAAGTTCGGCCTGTCCATGGCGGGGGACACCACTGAAGAAGCCGGCCTCTCGGCAGCCGAAGAGGCAGTGGCCGCAGCTACCGCCTATTCCAGCATTGAACTGCTGGGACTTCACTGCCACATCGGGTCCCAGATCTTCGAACCTGACGGTTTTGCCCTGGCCGCCCAGAAGCTCCTTCGTTTCCTCGCCGCCATGCAGGAGAAGTACTCCATTGTGCTTCCCGAGCTGGATCTTGGAGGCGGCTATGGCATTGCCTATACGCCGGTGGACACGCCCCGCCCCGCAGCCGACATCGCGCAGGCGATGGCCGCCGTCGTGCGTTCCACCTGCGCCGAGCTGGGCATCAGCTCCCCCCGGATCTCCATCGAGCCCGGCCGTGCCATTGTGGGCAGCACCGCCTTCACGCTGTATGAGGTGGGCACCCTGAAGACCGTCCGCGTCGACGCGCCGGCCGCCGGAAACAGCGGAACGGACGAAAGCGGCGAAGACAACGTTACGTATCCGCGCCGCTATGTGTCGGTGGACGGGGGCATGAGCGATAACGCCCGCCCGGTGCTGTACGACGCCGATTATTCGGCGATTCTCGCCTCCCGCACCTCGGACGCAGCCCCGCAACTGTCCCGCGTAGTGGGCAAACATTGCGAGAGCGGCGACATAGTTGTTAGAGATGTATATCTGCCCGAGGACGTGGCAGCCGGTGATCTGCTTGCTGTACCGGGTACCGGCGCCTACTGCTGGGCCCTGTCGAGTAACTACAACTATCTGGCCCGGCCGGGCGTTGTCGCGGTGCGCGACGGATCCTCCCGGCTGATTGTCCGCGGGGAAACCGAAGAAGATCTGCTCAACCGCGACATGGGAGTCTGAATGACTGAATTGCGAACCCTGAAAGTAGCCCTGCTGGGCTGTGGCAACGTTGGGGCCCAGGTTGCGCGGATTCTCATTGAGGACGCCGACGCCCTGGCCGCCCGCACAGGTGCCAAACTGCAGCTCAGCGGCATCGCCGTGCGCAACGTGAACGCCAAGCGTGACGTTGACCTGCCGCAGGAACTTTTCACCACCGACGCCGAGACACTTGTCAAGGACGCGGACCTGGTGATCGAGCTGATGGGCGGGATCGAACCCGCCCGCACGCTGATCCTGTCCGCCTTGCGCAACGGCGCGTGCGTGGTCACCGGCAACAAGGCATTGCTGGCCCAGGACGGTCCCACGCTTTACGAAGAGGCTGACAAGGCCGGCGTCCAGCTGTCCTACGAAGCGGCTGTGGCAGGCGCCATCCCCATCCTGCGGCCCATCCGCGACAGCCTTTCCGGCGACCGGATCACCCGGGTGCTGGGCATCGTCAACGGCACCACCAACTTCATCCTCGACCAGATGGATTCCACCGGTGCCCAGTTTGCGGATGCCCTTGCCGAAGCCCAGCGCCTCGGCTACGCGGAAGCGGACCCCACCGCCGACGTCGAAGGCCACGACGCCGCCGCGAAGGCCGCCATCCTGGCCACGTTGTCCTTCCACACGCGGTTCGCGCTGGAGAACGTCCACTGCGAAGGCATCACCAAGGTCAGCGCGTCAGATATCGCCGCTGCCAAGGACGCGGGTTTTGTCATCAAGCTGCTTGCGATCGCCGAAAAGCTGACCGTCGCAGACACAGAAACAGACGGCGGCGAAGGCATCTCCGTGCGCGTCCACCCGACGCTGCTTCCCCGCGAGCACCCGCTGGCCGCTGTCCGCGGAGCGTTCAACGCTGTGTTCATCGAAGCGGAAAATGCCGGCGAACTGATGTTCTACGGCCAAGGCGCCGGTGGAACCCCGACGGCGTCTGCCGTGCTGGGTGACCTTGTTTCTGCCGCCCGCCGCCTGGTACTTGGCGGACCCCAGCGTACCGAGACCACCACGGGCCACATTCCTGCCCTGCCCATCGAAGCGGCAACCACCAGCTACTACATCGGGCTCGACGTCGCCGATCAGCCCGGTGTGCTGGCCCGGATCGCCCAGCTCTTCGCGGAGCACGGCGTGTCAATCGAAATCATGCGGCAGACCATCCACAAGGACGCGGAGTCCAACGTGGAATCAGCCGAACTGCGGATCGTCACCCACCGCGCATCAGAGGCCGCCCTCGCAGCCACCGTCGAGGCCGTCAAGGGCCTGGACGTCATCAATTCAGTTACATCCGTTCTGCGGGTAGAAGGAGTCTAAGTGGCTCACCAATGGCGCGGCGTTATCCGCGAATACGCTGACCGACTGCCCGTCACGGAATCCACCAGGGTCATCACGCTGGGCGAGGGCGGAACTCCGCTGGTCCACGCGCAGAAGCTCTCCGAACTCACCGGGTCAACCGTCTACCTCAAGGTGGAAGGGATGAACCCCACCGGTTCGTTCAAGGACCGCGGCATGACCATGGCCATGACCGCAGCCGTCGCCTCCGGCGCCAAGGCTGTTGTCTGCGCGTCCACCGGCAACACCTCGGCCTCGGCCGCTGCCTACGCCACCGCGGCCGGCCTGCAGTGCGCAGTGCTGGTCCCGGAGGGCAAGATCTCCATGGGCAAGCTGAGCCAGGCGATCGCACACGGCGCCACGCTGCTGCAGGTGGACGGCAACTTCGACAACTGCCTGGACATTGCACGGAAGCTGGGGGAGTCCTACCCGGTGTTCCTGGTGAACTCCGTCAACCCTGCCCGTATCGAAGGCCAGAAGACCGGCGCCTTCGAGATCGTTGACGCGCTCGGAGAGGCTCCGGACATCCACGTCCTGCCCGTTGGCAACGCCGGTAATATCACGGCGTACTGGAAGGGGTACAAGGAGTACTCGGCTCCGTTCGAGTCCGACACAGCCGGCACCCTGCCTGCCGTGTCCACCAAAACCCCGCAGATGTGGGGCTTCCAGGCCGCAGGTGCAGCACCGTTCGTGGCCGGCCACCCCATCACGGAGCCGGACACCATCGCCACCGCCATCCGGATCGGCAACCCCGCCTCCTGGGACGGCGCCATTGCCGCCCGTGACGAGTCCGGCGGTTTCATCGACGCGGTAACCGACGAGCAGATCCTTGATGCCCACCGCTGGCTGTCCGCCCGTGAAGGCGTTTTCGTGGAGCCGGGTTCCGCGGCAGGGGTAGCCGGGCTGCTCAAGAAGCACGCCGCCGGCGAAGTTCCGTCAGGAAAGACCATTGTCATCACCGTTACCGGCCACGGCCTCAAGGATCCCCAGTGGGCCCTGCGCACCGAGGACGGCAGCGAGGTGCAGCCCGTGAAGGTCTCCAACGACGTTGTCACTGTTGCAGCTGAACTGGGACTGGAAGAAAAGTAGCCTTGAAAACCACCTCGCCCACCGCCGTCGACCTGCCCGTCATCGAGGCAGGGCAGCGCGTCACCGTCAGGGTTCCGGCCACCAGCGCCAACCTCGGCCCGGGATACGACAGCCTGGGCCTCGCCCTGGCACTGCACGACACCCTGACGGTGGAGAGCCTCGAAACCGACGAGCTGGTGTTCGAGCTCAGCGGCGAGGGGGCGGACACCCTTCCCCGGGATGCCAGCCACCTGGTGGTCCGGGCCATGAAAGCTGCCTTCCTGCGGCTGGGCTACAAGCACGGCGGGCTCAGGATCACAGCACAGAACGTCAACCCCCACGGCCGGGGCCTTGGTTCCTCGGCCTCGGCAGTGGTGGCAGCTGTTTCGGCAGCCAACGCCTTGGTACCGGAGGCAAAACAGCGTGGGCGGGACTGGATCCTGCAGCTGACCAGCGAAATGGAAGGCCATCCGGACAACGTCGCCCCGGCGATTTTCGGCGGACTGGCGCTGTCATGGCAGGACAGTGACCGGTACAGCAGCACGTGCGCCACCGTGGCTGCCCCGGTGATCCCCGTCGTCGCCGTTCCCGATTTCGAATTGTCCACTGAGGCCGCCCGCGCCCTGCTGCCCGCCTCCGTGGGACATCATGCAGCCGCGATGAACTCCGGCCGCGCTGCCCTGCTCATCCACGCGCTGACTCACAAGCCGGAATTCCTGCTGGCCGGTACCGAGGATTACCTGCACCAGAGCTACCGGGCAGAGGCCATGCGCCCCAGCGCGGCGCTGATCAGGGCGCTGCGCAGCGCGGGCCACGCGGCAGTGGTTTCCGGGGCCGGGCCCACCGTGCTGGTCCTCGCTAACGGCGAGGCCGAAGCCGCCGAAGTGCTCAGGTTCATCGAGTCGTTTACCTCGGCCAACACGCCGGGTATCGGCTGGCGGGTCCTGAAGCTGGCAGTGGACGTTGAAGGTGCTAAGGTGGACATGCACCGGCGGTAATTCCGCCTATCTGACCTGTTATTGCACTCAGTTGCTTTCGGTCTCCTACTGCGCAATATATCCGGTGCCACCTGCTTGGTCTGTCGCAGGAATCTGCAGCAAGAAGTGTCTGCCCCTGAACCGTCAGTCCAGCGTTCCGTCATTAATCGGCGCGTATGGTGAATCAGTATCCGGCCCTGCTGGCCGAAATCCAACCGGCAAGGCCGAAAATCCCGGCTGCAAATCTGAACTGCAGCCCGATCAATCATCGCGTCCAGCTCCCAGTCTGGACGCCGTCGAGGGGGAAGGATCCTTCGTGACCGAAACCACTGAGCTGTCTTCAGCTGTGGACACATCAACTTCTGTAGCCGGATCATCAACGGCCGCACCCACCAAGAGCAGCGGCCTTGCCGGCCTGAAGCTCGCTCAGCTGCAGGCACTTGCCAGCCAGCTGGGGATTTCCGGTGGGTCCCGCATGCGGAAGGGGGACCTGGTTACCGCCATTTCCGCCCACCGTGCGGGAACGTCGCCCAGCAAGGCGCCTGCCAAGGCGGCCGAAAAGGCGACTGAAAACCACGTGGTCCCCGCCGTTGCTGCACCGGTAGCGTCTTCGACCGAGACCGAGGCACCCGCTGCCGAGGGAACCCGTGCACGTGGCCGTGGCCGCAGCCGCCGCGCCGTAAGTGACGGCGTTGTCGCCGCCCCCGCCACGGCACCTGCCACCGAAGCTCCAGCTGCTGCGCCCGCAGAGGCCCCGGCAGCGGCTCCGGCTGAGTCGGACGTTGCAGGCGAGGGCACCGGCGAACGCCGCCAGCCCCGCACCCGCAACCGTCGCCGCGGCGAAGCCGCCGCAGCCTCTGCGCAGGCAACTGAAACCGAAACTCCGTCCGTGCAGCCCGTCGCTGAACAGCGCCAGGGCGAACGTGCGGAAACCCAGCGCACGGAGACCCAGCGCTCCGACGCCCAGGGTGCTGAGTCCGGCGACGGCCAGCGCACTGACCGCCGTGAAGCCGGCCGCACCCGTAGTGGCCGCGACACCAACGCCCGCGAAACCGGTGCCCGCGACACCAACGTCCGCGAAAGTGGTGCCCGCGACACCAACGTCCGCGAATCCACCGATGGTGGCCGCGACAACGCCGGTAGCCGTGAGGCAGGCCAGCGCGAAGGCGCCCGCCGCGATGACAACCGCGACAACACCCGCGACAACGACGACGCCGACGGCGGCAGCCGCCGGAACCGCCGCAACCGCCGGGACCGGAACGACCGCAATGACCGCTCAGGCGGCCAGGACAACCGGGACAGCCGGGACAGCCGGGATAACTCCCGCAACGACCGCTTCCGCGACCGGAACGACCGCCGTCGGGGCCGCGCCCAGGGACCGGACGTCGACGACGTCGAGGTCACCGAGGACGATGTCCTGCTGCCCGTGGCAGGCATCCTGGATGTCCTCGAGAACTACGCGTTCATCCGCACCTCCGGTTACCTGCCCGGCCCGAACGACGTCTACGTTTCCCTCGCCCAGGTCAAGAAATACAACCTGCGCAAGGGCGACGCCGTGGTTGGCGCCATCCGCGCACCGCGTGAAGGCGAAGACCGCAGCCAGCAGACCGCCCGCCAGAAGTTCAACGCCCTGGTCCGCGTCACCTCCGTGAACGGAAAGACTCCGGAAGAGCTCAAGGACCGCGTCGAATTCGCCAAGCTGGTTCCGCTGTACCCGTCCGAGCGCCTGCGCCTTGAGACCGACCCCAAGAAGATCGGCCCCCGCGTCATTGACCTGGTTGCCCCGATCGGCAAGGGCCAGCGTGGCCTGATCGTCTCCCCGCCGAAGGCCGGAAAGACGCTCATCCTGCAGTCCATCGCCAACGCCATCACCACCAACAATCCTGAGGTCCACCTCATGATGGTGCTTGTTGACGAACGCCCCGAAGAAGTCACCGACATGCAGCGCACCGTCAAGGGTGAGGTCATCGCCTCCACCTTCGACCGCCCCGCCGATGACCACACCACCGTTGCCGAGCTCTCCATCGAACGCGCCAAGCGCCTCGTGGAAATGGGCATGGACGTGGTTGTCCTCCTGGACTCCATGACCCGCCTGGGCCGCGCCTACAACCTGGCAGCACCGGCCTCCGGCCGAATCCTGTCCGGTGGTGTCGATTCCGCAGCGCTGTACCCGCCCAAGCGCTTCTTCGGTGCAGCCCGCAACATCGAAAACGGCGGCTCGCTGACCATCCTGGCAACCGCGCTCGTGGAGACCGGTTCCAAAATGGACGAGGTCATCTTCGAGGAGTTCAAGGGCACCGGCAACATGGAGCTCCGCCTGTCCCGCCAGCTGGCTGACAAGCGCATCTTCCCGGCAGTGGACGTCAACGCGTCCGGTACCCGCCGTGAAGAAAACCTGCTTTCCCCCGAGGAAGTCAAGATCATGTGGAAGCTGCGCCGCGTCCTCTCCGGACTCGAAACGCAGCAGAGCCTTGAGCTGCTGACCAACAAGATCCGGGAGACCCAAAGCAACGTCGAGTTCCTCATGCAGGTCCAGAAGACGACGCTTGGCGCCAAGTCGGATAACGACAAGTAGCTGCGCTGGGGGTGGGGCCGTCGCATATTTTGCCGGCCCCGCCCCTTCGTCGTTTGGGGGGCCGCCGGGCATTTTGCCGGCCCCGCCCCTTCGCGTTGGGGGGGGAGGTCGGGGGTAGGAGGCCCCCCACCACCCCCCCCCCCCCAGGCCCACACACGGCCGCCCAAAAAACCCCCA